>CAJTUV010000023.1 GCA_910579515.1 uncultured Hungatella sp.
ACATTAAGCATCGGGATATTAAAAAATGACCTGATTTATATTCTGTTGGAAACAGATGCGCAGAAACAGGATAAACTGTTCCAGCAGATATATGAAGACATCAGCAAAAATCTGGTTCCGATAAGACCAGACCGTCATTACCACCGGACAAAGGGTCAGCTTGCGGGAAAATATTCAAACACACATAAAAGGGCTTATTAAACAACAAAATGATAGCACATGAGGACATTCCGCATGATAAATACAGCAGAACAGCATCAAATATCAGGAGGGGGTCCATAACAACGCCGGATGCCTTTATCCCATGGAGGGGTGTAAAGGTATCCGGTATTGTTCTTTTTCTTAAGTTAATGACATTGTGAAAAATCAAGGCTTTTCTCGTGGAGATAACGAGGTTCGAACTCGCGACCTCTACGTTGCGAACGTAGCGCTCTCCCAGCTGAGCTATATCCCCATGTCAACTATTATAGCATTAGATTTTAAAAATGCAATGTTTTTTTATAGAGAAAGAATAATTTCCATCACAAAAAGCAAACATTAAAAGACAGGAAACCTTTGTGAAAGTGAGGAAAGCTTATGACGCCAGAAACTGCCTTAAATCCCGCAAGACTGATAACAGCCGCTCTTGTGGGATTGATCCTTTTATTAGTCCTGATTATCAAATTCAAGGTCCAGGCAATGATCGCCATTTTAGTCGGCGCTGTCTTTATCGGCCTTTTTGCCGGAATGCCTGCCACTGACATTGTTGCTGCCGTTAACGACGGCATCGGAAACACCTTAAAAGGAATCGCTCTGTTAGTGGGCTTAGGTTCCATGTTTGGAGCAATTCTGGAACTGTCTGGAGGAGCCCAGACTTTGGCTGTCACCATGGTGAAATGGTTCGGTGACAAAAAGGCGGCCTGGGCTCTTGGCATTACGGGAATGGTCATATCCATGCCTGTGTTTTTTGACGCGGGATTGATTATCCTCATTCCCCTTGCCTTTTCTCTGGCAAAAAGAACCAAACGTTCTTCTTTGTATTATGTGATTCCGCTCCTGGCCGGCCTTGCCGTAGGACACGCCTTTATTCCCCCTACCCCAGGTCCTGTCCTTGTGGCCACTATGCTGAATGTGGACCTGGGATGGGTGATTTTAGTGGGAATATTTTGTGGGGCCTGTTCTATGGTTGTGGCAGGGCCTGTCTGGGGAAGCATTTGTGGAAAAAATTATCAGATTCCTGTTCCGGAGAGAATCTCTGGACAAGAAAATTTTGAGGAGTCCAAGCTTCCCGATTTCTGGACCATTGCAGGCATAATCCTCATTCCCCTTGTGCTTATAATCTTTAACTCCCTTACAGGAGTCTCTCCCTCCATGAAAGCTCTGGCTCCTCTGTTTGCTTTTCTGGGAGAACCTTTCGTGGCTCTGCTTATCGCCACCATTGCCGCCATGTTTCTTTTAGGAATCCGCCACGGCTATTCCATGGAAGAGCTGGAAAAAATTATGACCAAATCTCTGGAGCCTACAGGCATGATTCTTCTGGTCACAGCCTGCGGCGGCGTTCTCCGCTACGTTCTCCAATATTCTGGCCTCGGCGATATCATTGGAAATGCAGTTTCTTCTATGTCGCTTCCATTTGTGGTTTTAGCTTTTCTTGTTGCAGTTCTGGTTCGTATCAGCGTAGGCTCTTCCACTGTGGCTATGACCATGGCGGCGGGAATCGTTTCCGCTCTTCCAGGAATCACAGATTTGTCGCCTCTCTATTTGGCCTGTACCACTGCAGCGGTGGCTGGAGGCGCTACTGCATTCTCCCATTTTAATGATTCCGGCTTCTGGTTAGTCAAGTCCTTAGTGGGATTGGATGAAAAAACCACATTAAAAACATGGACTGTGATGGAAACCCTTGTCGGATTCACTGGTTTTGTGGTAGCATTAATTATCTCCTTGTTTGCTTAGAACAGTATGTAGAAAAAATGAGAAAAGAGGTATGATTATGAGTTGTTTAGTCAGTCAGAAAATGCGAACGCTGGCTCCTGAGCTGGATCCCTTAAGGATCGGGACAGGCTGGAAACCAGAGGATTTGTCCAAGCCTCAGATTTTTATTGAAAGTACCTTTGGGGACAGCCATCCGGGAAGCGGTCATCTGGATGTTCTGGTCGAAGAAGTGCGAAAAGGCGTGGCAGAAGCCGGAGGACATGGAGCCCGATATTTTTGTACAGACATGTGCGACGGGGAAAGTCAGGGAACAGACGGCATCAATTACAGTCTGGCCAGCCGAGAAATGATCGCCAACATGATTGAGATTCAGGCAAACGCCACTCCTTTTGACGCAGGAGTATATCTGGCAAGCTGTGATAAGGGAATGCCAGCTAACTTAATGGGACTTCTGCGGGTAAATATTCCTGCGGTAGTGGTATCCGGCGGAACCATGAACGCAGGTCCAGATATGCTTACTCTGGAACAGCTTGGCATGTACAGCGCCAAATTCCAGAGAGGAGAAATTGGTGAAGAAACATTTCAATGGGCCAAGAACAATGCCTGTCCAAGCTGCGGAGCCTGTTCTTTTATCGGAACCGCCTCCACCATGCAGATTATGGCCGAAGCCTTGGGGCTGTCTCTTCCTGGCAGCGCCCTCATGCCCGCCACCAGCCCAGATCTTTTAAGCTTTGCCAGACAGGCAGGCCGTCAGGCAGTAAAGCTGGCCTATATGGAACACATGCGGCCCAGCGAGATTGTGACCATGGACAGCTTTGAAAACGCCATCCTAATCCATGCCGCTATATCGGGAAGCACCAACTGCCTTCTCCATCTTCCCGCCATTGCTCATGAGCTGAAAATCGACATTACAGGAGACACCTTCGACCGACTACATCGAAACGCCCGCTACCTCTTAGACGTCCGTCCAGCCGGCCGCTGGCCAGCAGAATGTTTCTATTATGCAGGAGGCGTTCCGGCGATTATGGAGGAGATAAAGCATTGTCTCCATTTAGACGCCATGACTGTGACAGGAAAGACTCTGGGAGAGAATCTGGAGGAGTTAAAGAAAAACGGCTTCTATGACCGGTGCCAGAAATGGCTGGAGGAATTTAATAACCGCTATCACTGTGCTTTAACAAAGGAAGATATCATACGTCCCTATGAAAAAGCCATCGGGACAGACGGAAGCATCGCTGTTCTCAGAGGAAATTTAGCGCCAGAGGGCGCTGTCATTAAACACACCGCCTGCCCAAAGGAAATGTTCCAGGCTGTGCTGCGGGCTCGTCCCTTTGACAGTGAGGAAGATTGTTTAGACGCCGTGTTAAATCACAGGGTGCAGAAAGGAGAGGCTGTTTTTATTCGCTATGAAGGGCCAAAAGGAAGCGGAATGCCGGAAATGTTCTACACCTCAGAGGCCATCAGCAGCGATAAAGAGTTGGGACGAAGTATCGCTCTGATTACAGACGGACGCTTCTCAGGAGCCTCCACCGGACCAGTTATTGGCCACTGCAGTCCAGAAGCTGCAGACGGAGGTCCCATCGCTTTAGTGGAGGAAGGAGACTTAATCGAAATTGACGTCATGGCCCGAAAATTAAATATTATAGGCGTTCAGGGAGTGAAAAAGACCCCAGAGGAGATGGAAGAGATATTAGCGCAGCGAAAGAAGAAGTGGAAGCCGCGAAAGGCTCGTTATGGCAAGGGCGCACTTCGGCTGTTCAGCCAGCACGCCGCCAGCCCTATGAAAGGGGCATATCTGGAATACGACGATTAAACTATGAGGAGGGGCAGCCCTCCTCATTCAACCGACTACCCAATTTTCCTCAACTTTTACGTCCTCCTATATGCACAATCCCTCTTTTCACAATCCTGGCAGCTTCTCATCCCACATGTTCCTGGAATTCGGCTGATTCCAATCACCGCCGTCACAGATTTGGAGGGCGCCATCAAAAGGCTGTCTGTCAGAGTGATCCCAATCCGTTTCCCAGCCTCCAGACACCCAAGGAGAGCCGGCTGACACTCCAAAGAAAAGTCACCGTATCCGGGACTGAATCTGGGACGCAGATACAACCCCTTCTCCTCATATTTTTTTTCAAGTTCCTCGTTCATCTGGTCGCAGTAATCCTCCAGCATAGCAGCGGCCGCCGCCTGAAGGACCACCGCCTTGCTCATCTGAAGCCTGTTATATCTATGAAGCAATAGATCAACCCCCGTTCCCAGAGTCGCCCCAAACAGCAGCACGCTTTGGCAGTCTTTCAAATTCTTTTTAAGAGCCTTGCTGCAGGTCTGAAATGCACAGCAGTCAATTCCCTCCTCCCCATAAAAAGACAAGGGATATTCTTTATAGATGGACTTGGGCACAGCCGCCCTTTCAAGCTCCCGAACGCACGCTTCTATTAATACAAGAACCTGCTCCTTTGCCTCATGCCGGCCATATCCTAAATAGCGCAGAATCTCTTTTGTGTTCATAATGGCTGTCCTCCGTCTCAATAAAATCCTACAGGATTTCTGACAAGCTATCCTGAATCCGCCTTGCCACCTCCGGCTTATTCATAGAGTAAATATGGATTCCATTTACACCGTTGGCAATCAGGTCAATAATCTGTTCTGTGGCATAGGCGATTCCCGCCTGCCTCATAGCGGCCGGATTATGACCGAACCGGTCCACAATGGCCTTAAACCGAGAGGGCAGATACGTGCCTGACATCTGACAGATCCGCTTGATCTGAGACACATTGGTCACAGGCATGATTCCCGCAATCACCGGAACTGTGATTCCTCGCTCCCGAATGCGGTATAGATAATTGTACAAAATATTGTTATCAAAAAACATCTGAGTGGTCACAAAATCGCAGCCTGCCTCCACCTTCTCCTTTAAATGGGTGATATCTTCTGTTTTATTGCTTGACTCTACATGGCCTTCCGGATAGCAGGCGCCGCCAATGCAGAAATCCCCTTTCTGCTTTATCTCATAGATCAGCTGAGAGGCATACTGATAATCCTTTTCCACCTTCCCCTCTCTGGGAATATCTCCTCTGAGGGCCAGAATATTCTCAATTTTCTTTTCCTCTAATTGTTCCAATACTCGGCGGACATGTTCTCTTGTAGAGGAAACGCAGGTCAAATGAGCCAGCGTGGGCACCTGATATTCGTTATTCAAGGTATCGGCGATATCTACTGTATACTGGCTGGTTCCGCCTCCTGCCCCATAGGTGACGCTCATAAACGCAGGATGGAGTTTTGCAATCTCTTTTGCCGCCTGTTCCACAGACTCATAATTATCCATGGTCTTGGGCGGAAATACTTCAAAAGATAAGGTAGGCTTTCCCTGAGCTAAAATATCTTTAATTTTCATCTCTTTTCTCCTAATCAAACAATGGGGTAGACAAGTATCTGTCTCCTGTATCTGGCAAGAGAACGACAATGGTCTTTCCCTGATTTTCTGGGCGTTTCGCCAACAAAATCCCAGCCCATGCCGCCGCGCCGGAGGAAATGCCAACCAAAACACCTTCCAGGTTTCCGATCTTTCGTCCTGTCAAAAACGCCTCCTCGCTGGTCACAGTGATAATCTCATCATAGATTTTCGTATCCAATACTTCCGGAATAAATCCGGCTCCGATTCCCTGAAGTCCATGAGGGCCTGCTTTTCCCTGACTTAAGACAGGGGAATCTGCCGGCTCTACTGCCACCACCTTGATGTCTGGATTCTGGCTTTTTAAATATGTGCCGACTCCTGTCACCGTTCCTCCGGTTCCTACGCCGGCCACAAAAATATCCACCTTGCCGTCCGTATCCTTCCAAATCTCCGGTCCGGTAGACTCACGATGGGCAGCAGGATTGGCAGGATTACGAAACTGCCCCGGAATAAAGCTTTCAGGAATCTCTTTTGCCAGCTCTTCTGCCTTTTCAATGGCTCCCTTCATGCCTTTTGCACCTTCGGTCAGCACCAGCTCGGCCCCATATGCTTTCATCAGCTGCCGCCGTTCCACGCTCATGGTCTCTGGCATAACGATGATAATTCGATATCCTCTGGCCGCCGCCACACAAGCCAGACCGATCCCTGTATTTCCGGAAGTAGGTTCAATGATAACCGAATCTTTTTTCAAAAGCCCCTTTGCCTGTGCATCATCCAGCATTGCTTTGGCCACCCGATCCTTTACAGAGCCGGCCGGATTCAAATACTCCAGCTTGGCCACCAGCTTGGCATTCAGCCCTTCCGCCTCTTCCAAATGGGCGAGCCTTAAAAGAGGCGTTCCTCCAATTAATTGATCTGCAGACGTATAGATCTTACTCATAATGATTCTCCCTTCAATAATACATTCAGACAAAAAACATGCTCCTCTTTTTCTGTCAGTATTGCTCCATGATATTTTTCTGCCACAGATTTTATGTTGGAAAGTCCTGTTCCCATAGGAGGCATAGGCCCTGGAACACAGGAATTTTTGAATTCCAACCTATAAAAATCCCCCTGACGCTCTCCTTTCATCTTAATCCAGCGTTCTCCATTCACCTTCTTGCTGGCTTCTATGGCATTATCCAGCCCATTGGCAAAAATCACGCACCAATCAAAATCGTCGATTCCGCTATTCTGTGGCAGTAAAACAAACGTCTCCCATCCAATCCCCCAGGCTTTCGCCAATTCCAGTTTCTCTCCTAACAGGATATCCACCACCGGATTTTGGGTCTGACAAGGAAAAGACAGCTCTACCGCTGCTGTCTCCATCTTTTTCAGATAATCTTTTGCCTCCTCCACTCGATTGGCGGTTAAAAGACCGTGAAGCACAGAAAAATGATTTTTGATATCATGGCGAAACGCCTTTGTCTTATCATAGCGCTTCTGGGCTTCTCCCACATATCTTTTCTGAGCTTTGACTTCCTGAGTCAGGGAATCTAAGGCCGCTTGTGCCTTTAACCCATAAAGAACACGTTGGTAAGCATATAAGGTACATATGAAAGCCGTCAGTCCCATTGCCTGCAGAAGAAGCAGCAGGAGTTGTTCTCCTATCCCCCCATCCCCGCTTATGTAAGGATATGCGGTCTGAACAATATAAAGTTCTGCAGAAAAAAAGAATAAGCCAGACAATAACAACAGCCTAAGATGCGGCGTCTCTTCTTTAAAAGATAAATATTTTAAAACCAGTCTGCAAAAGCCAAAACACAGTCCAAACGCTGTCACAGTGGCAAGAGATAATATACAATACAGCTTCCAGCCCCTAACATCAGGGGGAATCATCAAAATTTCCAGAGAATTTATCATTCCAAACGAAAGCTGGCAGATATAGATCGCCAGGATAGAAGAAATACCACAAACCGCCCCTCGGTTTCCCAGCCAGAAACAGCTTACGCCATAAAGGAGGAACAGCTCTATCATAATAGAAAGGATTCCCTCGATTTGAAACGTGACACAGAAAGCCTGAAGGATACAGAGAAGAAAAAAATATCCAACCGTGTGCCAGTATTTCGGTCTTTTCCCGACAAGACTGCCGACGAAAAACAGATGGATGATGGAAAATCCGGCAAAGGTAAGCCCGTCGAGCCACAGGATGAACCAATCCATATTATCAGTTCCTTTCTTTCATATGACGTAAAATCGCCTGGGCCAGATCCCGCTCCCGAAGCTTGGACACCGGAAGATTGCCTCCTTGAGACAGAAACACTTCTCCCTCCCTGCACCCGCAAACATAATCAAGATTCACAAGATAGCTTCTGTGACATCGAAAAAAGCGATTATCCAAATACTGTTCCAGTTGTTTTAACTTCTCATAATAGTCGATTACCGTTTTGTCTTTTTGATGGATATAGACCTTTCTTCCCCATACCTCGCAATATACAATCTCCTCCAGCAAAACCACCTGACAGGAATTTCCCTTTTGTATCAAAAGGCTGGTCTCTGTTCTCTGCTCCAGCGTTTCTAAAGCCCTGTCCATAGTTCGTGCAAAACGGCCAGATGCCAATGGTTTTACTAAATAATCATATGCCTGAACCTCAAAGGCCTCAAACACCCGCTCTTGAAAGGCTGTCACAAAGACGAGCAGGCCGTCTTTCTTTTGTCTTTGCAGACTTTTGGCTGTCTCCATGCCGTCTGGTCCATCCATTTGAATATCCAAAAAAATAAGGTCAAAGCAATCTTTGCTGTTTAGAAGAGAGGTTCCACTTTCAAAACAATGAACATCATAGGAAAAAGACTGCCTCTCTTTTTGATATTCAAAAAGGAGTTCTGACAACTGCTCCATCATATACGGTTCATCGTCACAAATTGCAATTCTTATCATTCAAGCGCCACCTTTTCCTCTATACGGGATAATCCCTCATACTTTTGCAGCAAGTCTTACGCTTTAGCTTATCACAAAGCGCCTTGTTTATCAAGCTGCTTTCCATCACCTTGACAAACCCATGCCTTGGTGATATGCTGTGCTCATAAAAATAGGAATAAAAGGAGATTTATTCACATGGGAATTTTTGACGGTAAGGTGGCAATCATCACCGGCGGTGGAAAGGCAAAATCCATCGGATACGGCATAGCCACCGCTTATGCAAAAGAAGGCGCAAATCTGGTCCTCACCGGCCGCAACGAACAGAAGCTTTTGGACGCCAAAGAAGAGCTTGAAAATCTGTACCATATCAAAGTCCTGGCGATGCAGGCGGATGTGACTCCCGATGATGTGTCAGAGGAACGAGTAAAAAATGTGGTAAAGAAAACCATAGAAACCTTCGGACGTATCGACGTATTGATTAACAATGCTCAGGCTTCTGCATCCGGCATTCCGTTGTCCATGCAGACAAAGGATCATTTTGATCTGGGCATTTATTCTGGACTGTACGCCACGTTTTACTATATGAGAGAATGTTATCCATACCTAAAAGAGACCAAAGGATCTGTCATCAATTTCGCTTCAGGCGCGGGACTGTTTGGAAACGCAGGTCAGTGTTCCTATGCAGCCGCAAAAGAAGGCGTCAGAGGACTTTCCCGAGTAGCCGCTACCGAATGGGGCAAAGATAATATCAACGTCAATGTGGTCTGCCCTCTGGCTATGACTTCCCAGCTTGAGAATTTTAAGGCTTCCTACCCTGAAGCTTATGAAAAGAACTTAAAAGCTGTGCCTATGGGGCGGTTTGGAGATCCTGAAAAAGACATCGGAAGAGTTTGTGTGCTCTTAGGATCTCAGGACTTTAAATACATGTCCGGCGAAACCATCACATTAGAAGGCGGCATGGGACTTCGTCCATAAGGAAAACTTACTAAAAGAACTGCCATCCAGTCGGACGACAGTTCTTTTTTCGTATCAATTCCATTCTTTGTTTACCAAACATTTGTCAGCAGCACCACATCCACCTCCTGCCCAGCCTTCACAGGCTCTTTAGAGGGCAAAAGATCTACAAGACAATTACATCCTTTCATTGAAAAAAGGATGCCTGATGAATGCTTTTGCGTTATCGGCAATGTTACCGTTCCTCGTTCCAGCCGCCCCCGCACAAACCGGCGGCCTCCCGATTTCTTAAAATCCACGCCAAGAATTGCCTTTTTATGTTTGTCTGCAAGGCGCAGATCTCCCGTCATTTTTTCCAATGCAGGCACTGCCAAAAGCTCAAAGGTCGCCGCGGCGGCAAATGGATTTCCTGAAAGATGGAGCATTGGTTTTCCACTAAAAAGCGCAAACATGGCAGGAGTTCCGGGCTTCATAGAAACCCGCCAGAACAGCCGTTTAGCCCCAAGAAGGGGAAGAACCTGATGAAAAATATCCTTTGCCCCAACCGATACGCCTCCTGTGGTGATCACCATGTCTGCCTGGCCGATCACCTTTTTAATCTCTTCTGCAATCTCTTGTGGATCATCTCCTGCCATTTTCTGAACCATAGGGGAAATCCCCAGTTCTCTCATACGTCCAGACAAAAGCCAGAGATTTGAGTCATAGATTTTTCCTGGTTTTAACTCCTCTCCCGGAGAACACAGCTCATCCCCTGAAACAAACAAGGCGATTCGTGGTTTTCGATATACCTCTGCCTGGGCGATTCCGGCAGAGGCCAAAATCCCCTGTTCGATAGATCCTATCACTTCTCCCTTTGAAAGAAGCAAGGTTCCATTTTTTGTATCCTCTCCCTGAAAGCAATAATTCTCATAAGGCTTCATGGAATGAGGAATCAAAACCACATCAGGCTCTCTCTGACATAGAGAAGTTTCTTCCTGGCGTATCACACAATCTGCCCCTGGAGGAATCGGAGCGCCGGTCATAATCCTTACAGCCTCTCCGGCTTCAACCCCTTTGTCATACCAATCGCCTGCATAAAGAGTCCGCGTCACACGAAGTTTTACCGGAGCATCTGATGTGGCATCTTTTACATCCTGGCTTCGAAAGGCGTATCCGTCTAACGGAGAGCGGTCAAAAGGCGGATTGTCTATCTGAGAACAATAGGACCTGGCAGCTATCCTGCCCCCTGCTTCTTCCAGCGTCACCATCTCTGTTTCCAAAATGGGCTGTATCGCCTCTGTAATGATTCTTACCGCTTCCTCCAGCTCAATTCCTATTCGCTCCATTAATCTGTAAACTCCTCCGTTTCTGCCAAAGCTTTGGCATATTTCTTACTCATAATGCCTTCTGCATAGAAATAAGAAACGTTGTCGCTGTTTTGAAAGATCTGGATATCCTGATACTGAGGCTCTCTCTTTAGCACATCCACAGCTCTCTCAATCTGAGGCCTGGTGGCATAATAGGGATGCCGCTCAAAATAGGTAAACGGCGTGGGAAGGGGATACGTCTTACAGTTAAAGCGTACCATTCTGGCAATGGTTTCTGCCAGATTTTTCTCTTCTACCAAAGCGGCAATCATGGCATAATTATCGCTCATTGTGTCTCTGGAATAATAAAATGTCTCTTTGGCCCCTGTTGTAAAAGCAATGTCTTTACAGGTTTCATCCTGTAAAAGTAATTCCATACGCTGGGAAAAATCCTCAATCTCTGCTTCCAGAGCCGATTTCGCGGTTACCTGGGCAGCTGCAGAACGAATCCTGATATAATCTGCCAGCTCCTGAGCAGGGGTTTTCTCCTTTGCTCCTTCCTCCTCCATAGGCGGAAATGGATCCTCCACCTCTGGCAGAGAATCCAGATATTCCATAAGCTCTGGTTTTCCCTCTTGATTCTGGGCGCCTTCTGGCGCTTCGTTTTGTGCTGCCTGCTCTGGACTTTCCTCTTCCACCTGAATAAAACCAGGCTTTCTTCTGCCAAACAACATCACTGTCACCTGTCCTTTCCTAATCATATACGACAGCCGCCGGAATGCTCCGACGGCTGCCGTTGTCAAAATCCCATTTTAGCGTGGAAGAATTCCTCTCTTTGCCAGGTCGTCTGCCATATCGCCCAATTCAAACTTTTCCAGAGTAGCTCTGGTTGGGATTCCGGTCTCTACATCCCATCCCATCGCTTTATAGAACATATCTTTTGCCTTCTCCATGTCCTCTCTGTCCATCTTGATGGTGCCTTCCTCAAAAGGCTCAAAGTCTGGCTCTTTGTCAAAAATCCAATCCGGAATTGCATCATGGTCAATTCTTAAGTTTTTGCTGCCAAACTGAATGTTAAAGGAAATGGCTGTCATAACTCTCAGCATATTGGAAATACGCTCTGCATCAAACTCCAGGCTTTCTCTTGTGTATTCAATGCCTGTAACTGCACTCATGAACTTTGCTTCCAAATCCAGATCTCCAGCATAATTACGCTCCTTAGAAGGAGACTGAGTCATAGGCCACATCCAGTTACACACTGTGGCACTATCGTGAATCTGTTTTCCATTAAAGGCCCATTTGGCCACTTTGATCTTATTTTCATTGATTGGGGTGTACTTCTTCTGGGCATCAAAACAGCCTTTCCCAAAGAAGCCTTCCATCACAGACTTGGACACCTCGTATGGCGCTCCAGACTGAGCCACATTGGTCAGGTGATGAATCATACAGTCACGGTTGTACATTAAATTAAACAACTGTCCAATCTGGGCGGAATCCTCTGCTCCATGATGCTTTGGATATCCGTTATAGGTAACATTTTGGTTATCTGCAGCCACACGATCAAGCCACTCCTTGCCCAGATTCCATTTCTCCATCACGGCCAGGGTTCCCTCTCCTAAAACTGCCAGTTCTCCCTCCTTGTAGGCAATCCGGCGCATAATCTCCACTACAAACCTTGGATCGCCGTCCTTTTGCCACTGCCATGGAATGCTGTTGTACTCATCATCTGGAATGAACTCGTGAATCCGTCCGCTGGTACACAGCCACTTAAACTCTCTGTACAGATTGCCATAATTGCACCACAGTCCCAAATCATCCTGAGCATGGGAGCTTGCGCCGTTTAAGATTACCCTGGCGTCTCCTTCGTATTTGAAATCTCTCACTCCATCTGGATAGAAATCCTGTCCGTAAAGCACAGGCATACAGGTATTGGAGTTGTGAACCGGAAGATCATACTCTGCCAATGGGTCCATCTCGTATTCTGTGTAGCAGCGAATCGGACAAGAAGAACATCCGCCCTGTTTTACAATGTAATGGGCCGCAACCTCACCGTAATCAAACACGCCCTTCAAGCAGCGGTAAGCAATCTTGTTGATATCTCCGCAAGGCTGTTCGCCTGTGTCAATAGGACCTCCGGGAGCCTTTTCCCAGGCGCGCCCAGGCGCGCCAGACCAACGGTTCTTGCCTGTGACAGAAGAATATTCTGCCCAGCTTTGAGGCACTGCCGGTACGTTGTGGTTATTGTTGGCGCCGATTAAGTCTTTCAGCATGTAGTTGTTCAGCTTCTGAAGTTCCGCCACATCTGCTACCTTCACAGATCCGGTGCCATGAATGGCCACGCCCTTCAAATTCTTGCTTCCCATAACGGCTCCGATACCAGCGCCGCCGGAGTTTCCAAAGGAAGTGTTCACTGTGGAATAGTTTACCAGATGTTCTCCGGCCTGACCGATAGAGGCTGTATCAAACTCTCTTCCGCACTCCTCTGTCATAATCCGGTTAGACTCAAAGGTACCCTTGCCCCACAGGTGGGAGGCGTCCTCAATAGAGATCTTGTCATCTTCAATCTTTATGTATACAGGCGTGGAAGATTTTCCCTCTACCACCAGGGCATCATACCCTGCATACTTTAACTGCGGTCCAATATGTCCGCCCATATGAGCGTCCAGAATTGAATTTCCTTTACTCCAAGGAGACAGGAAGGAAATATTCATACGTCCGGAACAAGGAACGCCGGAACCAGTCAGAGGACCTACTGCCATAACAAATTTGGAAGCCTCATCATAAGGGTGGGTTTCCAATGGTACTTCATCGTAAATAATGCGGTATCCAAATCCCATACCGCCGATATATTTCTGATACTGTGTGGTATCTTCTGTGGTAATCTCTCCTGTGGTCAAGTTCACACGAAGGAGTTTTCCCGCCCATCCATAAGTCGCCATTTTTTATTCCTCCCTTATACTATTTCTTGAGCTGCAGCGGTCACGTCGTCCCATGGCACAATCTGAAGCGCTCCTGTAGGACATCCAGCCACGCAGGCTCCGCAGGCAATACATTTACTGGACTTGTTGGTCTCTGGGTTTACGGTAGGCATATGCCATGGACATGCCTCCACACAGGCTCCGCATCCCACACATTTTTCTGGATCCACCTTCTTAATTCCCTTATCGTCTGCAAAGATAGCGCCTTTTGGACAGGCATTGCCGCAGGCAGGCTCTTTACACTGACGGCATGTATCCGGAAAATACACGAAATTCCTGTTCAGTAAACCGTCGTTTCCGTGAATATGCAGGTTTCTGCCGATCTTCACTCTGGAAATATAGGTGGAGCATACGCCATCGTTGGCCAGAGTACAGTTGATCTCACAACGCTGACAGCCTGTACATCTAGCTGCATTTACCACTAAAAGTCCCTGAGGCATAGCCCACATCATAACCTCGCCCTGATCAACCTCTTGTTGTGTACAGCCGAACAGAGAAAGCATAGTGGCGGAAACCGTCAGTCCCGCAATACTTTTTCCTGAGATCTTCAGGAACTGCCGTCTGGTCATCTGCTTTTCCAAGAGACCAACTTTTTTCTCATCTGACATTTTCTTTTCACTCCCTTAAAATATATTATTCCCCTTTAGGGGGTACTGCCAAACCCGATACTGCTGTTGTTTCCTTAAATATCTTATTGCTTTTCCCCCTGACAGGCTTTATAATAAAGCCATACAAAAACGGGGAGAATCTTCCTGATGATTTTCCCTATCATCTAAGAGAAAAGGAGAAAATAACTATGTTTGGAAGATTAGGCCCTGTAGAACTGATTCTGATTCTTATCATCGCCTTGGTAATCTTTGGCCCCTCCAAACTGCCTCAGATCGGCCGTTCCCTGGGGCAGGCTATCCAGGAATTTAAGAAAGGCACCCGCGCAGTTGACGAAGAGCTGAACAATGTAATGAAGGACACCAAACCTGACGGCGACACAAAACAGGTATAAGGAGCTGGCGGCTATGAATCCTTCTCAAAAGACCGGAACTCTGGTAGAACATCTGGCAGAGCTCCGGAAACGCCTGATTATCATATTGACAGTAAATATCGCCGGCGCTCTTATCTGCTATCAATACATGGCAACCCTGATTCAGTTATTTATTAATCTGAATCCAGGCATGAACCTGGTGTACATATCCCCTTCTGAGCTGTTCATGGTGTATGTAAAACTGGCTCTGTTATGTGCAGTGATTATCTGCTTTCCCGTGTCTGCTTTACAGATCTGGCTTTTTATTTCCAAAGGGCTGTTAAAAAAAGAACAGTTTTATGTATTGATATCGTTTTTTTTCGGCCTCATCTTTTTTTTGGCCGGCGCCATATTCTGTTATTATGTAGTCCTTCCGGTGATTCTACAGTTTTTCAGCCGGATTGCCCTAGAGGAGATCACTCCCATGGTGTCGATTGAAAATTATATTTCCTTCTGCACCACTATGCTTCTAAGCTTTGGAGCTGCCTTTGAACTTCCGGTAGCCGTGTTTCTTCTGTCTGGTTTAGGGCTTTTAAAGCCTGCTACGCTTCGTCGCTGGCATGGTATCTGTATCCTGCTGATCTTCATCATTGCAGCTGTCATTACGCCGCCAGACGTCGTGTCCCAAGTTCTCTTAGCAGTCCCTATGGTAGGACTTCTGGAACTCAGCATGGTCATCTGCTGGCTTGTGGACCGCCAGAGACAAAAGACAGACAAATCTTAAAAAAACTGCCGACAGGAGGCTGCAGATAGTATCTGCGGCTTCCCCAGTCAGTGTCTTACTAATTTCCCAACTCTTCCTTCAAAAAGAAATAAGCATTGTTCACTGCTGTGGCTGCACCTTTTGAAGAAATGGTGGCCCCTGACACCCCGTCTATGCTGGTGCTGGAAACCATCGCTGGAGCGCTGACTTCTATCATTAAAGGAACCGGTTTTTCAAGAAGTCCTGCCTGCTCCATTCTGGCCGATGCCTTTGCTTCTGGAGTAAAATCGGCAAGCGTTGTGGTAAGAGGGCGCTGGTTTAAAGAGCTGTCCAACATCTCTGATGCATACAGAGCCCGCACTGCGTTAGCCTCTGCAGATCGGTCTTCCACGTTCCAGTCGTTTGGATTGAAACGTCCTGAAAATCCCTCTTCTGCCTTCTCAAGAAGTCCTGCCTGTTCCATATTAGCCGCAGCCTTTACTTCGGCTGGCATATCCGAAAACGCTGTGGTAAGGGGACGTTCGTTCAGGGAACTGTCCAACATCTCCGATGCATACAGAGCCCGCACCGCATTGGCCTCCGCGGACTTATTTTTCGGATTCCACTCATTAGGATTGGAACGTCTTAAAGGTTCTTCTTCCATCGCTGCTTCTTCAACCACCTCAGTTACGTCGTCAGACACCGGAGACGCTACCACCATATCCTTTATCTGGACTGGAGCCTGAACCCCTGCGAATGTTGCCGCAAAACTGTCCTCTGTAATCTTGCTCCCAATTCCTTCTGTGTCTCCCTGTGCTAAAACTTTTACCTGCTGAATCTGTTCCCCACTTGCATCAAACAGTACTTCCATCTGAATTTCGCTCTGAAACCCTTGAGCTGAAGCGTGAACCATATAGCTGTCGTCTGACTTTTTCCAGACTCCCTCTACCTGGTATGCTCCGCTGTTCTTTCCCGAGATGTCCACCGGCGTGCCTTGCCCTGCGCTTTGAATCTTCTGATAAACCGAACCAGACCCATAAGCCACTGCTGCTCCGATCACAAGCATACAGACAGCCGCCACGCCCTGACTCCCTTTTCCTGCTTTCATCCCTCTTATACACCCCTCTCTTTTTTTGATAGTAAAAAACTGCCTGTTACTAATAGAAAAATTATACCATATTCCTCTTTGCAACTCAATGTATTTTGTCTCAAAATCTTGTATATTGGCAGAATTTTCCGCCTTTTGCGTTGCAAAGCAGAGTGAGGCCATACTGTTTGGCTAACTTTACTGCTTCCAGGGTCGGGGATTCCTTACTCGCCAGAACCGGAATCCCTGCATGAATCGCCTTGACAGCCATATCTGTAGGAACCCTTCCACTAGAATACACCATAGACTGTCCTAAATCAACCCCGTACCGCAGTCCATAGCCGATCACCTTATCCATGGCATTGTGCCTTCCTATATCTTCACATTGAACCAAGGTTTCTCCCTTTAGCGCCAGAAAACAGCTATGGGTGGAACTGGTCTGTCTGTGTAAAGGAGTGTCCATGGCAAACTCTTCTTCCAGCCGGAAAATCCATTCCGGCTTCCACGCTATTGGAGCAATACGGCCGGACGGCAAAAAGGAAACATCGCTTCCTCTGTTTTTTAGGACCACATCTGCCCTTTCTCCTGATTCACAGATACTGACGGATTCGATATCCCGGATTCCTTGAATCCTCCTTTCTGTAAGAAGCCGTCCAAAAACCAGTTCAATCAGATGCTCTGCCACGCACACCACCTCCCAGGTCAGGCAGCCATTGATATAGATTTTCAGCGTATATTCGGACAAAAGAGAGGATATGCGTTCCTCCGCTGTCATACTACGGTCTAATTGAATCACTGAAACCGTTTCCACACATTCTTTTTTCATAGTTCTCTCACTCATATTCATTCTTTCCCGCCTCATCTATTCTTAGAAAAACCGTTCAGACAGCGCTTCTCCAATCGACTAAACCGTTCCATTTTATCACAATTTTCCACATAATTCCACAAGAATGATTGGACTTTATTTCCTTAATATGGTAGAATCAGAGTAACGGTTCAGATGGCGGGGTAGAAAGCGGCCCTGACTGAGCTGTTAAACAGAAAAATTTTTAGGAAAGGAGGACTGCTAAAAGTGACTACTGATGAAAAACTGGACTTAATTTTGTCAAAAATGGACTGCATGAGTACGGATATTCAGTCTATGAAGGCTGATATCAACTCCATGAAGGCTGATATCATTTCCATGAAAGCTGATATCGATTCTATGAAAGCTGATATCGTTTCTATGAAAGCTGATATCGATTCTATGAAAGCTGATATCGTTTCCATGAAAGCCGACATCCAACTACTAAAGAAAAAAGTTGCAGACATCGAACTGCATTTAGAAAATACAACCGACTGGAACATCAAGCTGCTGGCTGAAAGCCATACTGATTTAATCGACAAACTAAATCAGGCAATTCCTTACGCCAACAAAAACTTAATCTATGAAGTAAAGGTAAGTTATCTCATAGGTGAGGTGGAAAATCTCAAAAGAGAGGTGGAGAAACTGAAAAACAGGATAGCCTAATACTTAACCCAAAAGGCTGTTGTGCAAAAGCTCTTAAAAGCTTTACGCAACAGCCTTTTGTTTCCCTTTATTCAAGTGAGCCCTGCGTTTGAAACACCTTCACCATTTTCTCCATTCTCTCTATCACAGGAACTCCAAAAGGACAGCGGCTCTCGCATCCTCTGCACTTTATACAGTCATCCCCATGCTTTGAAAGCCCTTTATAGTGAGCTGCAAGAGAGGCGGGAACTTCCGTTTGCATCTGAGCCAAATCATACAGTTTATTCAGCATGGCAATATCAATTCCCACAGGGCATGGCGCACAATGGCCACAATAAGTGCACAGACCAGAATAGGCATGTCTCGGCGCATGGGCCAGAACCGTGGCATAATCCCGCTCTTCCTCCGTGGCTGTCTCATAAGCCACAGCAGCGGCTACGTGCTCTGGCGTGTCAAATCCCACCATGACACTAGCCACCGCCGGTCTGGTTAGAGCATAATGAAGGCACTGGATGGGTGTGAGCGCCACACCAAATGGGGAGGTTTTTTCCGAAAACAGCCTTCCCCCTTCATATCCCTTCATCACCGTAATACCGACTCCCTGCTGTTGACATATTTGATATAAACGGGCACGCTCTGGTGCAATCCCCCCGATATGTTCTTCATATTCGTCTTTAAAATAATCGTCTAAATCCTCACTGGCCGGAAGCATGTCAAAAGCCGGATTCACAGAAAAAAGAATCATCTCCACCACGCCGCTCTCTGCAGCCAGCCTCGCCACATCTGGATTATGCGTACTTAAGCCGATGTGCCGGATACTTCCTTTTTGTCTCAGCCCCTTTACATAGTCGATAAATTCGCCTTCCATAATCCTTGAAAACTCCGCCGGCTCGTCCACAAAATGAATCATGCCCAGATCGATGTAATCCGTATCCATACGTGTCAAAAGGTCTTTAAATGCCTCGTCCACCTTTTCCAATTCACGAGTGCGGACATACTGCCCATTCTGCCAGGTAGACCCGATATGCCCCTGAATAATCCATTTTTCCCTCTGCCCTTTCAATGCCGCTCCAATATTAGTCCTCACGTTTGGCTCTGACATCCAGCAGTCCAAAATATTAATTCCGGCTTTGGCACAACAGTCTATGACTTCCTTCACCTCCTGTGCATTATGCCGTTCCAGCCATTCGCCGCCAAGACCGATTTCACTGACAGTCAGTCCCGTTTTTCCAAGCTTTCGATAGTTCATGTTTTACCCCTTTCCAGTATTTGTTACTCTTTAGTATACCACAAGCTCTTTTACGATTCAATTTTTTCCCATGGGCCTTTTTTGTAAAACCAACATGATAACGCCGCCGCAATACTCCATCCCACAGGCCAGGCAAACCAGATTCCCAGATATCCCCACATTTCTGATAAAACCACTGCAAGAATTACCCGCAAAATTAAATCCGTAAAGGTTGCGATCATAAACGGCCTCATGAACCCTGCGCCACGCAAAATGCCGTCCGCCGCCAGTTTTACAGAGATAACAAAATAAAAAGGCGCCACGATCAAAAGAAAACGACTCCCTGAGACGATTGCAAGCTGAGACGGATGGTCCATAAACGCCCCTATTAAAAAATCCCCTGCCAACACATACAATACCGCAATGGGCAGACACAAAGTCCAGACCATCTTAACGGACGCCCTAAAACCAGCTTTTATCCGCCACAAAATATCCGCTCCCAAATTCTGGGCCGTATAATTGGAAATCCCGTTTCCCACAGTAGATAGCGATGTGATGACCAGATTATTCAGTTTAATCGCAGCCGAATACCCTGCGATAACCCCCGGCCCAAACCCGTTAATCACGCTCTGAATCACAATATTGCCAATGGAGATAAAACTTTGCTGCAAAATACTTGGTATGGCGATAACAGTAATCTTTTTTAACAGGAAAAGGGAAAAAAGCGGCGCTTTTTTCTCTATGACAATCTGTGATAGCCTCTTTCTCACTGCTCCAACCGCCAAAACACAGCTTACTCCTTGGCAGAGAAAGGTAGCCCAGGCCACCCCTGCAACTCCCATCTGAAACACCGAGACAAACAAAATATCAACCACAATATTGGCTGTTGACGAAATCGCCAGAAAAAGAAACGGGGTTTTGGAATCTCCCAAAGCAGAAAAAATTCCTGTTGCAATATTATAGTAAAGCAGGAATGGGAATCCCCAGATATAAATATTCAGATACTTTTCGGAATCTGCAAAAATAGCATTTGGCGTCTGAATCAGGAAAAGAAGCTCTGCGCTGCCCAAAAGTCCTGCTCCTACCAAAACCATGCACAAAGCTCCACTGGCTATCATAGAAGTAGAAATCGCCGTTTTTAGCTCTTCATACCGTTTGGCGCCAAACAGCTGGGAGGCCACTACCGAACACCCCATATTGCACCCAAAAGCAAACGCAATGAAAATCAAGGTTACCTCATAGCTGTTTCCCACAGCGGCCAGAGCATGTTCTCCCAAAAACTTTCCTGCTACAAAACTGTCCGCAATATTGTAAAGCTGTTGAAAAAGAATACTCCCAAACAACGGTATGCAAAATCTCCACAGAACCGTTTCCGGCTTTCCTACAGTCAAGTCCTTATTCATACCTGTTTCCTCCAAATTGTACTTTGTACTGCAATTTTGATCGTACATGCTTGCAAACTTTGCCGACTGCCATTATACTATGTTTCATATCTATTTGTAAAATATATGTTTGATATTATTAACATATCATTTTTTGATAGTAATTCGGAGGAAGGTTATGGATATCAGTTACGAATATTATCGTATTTTTTACTATGTTGCAAAATATAAAAACCTTACGTTAGCCGCAGACGTTCTCCACAGCAGCCAGCCCAATCTTTCCCGCACCATAAAGATTCTGGAAAACCGCTTTGGCTGCCAGCTTTTTATCCGATCGAATCGGGGAATTGTCTTGACTGCAGAAGGGGAACAGTTATACTCTCATGTGCAAATCGCAGTAAATCAGCTTCAGAAGGCAGAGGAAGAGTTAACTATGCTTACCGGCCTTCACAGAGGATCCGTCTGTGTCGGCGCAAGTGAAACTGCCCTTCATCTTCTGCTTTTGCCTGCCCTGAAACGCTTTAAAGAATCCCATCCTCAAATTCGCGTCCGCATTCAGAATCACCTTACCACTCAGGCAATCCAGTCCGTAAAACAGGGACTGGTTGATTTTTCTGTGGTCGCCTCGCCTATTCCAAGCTTAGATTCTCTTAAAGCAAGTGTTCTTAAAAGCTTTCAGGATATTCTCATCGCCGGGGAGGCTTTTTACACATTGTCAAAATCCCCTGTCTCGTTACAAAAGATTTCCCAGTACCCCATCATATGCCTGGGCACCCATACCATGACGTATCTTTTTTACGACCGGCTATTTAGGGCTAACGGGCTAAACCTGAAGCCGGAATTTGAGGCCGCCACCACAGATCAGATTCTGCCCATGGTAAAAAACAATCTGGGCTTGGGGTTTTTCCCTGAAGAATTAGCTAAAGAAGCTCTCGATTCAGGTCAGGTCTGCCAGATAATGTTAAAAGAAACAATTCCCACCAGAGAAATTTTCCTTGTGGAACAAAAAGAACGCCCCTTAACCATCACGGCAGAGGCGTTAAAAAGTTTCCTGTAATTTCACCCGTTCTCATTTTTATACAATCCATAGTAATCCGAATCCAGATTGTCCATCATCTGCGTAAACCACTTCTTTGCATCGTCAAGAGCTTTATTGTAGACAATGGGCGCCAGTTTTTCTTCAAATAGTTCCAACAACTGCATCTGCTGAATCACCCCGATCTCCTCTCCCCGCACGTCATAATAGAAAGCCTTGATCTCATCATTTAATTTTTCTCTCTGAATCTCCGATAATTTTATCTGCTGAATTTCCCTTTTCCTTCTCAATTATCTTATCTCCTCTTTCTCTTTGAATTAGGCATTTGCGAATCATTGACAAACTCACGAAACGTTTATATAATGCAGGAAGTCAATTATTTACAGGAAAGGTTTCTATCATGAAAGTAAAAGCACTCAAAGCAGCGTTTCCCCATACCCTTCCTATCTGCATCGGATTTCTTTTTCTTGGAATGTCCTATGGCTTTTTGATGAAAAGCAAAGGATTTTCCTTTGTGTATCCTATGCTGATGAGCCTCTTTATCTTTGCAGGCTCTATGGAATTTGTCACCGTCAATCTGCTTTTATCAGCATTTCATCCTTTATACGCCTTTTTTCTGGCTCTGATGGTTAACGCACGCCATTTGTTTTATGGCATCTCCATGCTGGAGAAGTATAAAAACACTGGCTGGAAAAAAATATATTTAATTTATGGGATGTGCGACGAATCTTTTTCCATCAACTGTACCATACAGCCTCCCCCTGATGTGGACAAGGGATGGTTTCTGTTTTTTGTCACTTTGCTGAATCAGATTTACTGGGTATCTGGAGCTACTCTGGGCGCGCTTTTGGGATATGTGATTCATTTTGACACGACAGGCATCGAATTTGTTATGACCGCCCTGTTTCTTGTCATGTTTTTAAATCAATGGGAAGAAACCAAAGAACACCGTCCCGCTCTCACAGGGGTTGCCTGCTCTTTGATTTCCCTCCTGGTCTTTGGGGCCAAAAACTTTATTCTGCCTGCCATGGCCCTGATTGTGCTCTGTCTCTCCCTTAAAAAGCCTCAGACAACGAAAGGAGTCGATCATCTATGACTACATTTCAAAGCATTGCCACAATTTTTGCCGTTGTTCTTGGAACTCTTCTCACAAGGTTTCTGCCCTTTTTTATATTTCCCGAGGGCAAGACGCCGCCCGACTATATCCTTTATCTGGGAACGGTTCTTCCTTGTGCAGTTATTGGATTTTTAGTGGTGTACAGTTTAAAAGATGCTGTCTTTTCGTCCTTTCACGGTCTTATCGAGCTGCTCTCTCTTTTGGTAGTTGCAGGTTTACATAAATGGCGAAAAAACACCTTGTTAAGCATCAGCGCCGGAACTGCTCTTTACATGTTTCTAGTCCAGACTTGGTTCCACTAAGACAGACGACTCCTCCTTTTCTGGATAATCCCTGTCCTTCCAATACCACCATTTCAGTTTTTCTGGTTCACGGTTTTCATGTTCCGCAAAATAGACCGCGCAGCGGAATACATACAACACACATTTATCGTCCTGAAACCCTTTTTTCAGACAATCCAAATGGTACAATTCCTCTGGACTTTTCCCTTTTAAGTCTGCAACACACCGAATCCCGATATTTTGCAGATGACGCTCCATATTTGCGCCTATCCCTGGTATTTTCTTTAAATCACTGTCCATCTTTTTCCTCTTCTCTCTGCAAAAATGAAATCCCGTCTAAAACCCGCTCCCACTCGTCTGGGTGCTCCACATAGTACTTTGGACATTCCTTGCCTGTGACCTCATAGTGTCTGAGAATCTGTTCCCTTTGCAGGTCATAAGTTTTCACCAGCCAGTCCAGCAGTCTGGTCAGACTCTCAAGTGTCTCGTCAGAAAACTGTCCGCCTTTGTCCTTATGGCAGCACTCTATGGAAATTGTGTCGCCGTTTCGGTCATTGGAACAGTAAGCCACCTCATCTAAAGGCACGCACTGAATGATTTTCCCATCCATTCCAATGACAAAATGGCTGCTTACCTTTGTCTCATGAGTCTGGGCCAGCTGGCCATAATAATTTCGGTTCTGCTCTGCTGTGGTATTTGGATTCCCTGTATAATGGACCACGATTCCATTCACTCCTTGTAGCTTCGTACCTGGCCTGGAATATTCATTGACTGGCAGAATATCCTGAATCACCCATCCCGGAAGGATCATTTCCTGAATGCCGTCTGTCTTTTCTCCTTTTTTTGAAATTGCGGTAAAATCACTGGAAGCTTCCTTCTCCTTTTTTCCCAAAATTCCCAATAGTAAAAAGCCTGTTATGAACAGCAGAAGTCCAAACACTAAAACCAGTCCCGGCCACCTCTGACGCAGATATCGTTTCAAATACCACGAAAAAGTCTTGGAACGCCCCTGAGGAGGGCGCCTGACTCTATAAAAGTCTGCCTGGTGTGGCGTTTTGTGGCAATACCTCCTTTGATGTGGCGGCCTGACTCCTCTGTCTCTCTGTCTGGGCTGAGGCACGGCGCTTCTGACAGGCATGGCGGTCTTTTGCCTGGCATTGTGGGAAGGCCGCCGTCCTCTGGGCTCTGTTTTCTGCTGCATAAATTCTGGGATCTCGATCTGTTTTGTGTGGTACTCATTTTCCCATCTTCTGTCTTGATTCATGGTGTAACCTTCTCTTTGTATCCTGTCGCAGCTATCCTGACGTCTTTACACGATCTGCTCTAATATAAACGGGTCCTTTATCTTCTTATCTTCTGCCAGCAAAACGATTTTTGACATAATCTCTGCAGTCTTCGGGTCTTCATCCACAAACGGGAGGAATAATTTTCCTCTCTTCTGATTATGAACAGGCAGAATATGAAGCATCGGTCCGCCTTCCTGATGAATCACGCCGCTTCCCAGATGGACGTTGTAGCTGGCCCTGGTTCCCTTAATGATCGCATGACTGTCTGTCAGCGTCACATTCGTAATTCCAAACAGAGGCAGGTTGAACTCCACAATCGCTCTTCGCATCTGAATTGTGGAATGGCTGGTCTCTGGGTCCACGCCGCCTGCATGAGCCACACTGACTGCCAGGTCCACATCCCTCATGACTTCGCTGTAAATAAGATTTGGCACTTTCTCAATGGTCAGAGTTTCAAAGGTTTTCCTGTCAGAGAACTCCACCCATTCCAAAGTGGGCGCCTCCACATCGCTGGGCGCAAACCAGTCTGCCAGGGCATAGATTCTGGCGATAATATTTTCTTTATAATAAACCTTCTGAAGCCCTTCCTCATAATCTGCAATCCATCTACGGCTCTTTAAGCACCCCACCGTCTTCTGAGGCTGAATCTGATTTCCGGCAAACATGCGGGAATATCTTAGCCCCATTTCCTCAGGAAGTTTCACATACAGTTCCCTGAACACCTGTTTAAAGGGCTGGCAAATCTCATGCTCAAACAAGTATTTCTGGTACTCATGCCAGATTTCCAGCTGATACAAATCAAGAGGATGCGCGATACGAAGAGATGTTTCTTCAGAAATCTTCTTTTTCTGCCCCTCATAGTTTTCCAGATAGTAACCTCCATTTTCAGAGACAAACATTCCGGTCTGTTTCCCAGAAACAAACACTAATGACTGTAAAATAGCCTTCACCACCGGATTTTCCCACAGAGAGGCAATCTCCCCTGCCAGAAATTCGGCTCCGCTTTCCATGGACTCCTCCATCATTTTCCTGGCTCTGGAATACTGGTCTTTTAGCTTTTTATTGGCTTCCTTTACCTCCAAAACGTAAGGATTCTTCCCCACTCTGGAAGGCAGAGACTTAAGAACTTTCCCGTTCTTCTGGCACTGAATCTCACTCTTTCCATTCTCCCCGATGTGCAGACGAAGCTCCAAATCCTCCACGGTTTTCCAATCCATGTAAGAAGCATAAGCCTTTGCCATACAAGATTCCATCCGCAGCTTCAGTCTGGTCACGTCCGCAAATCCCGCCCGAACGCTTAAGTTCACCAAAGCAATCTCTGCTGCCTTTCCCTCACTGGCTCTCCTCTGGGCTCCGAACTGTCTGCTCTCCTTCAAATACTGCTGGATAAACTGATACCTTTCCAGCATGTCCCTTTCCCTGTCCTTCTCAAAAGGCACCAATCCATAACTCATGAGCAGATCCTTGTTCCGCTTGGCTTCAATCTCCTGACGCAATTCCTTTAAGGTCACCTTCCCAGTAGCCGCATCCGCGTATTTTCTGGCTCTGGAGTGCTTTTGCCCGTCAGAAATGTACTTGGCCGCCTTATATAAAATTCCAAAATTCTTTTCTCCCAAAAGGCCGTAAGCCTCTTCAAACCACTCCACGTCAAAGGCTCCATCCTGCAGCTCCTCAGCATTCAGAGGCGTATACTTGGCAATCATGGCCTTTTTCTGGTCATCAAACCGCTCGTTCATGTGGGCCATGAAATAATAACATCCGCTTTTCAATCCCGTCCATCCCAGGTATTCCTGGATCAGATCAATCCACTGAGGCGCATACATGGCCACCTCCACCAGCCTTTCCTTCTTGATGCTGGTAGATTCCAGAGCGGCTTTCAGGGTATTCCCATCCTCTCCCTCCCTTGGATAGCAGACCTTTAAAAGACGGCTCAATACTTCTTGTTTCGTGTTGGAGGCAGAATAATACCAGGAGTAATACGTTCTGCGCCCCAACGGGTCTTTTCCTAATGCCATGAGAATCCGAATCAGATACTCACACCCGCTGATATACGCAATCCCCACGATATAAGAAGAAAACGGCGTTTCCGCCTCTCCCCTGCGAAGCTCTGTGTCTACTATGACAGGTACGATTCTGTCATACAATTCCTGAATCAGCTTTCTGCACCAGGAGCTCTCTCCCAACAGCTGAGGGTCTCCCTGCTCAACCGATCTGGCCAGCTCCTCTCCAAAAAAGTCTCTCCAAAGACTGTAACTGCCGATTTTAGCGTAATCTCCTTTTACCAGACGGGTGATGGCATTTAGAGAAGTAGTCCTGTAAAAATACTCCATCACTGCCTTACACAAAATATCCCAGCTGATTAATCCCATGTGGAACGCCTTTATAAACCAGTATGGAGTAATCGGCGTCAGAGATTTTAACTGACTGCCGTAATATCTTCCGCCTCCGTTCCCTGAAAACTGAGCCTGCTCCCGCTTTATCTTGCACTTTAATTCCAGATTCCAAGCTGTGTAAAAGGCTCTGGTAAACTCCTCGTCAGTCTCCCAGTACTTAAGACCGTCAAAATATCGTGACAAAAGGGGCAGATCCTTTACAGATACTTTGGACGACATCAGTCTGTCATTCCACCCTCTGTACTGGTAGGAGACCTCCTGATTTTCAGCTGTCAACACCTTAGACAAAGCCCAAATCACCTGAATACTTTCCTCAAAAAGGGATTTTCTGTCTAAGTATTCAAAGCGGTAATTGGTTCGAATCCCCTGAATCTGGGGCAAATGCTCCAGAGACATAGGAAGCGGATCATAGGGAAGTCTTCCAAAAGCAGCCAGGTAAAACTCCCTCCCATTCTTATAGATCTCCCAGTTTTGCAGTAAAATCCTGCCCTCTATCTGAATAAAAGCCTCATAAGTCCCGATTTCTTTCTCATAAAATTCGCGAAACACCGATTCTAACGGGTAGTTTGCCAGACAGTATGTTTCTTTCATCCACTGAGACCAGGGAACATTTCTTTGATCCGCCTTCTTTTTTGAATCCGGCTGTTTGAGAGGCATATACTTATTCCCTAAAAGCTCCTTATCTCCAGAAGAAGCCTCGTATTCGTAGTCCTTATGCAGTTCCACCAGTCTGTCCAGTTTCTTAAGTTTTTCGATAATCTCTTTTTCAGACAAAGGAAGACAGCAATCCTTCCATTCCTTCTCCATTTTCGGCTCTAAAATCTCAAACGGGGCCTCTGGGTCATAGATTCCATTCCCCTTCTTCTCTGTGTGATCGGTCTTTTCTCCTCCCACAATCTCCTGAATCAAAATTTTTTCCTTATCCGTCGGCCGTTCAATCTTCTCAGCCAAAACCTTCGTCTTCTCATACAAAACTTTCTTACTCTCCGATTTAGACAGGCGAAGGAGCATGTCTAGTCCGGCTTCCCTCTTCTCCTCCAGCTTATCTGTCAAAAGCCGCTCCAGGCAGGCTGGCATATCCTTCTCAGACTGAGTCATTAAAAATCCGATCAGTTCCCCTCTGAGACCGCTCCGTTTAAATCGCAGCATATGTTCCATCCAGACAAAATCCTGACTTTCCAGCTTCAGACGCTTTACCAGTTCAATCGCTCTTTTGGAAGTTCCGCTTTCTGCATTTCCCATATACCCGATCAGCATTTCTCTCTGTCTCTGATTCTTAGGACTGTGCAGCAGCAGAGTCATCAAATTCCGTCTGCTGTATCCTTCCGCCTCTCCCAAATGTTCAGCCGCTTTCGTTATTTTATCCTCATCCTGAAGCACATACGCCGTAAACGCCATCTGGCAGACTACCTCAGAAGGAGACAGACTCACCTGATACCAGGGGAAAATACAGGGACTAAACACCAGTCCCTTTTTGGGAAGGCGGCTGAAAATCTCCACAAACTTCTGATACTGGTTCTCGGCATCCTCCCTGCTTTCAAAATAATCGGTCACCGTCGGAATTTTAGGCGTCTTTCTCTCTATCTGTTGATTGTTAGTTCTGTCATATAGCAAATTCTGAATATGGGAGGAGGTTTTGAGATCAAAGGCTTTAAAAAATGCCGCCACCAGTTCTAAATCCTCTGTCTCCTCCAGCACCACCTTTTTGGCCATCTGAATCTTAAAGGAATCGTCAAACAATGTTTGGTTGTAATAGGAAGCCGCCAATTTTTGTGCCTTGGTTCCATGCTCAATAAGCCCTTTCATGGCCTCGATAGCTGTTTTTACCTCTCTGGCTCCCATAGCCCACAGAGCCACATTGATGGCCACGGCATCATTTTCTTTCAAAAGCCCTGCACAAAATTCCTTATCCCGCAAAGCCTGCCCCATAAGATTCAGCATTTTCTTATTGACCCGGTCCACGCTGTTCTCATTAAAAATTCCAATCCAGGTAGACACTGCCCTCTGGACAGACGGATAGCGAATCAGATCCTCTTTTTCAATCACAGCCAGAAGCTTTTCAAACGCCGCCTCAGTCCCCTCGCCCATAGTCTCGCAGACGGCCTGGCGCAGTCCCTCCTGAAGACGGGCAGCTAAAAGAAGGTCACACAAAAGCTTTTGTAGTTCCTCATTGTCTGACCGCAAAATCCCCAGTATCATCTCTCTGTCCAGATAGGCCGTGTTGTTTTCGCTGAGAATTAAATCTTTTAAAACACGGATCACCCCCTGGTTTCCTCTGTCAATCTCCGCTGCGTAGAGATAGCTGAAATTATATCCGAAATTCCAGTCATGCTTAATATAGTCCAGGGTTTCCTCATCCAGACGCCGCATCATGTAATCCTCTAAGCGTTCCTTCAGAAAGAACAACTTTTCATACGTTTTTAAAAGGGAAAACATCTGCCATACCTGAGGTCCATACCCTTTCGTCCTCACCATTCTCCGATACCATCCTCTGGAAAATGGAAACTGGTTTAGTTTATCAATGATGTACAGATAGGAGTCCTGAAAACCTTTTGGCACAAAGACATCCAAAAGCTGGTCCTTTTGTCGTATCCAATCAGAAGGCTTCTTTTCCTCATTTTTATAAAACTCTTCCCCTGCTTTTGTGATATTTTTTCCAGATAATTCCCTGTTGGAAATCTCTCTGGCCAATTCCCTGTCGTGTCCAGTCAGTTTTGCCTTTTTCATTCTCTGTTCCAGGTCTTTATCTCGCTTTCTCGTTATCTCCAGCCTGGTATTATAATCGTACTCTCCCATAAGATTTACCACATCCTTCCCGCCAGCATGGTCAGCCGGACAAATGTAAATACATCCTCCTCTGTAATCGTCAGCTTCTCCTCCAAATCCTCTAAAGGACGGTCATTTAAGAAAATTCGATAAATTCCATCCTCAAAGGACAAAACCGCATTGTCCTGGGCTGCCTTTAAATCCGCCAAATTCTCGCCGTAATTTACTCCAAAAGCCACTTTGCCCGCCTGGGCCTTGTCTTCAATCACTTCCTTTGTCATCCAGGTTAAAACTTCCGGCGCTTCCTTTCGCTGGTTGTAATCCTCCACCCCTGTTTTTACCACCTCTAAAATCAGCTCTCTGACTGTATCCGGCCTTTTGGAAATCTGATAGATGGTCTCCTTCACAGAGTGGCTTTTCTTTCCAATCCGCTTTAAATTTACTTTGATTTCCAAGGAATTTTCCTCCTGTGACTGTTTGACTTTATTATACGCAATTTGGGGTGGGGATTCAAGTGGAGAAAGAAGCGATTTCATTGCTAAATAAGGGGTTTGGAAGTATAATGGATGGGGGTGAACGTCAATGCAAATCTATAGAAGTCTTCTGGAAACCACTTTAAATACCAGGGATTTAGGGGGATATGAAACACGAGGCGGGAAATGTACCAGTTACGATGTGTTCCTTCGAAGCGACGAGGTTCTTAAGCCAAGTCAAAAGGATATAGACTATCTGTTAACTAAGGGAATTACTACGATCATTGATATGAGGGAAAAAGTGGCGGCAAGAAAAAGGCCAAGCCCTTTTGCCCATTTAGATTTTTCTTATTTTCATATTCCTATTGAAGAAGGAAGCAAAATACCAGCCTGTGTGCAGGCGGTTCCTGAAAGTTATATGGAGATTGTAAAGGCCAAACACATGAACGAGGTTTTCCGACGTCTGGCCTGTGCACCCCATGGGGCCCTCTTCCACTGTTCTGCCGGAAAAGACCGGACAGGGGTGGTATCAGCGATTTTACTTCTGCTTGCAGAAGTAAAGGAGGAAGAGATTGTCAAAAATTACAGGCTGACTAAGTTTTATAATCAGAGACGGTTTGCATGGGCTAAAAAAAATCTCCCTGACATTGACATTCAGATTATTCTTCCAAAAGAAGCTTATATGATTCAGTTTTTACATCTGTTTTGTAAAAGCTGCGGCAATGCTCAAAGGTATTTGAAAGAGATTGGAATATCCAATGAGGAAATCCGGCTTTTAAAAAACAAACTTCTCTGATTGTACAAATAAAAAGTTTAATTGTCCAAATAAAAAAAGACCGGTTTCGTTATACTTAAAGAAAAGCAAATCATACATCACAGCCAAATAAGGAGGCATTCATTATGGCAGAAGAAAAGAAACCGGTACTGGTAATCATGGCGGCTGGAATGGGCAGCCGTTACGGAGGATTAAAGCAGATTGACCCAGTGGACGAATATGGAAATATTATTATGGATTTTTCTATTTTCGACGCCAAGGAGGCAGGATTTGAGAAAGTGGTTTTCATTATCAAGAAGGCCATTGAAAAGGAGTTTAAGGAAAATGTTGGCAGACGCATGGAGCGGCATATTCAGGTAGAGTATGTGTTCCAGGAGCTTCATAAACTGCCAGAAGAATACGCTGTTCCAGAGGGAAGAACAAAACCATGGGGAACTGGTCACGCTATTTTGTGCTGCAAAGACGTGATCGACGGTCCCTTTGCAGTGATCAACGCAGACGATTACTATGGAAAGCAGGCTTTTCGGGAAATGTATCGGCAGCTTACCACTCATAAAGACGGAGATAAATATCAGTATGCCATGGTCGGCTATGAGCTTCACAATACCATGACAGACAACGGCTATGTGGCCAGAGGCGTATGTTCCATAGATGAAAATGGGAAGCTTTTAGACATTCATGAAAGGACCAGAATTGAGAAGCAGGGAGAACATGGGGCCTATACAGAGGACGACGGACAGACCTGGGTAACCCTTCCTGACGACACGGTGGTATCCATGAACCTGTGGGGCTTTACAGCCAGCATCTTTAACGAGCTTAAACAGCGGTTTTGTCCTTTCCTTGACAAAGAACTGGCAAGAAACCCACAAAAATGCGAGTATTTTCTTCCCTTTGTGGTGGACGAGATTTTGAAGGAGAACAAGGCTGAGGTAACGGTTCTGAAAAGTAAAGACAGATGGTACGGCGTCACCTATAAAGAAGATAAGGAAACTGTGGTTTCAGCCATTCGCAGTCTGAAAGACCAGGGACTTTATCCAGAAAAATTGTGGGAGGTTTAACATGAACAATCATGGCGAACAAAAGTTAGAGGCAGCAAAAGCCTTTGCCATAAAGGGACAGATCAAATCATGCGATCCTTATGGAAGCGGACATATTAACCTTACCTTTCGTCTGGTCTGTGAAGAAAACGGACAGGAGTATTCCTACATTTTGCAGCAGATGAATCATGAAGTGTTTAAAGACATAGACGGACTGATGAGAAATGTAAAGGGAGTCACCTCGTTTTTGCACAAGCAGATCCTAGCAAACCACGGAGACCCTGACAGGGAGACTCTGAATCTGGTTCCTACAAAGGACGGACAGGATTACTACAAAGACAGCCAGGGCAATTTCTGGAGAATGTATTTGTTTATCTCCAATGCCACCTGCTATAATCTGGTGGAAAAGCCAGAGGATTTTTACCAGAGTGGAAAAGCTTTTGGACGGTTTCAGTGTCTGTTGGCCGACTTTCCTGCCGACCAGCTGGCCGAGACCATTCCCGATTTTCACAACACGCCTGCCCGTTTCAGAACCTTTCAAAAGGCTGTAGAGGAAGATGTGATGGGACGAGCTCAAAAGGTGGAGAAAGAGATTGCCTTTATACGAGAGCGTGAAAAAGAGATGGGACTCGCCCTCAGATTAAAGGAGGAAGGAAAGCTTCCTGTACGGGTAAGCCACAATGACACCAAATTAAACAATATCATGATTGACGACTCCACAGGCCAGGCTCTGTGCATCATTGACCTGGACACGATCATGCCCGGATTTTCCATTTTTGATTTCGGAGATTCAATCCGGTTTGGCGCGAACACAGCCCAGGAGGATGAACAGGATCTTTCCAAAGTATCCTTCTCCCTGCCCCTTTTTGAGGTTTACACCAAAGGATTTTTAGAGGGAAGCGGCGGCCGGCTGACGGAGACAGAAATTGAGCTTTTGCCCTACGGTTCCAAGATGATGACTTTAGAATGCGGTATGCGCTTTCTTACAGATTACCTTCAGGGAGATGTGTATTTCCACATCAGCAGAGAGGACCACAATCTGGACCGATGCCACACACAGCTTGCCCTGGTTGCCGATATGGAGAAAAAATGGTCTGACATGGAACAAATTATTAAAAAATATCAGGACTGACCCTCTTTGGGAAAACGTCCCTTTTCTGACAAAAGGCGGATGGAGGATGCATACTCTGACGGAGTCATATGGGTAACCTTTTTAAACTGCCTGGAAAAATAGTGGATAGAGGTATAGCCAAGACGGTCAGAAATTTGTGTGAAATTCAACTGATTGCTGCGGATCATTTCTTTGGCGGTGTCAATCTTCATCAATGTGAAAAATTCCATAACACCACATCCGTGAATCTCCTGAAATAATTTCTGCAGGTGAGACCGGCTCACCAGGGTGGTTTTACATATTTTTTCTATGGTAAGCTGTTCATGGATATGCTCCTCCATATACCGGTGAATCCGGTTGTACGTCTCATTGGGACGCCCCAGGCGTGGAAGTCTGGGGTCCTGAGCCGGAACGGGTAAGGGACTTGCAAAATAACGGCGGTAAAGATGAATCAAGAGTTCCTCTAAGTAGTTGCGGATTAACTGCTCCGCCCCAAAGGCGGGGGTCTGAGTATTACGGATCATCTCTTCCTGGTAGGGATCGTCCAAACGTCCATAAAATCCCTGACGCGCTTCGATAATAATCTGCGCTAAAAGGGCGCTTTCCGTTTCCTGAACCGTCAGGATCTGGTTTTGAAACGCCTTCATACAGGGAGAATTGCACTCAAAAGCAATGACCACCAGGCTGGGAGCGCTGCGCCCATTGGTGATGACATTGTGAAATTCATTGGGTTGATGGAAAATAATACTCCCCTTTTTTAGAGAATAACGCTTCTCTCCTGCCACCGCCTCGATTTCACCTTTATCCACACAGAGCAATTCCCAAAAATCATGGCTCTCTCCAGGAAACGTAAAATCGCTCATATAATCAAAATAATGAATCGAAATAATGCTGCGTACAGACAGAGGAGTCCGCAGATGCAAAACCTTATACGCCATAACGGCCGGTCCTCCTTGTTTTCTATATGGAAAGAACTATACCATATTTTGCTTAAGACTTCAAGGAGGCCAACTTTAACGAAGGGAGAACACATATGCCAAAAACCACCGGAAGGGTAACCCTCCCAAGCGAAGGAAATTTTCTGAATGAAACGAAAGAAATGATGGCACGCTGGGGGGCCGACGCTTTAAGAGACAGTGACGGAACCAAGCTTCCAGAAGACATAAAGGCGCTGGATGCAAAGATTTATACCACTTATTTTGTGGCAAGAGGCCACAATGAATTTGCCAGAAAACATATGGAAGAATGTCAGCAGATGTACCTCATGAGCCGAAGGGTCACGGCTGTGGAAGAAACGGTAGACATTCCCTTTATGGAAGGATACTTTGAGCAGCAGGTAATGCCAGACTATGTTCATGACTGCAAAAAGTGGTGGGAAGTGATAGACCGTACGTCAGGAGAAATCGTAGCGGTCAAAGATTGGGACATTGATGAAACCTCTCACACGGTCACCATAAAAAACGCCTCTCCCTTCCACGAGTATACGGTTTCCTTCCTGGTATTCGCACTTTGGGACCCTACCCAGATGTACAACCACATTACCAACAACTGGGGAGAGAAACCTCATGAGATTCCCTTTGACGTGCGCCAGCCAGCCTCAGGCCAGTTTGCCAAAGACTACCTGATTCAATGGCTGAAGGAAAATCCCAGGACCGACGTAGTCCGGTTTACCACCTTCTTTTACCATTTCACCTTGGTGTTTAACCAGAATGCAAAAGAAAAATTTGTGGACTGGTTCGGTTATGGAGCCACCGTATCCGTAAAGGCTTTGGAGGAATTTGAGGAAGAATACGGCTATGCTTTACGCCCAGAGGATATTGTGGACAACGGCTACTATCACTCTACTTTTCGCGTTCCCTCCAAACAGTATCTGGATTATATGGACTTTATCCAGCGCTTTGTGGCAAGAAAGGCAAAAGAGCTGGTGGATCTGGTCCATGAGGAAGGCCGGGAGGCCATGATGTTTTTGGGAGACAACTGGATTGGAACTGAGCCATACGGACCCTATTTCCCAGAAATCGGGCTGGACGCCGTGGTGGGAAGCGTAGGCGGCGGAGCAACACTCCGTCTCATCTCCGATATTCCCGGGGTAAAGTACACGGAAGGAAGATTTCTTCCCTACTTTTTTCCAGACACCTTCTACGAGGGGAATGATCCCTGCATAGAGGCCAGAGAAAACTGGCTGGGAGCCAGAAGGGCCCTGATGCGCAAGCCGGTTGACCGGATCGGCTATGGCGGCTATTTAAGCCTGGCTTACAAATTTCCTGAATTTGTGGATTACATCGAGAAGGTGGCAGACGAATTTCGGGAGATCTATGACAGCATTGCTGGAAGCCGCCCCTACTGCGGTCTGAAGGTGGCGATTTTAAACTGCTGGGGAAAGCTTCGCTCCTGGCAGGCTTTTATGGTAGCTCATGCGCTCTGGTACAAACAGACTTACTCCTATTTTGGAATATTGGAGTCTTTAAGCGGAGCCAGTGTGGACGTGATATTTTTAAGCTTTGAAGATATCCGAAAAGGCGGGATTCCAGAGGATATTGACGTGATCGTCAACGCAGGCGCGGCAGGCAGCGCATTTTCCGGCGGTGAAGAATGGCTGGACAGCAATCTTGTAAGCGCAATCCGCCAGTTTGTATACCGCGGCGGCGGCTTTGTGGGAATCGGAGAACCGTCGGCGGTTCATTCTGGCGGCCGTTTCTTCCAGCTTTCTGACATATTAGGTATTGACAAAGAGCTGGGATTTTCTCTCTCCACAGATAAATATTTTACAAAGGAAATGGACCATCATTTTCTGAAGGAGGACCGTCATAGATCCTTTGATTTCGGGGAAAGCATGGGAAATATCTACGCACTGTCACAGGACACCGAAATTATCGAATTTTCAAATGGAGAAATTCATATCAGCGCCCATCCTTATGGGAAAGGCAGAGGCGTGTACCTGGCCGGCCTCCCGTATAGTTATGAGAATACCCGGCTTCTCCTTCGCAGCCTGTACTACAGCGCAGGTAAAGAAACACAGATGAAGCGCTGGTTTGCAGACAATCCTCTGTGCGAAGTCCACGCCTATCCTGAGACAAAAAAATATGCGATTGTCAATAATTCCAGCGAGGCTCAGAATACGGTTGTCTATGACGGGGAAGGAAATTCTAGTCATATTTGCCTGGAAGGAAGCCAGATTCTCTGGAGGCAGATGTAGAAAAAGGCTTGTCAAAATCGGCAACAACTTCATATTTTAAATCGTTATATCTATGCAAATTCACCAGAAATATCCTAATGTACAAATATACGGGTTGATTGTGCAAATATTTTTCTGTGCATTTTTACTATACTAGGTCTATGAGAAACACAGTTAAGCAGCAAAATATAAGGAGGATATTTTTATGAAGAAAAAAGTTATGTCACTGATTCTGACCTCTGCTCTGGCAGTTTCACTGACCGCATGCGGCGGCGGTGGACAGGAGTCTACAAGCACAACGGCGGCTCCGGCAGAAACCACGAAAGCGGCAGCAGAGAACAACTCCGATGAAGCCAAAGAGCCGGCAGGCGGCGAGGGCGGCAGCCTGGTATACTGGTCCATGTGGGAGGCTACAGAGCCACAGGGACAGGCGATTCAGGCAGCGGTTGATCAGTTTACAAAAGACACAGGGATCACAGTAGATCTTCAGTTTAAGGGCCGTACCGGTATCCGCGAGGGCCTTCAGCCAGCTCTTGATGCTGGGACCAACATTGACATGTTTGATGAGGACATTGACCGTGTAAACACTACCTGGGGTCAGTATCTGATGGATCTGGAAGACTTGGCTAAATCTGCCAACTATGAGGCTACTGCTAACGCAGGCTTGATTGCTGCCTGTCGTGACGTAGGCGGCGGAACCTTAAAGTCCATCCCTTATCAGCCAAACGTATTCGCATTCTTCTACAATCAGGCCATTTTTGATGAAGTAGGCCTCACCAGCGTACCAACAACCTGGGCGGAGCTGGATGCAGCCTGTGCAAAGATTAAAGAGGCTGGCTACACTCCTATCACCTGCGACGATGCTTACATCACCTGTATGTTCGGTTATCATATGTCCAGACTGGTCGGCGAGCCTAAGACCGAGGAAATCGTAAAAGGCGGCCAGTGGGATGATCCTTCTGTACTGGCTACCGCAGAAGCTTACGCAGATTTTGCAAGCAAGGGCTATTTCTCTGAGACGATTGCTTCCAACGTATGGCCGGCCGGACAGAATCAGGAACTGGCTATGGGAACAGCTGCTATGTACTTAAACGGATCCTGGCTTCCAAACGAAGTAAAGGATATGGCGGGCGACGACTTTGTATGGGGCTGCTTTAGCTATCCTGCATTAGACGGCGGAACAGACGGAGTGGATGCTGCAAACTACGGCGCTCAGGTATTGGCAATTAACAAGGATTCTCAGAATGCAGAAAACGCATTTAAGTTAATCTGCTACATTACTCAGGGTGAATTTGACAAGATGCTTTCTGAGATGTCTATCGGTATTCCTGCTGATTCCAACAACACTGAGTGGCCAGAACTGATTGCCTGCGTAAAACCGGTTATGGACAGCATGGCTATTCGTTATCCATGGGCAGCAGGCGCTGAGGCAAATGCAGATATGACTCCTATTATCAAAGAGAACTTTTTAAAGCTCTGCGGAGGCAGCATCGATGCACAAGGCTTTGTGGATGCCTTAAAAAAGGCTGGTAATTAGTCAATAACAAAAAGGCGGCAGGGAAAAGCTGCCGCCTTTTATTTTCTCTAATTTAGTGAAAGGGGGAAAACGGGATGAAACGCAACAAAGGCATGATTGTACTGTTTTTGGCTCCAGCAGTACTGATGTTTTCCATTATTTTCTTGTATCCCATCGTCCGTACCATTATCATGAGCTTTTTTAAGATTGATGGAATCACAGACCCAGTGTCCAAATGGCAGTTTACCGGCCTGTCAAATTTTATCAAACTGGCCAATACTAGTCTGTTCCGCATCTCCATGTGGAATCTGTTTCGAATCTGGTTTATTGGCGGCCTTATTGTCATGTCCCTGGCACTGCTGTTTGCCGTCATCATTACCAGCGGAATCCGTTTTAAAAGTTTTTTCCGTGCAGTTATCTATCTTCCCAACATTGTCAGTGCTGTCGCTCTGGCTACTATGTGGCTGCAATATGTTTACAGTCCAAAATTCGGACTTTTAAAAACCGTATTTACCAATCTGGGTCTTACCTCTTTAGCCAAGATTCAATGGCTGGACAATGACCACAAATTCGCTGCTCTTTTACTGGCCTACTGTTTTGGTATGGTGGGCTATCATATGCTCATTTTTGCCAGCGGCATTGAGCGCATCGGCTCCGAATATTTTGAAGCCGCCACCTTGGATGGCGCCAACAAATTCAACCAATTTCGTTATATTACTCTTCCATTGCTAAAGGGTGTTTTCAGGACGAACATTACCATGTGGAGCGTTACCAGCGTAGGCTTCTTTGTATGGTCTCAGCTGTTTTCCACGGTTACAGCGGATACTCAGACCATCACTCCTATGGTTTATATGTATATGCAGATTTTCGGTGCAGGAAACAGCATCACAGAAAGAAACTCCGGCCTTGGCGCCGCCATTGGCGTGCTCCTTAGCATCTGTGTGGTGACAATTTTCTGGGTGTGTAACCATCTGTTAAAAGATGATGATTTGGAATTCTAAAAGGAGGAGAAGATTATGGCGAAAAATAAAAAATACCGCGAATCAATTAATTGGAAAAAAGAACTGCGTCTCGCCCCAGGATATCTGATTCTGCTTCTGTGGATTTCCTTCACCTTTATCCTTTTAGGCTGGGTGCTCCTTGCCAGCTTTTCCACTACCAAGGAGATTTTTTCCAACAAACTTTTAGCGTCAGGGCTTCATTTTGAAAACTATGTAAAAGCGTGGGTCAACTCGGACGTTGCAGGCATCTTCAGGAACTCCCTGATCTATTCTGTGATTTCCTGTGTTCTACTCATTGTCATCTGCGCTCCTGCAGCTTACGTTCTCTCCCGCTTTATTTTCCCGGGAAATAAGCTGATTCAGACTGGATTTGTGTCTGCTATGGGTGTTCCAGTGGTTATGATCGTGCTTCCGCTCTTTGGCATCGTGGCAAACATGGGGATTTTAAACCACGTGATGAGCAACGCTCTCCTTCTGATCTTTTTGTATATTGGCATCAATGTGCCCTATACCACCATCTTCCTCATGACTTTCTTTGGTAACCTGTCAAGAGCGTTTGAGGAGGCTGCTGCTATCGACGGATGCCCCCCTACAAAAACCTTCTGGCTTATCATGCTTCCAATGGCCCAGCCAGGAATTATCACTGTAACGATTTTTAACTTCATCAATATCTGGAATGAATATTTCATTTCCCTGATCTTCGCCAACTCTGACAAACTGCGCCCCATCGCAGTAGGATTGTATTCCATGATTAATTCTATGAAATACACCGGCGACTGGGCAGGCATGTTTGCTGCTGTAGTAATTGTATTTTTACCTACTTTTATTCTGTATATCTTCTTGTCGGAAAAGATTATCGCTGGTGTTACTGGCGGTGGAGTGAAGGGGTAAGAAAAGTTTTTTAAATCGCCACTTTTAAGGGTGGCGATTTTTTTGCGTCAAAGGGGAAGGTCTGTCGAGATTTCCTGCGCGCCCTCAAAAATTCTTTACACAAAGATATTTTATCGGGTTTCCTCCCCCTGTTTCCTGTAAAAATCACATAAAGTTCAGGCTTGGCCTAGTCTTAGCTGGTACGGTGAAAATATTCTTGATAGCTTTGCGCAATTTTCCAGACAACCAGTTAACAATGGGTGTGTCGGATATTCTTATCATAGCTGAATGGGCATATGTATCCATATATTCAGCAATATCATTCTCATGAACCCATGGAGCGTTTTGTCAAGTGCTTTTTTAAGTTATTGACACAAGCCCTTATTAGTGCGGCGGGAAACGGGACTGGAAAAGGGGGCGCAAAACGCGCCTGTGGACGTTTAGAAGCCGTTTTTACGGGTAGGTAGTAAGTAAAACCTTACCCTGTGGGTTTTCGTATCTGAAATGCCTTAAAAATCAAGCCTTTTCAAGTCCTATTGCGTAACATTCCTTTCTGTTCTTTGGGAGAGGCCGGGGGCGCGGGGGCAGAGCCACCGCAAAATCTACCGATAGTCGGAACGGACGCAGAGCAGGATAACCTTCCTCACTACAGCAGAGAACTTGAAGATCGGGGAGATGGCATCCCAGTTCTGTTTCCAGCTCCTCATAGAGTTCGGATACTTCCCTCTCCTTGCGTATGACGCCCTCATCCCAGCCGGAATAGTGGATCGCATCGATGTACAGCACAGGATATACCTCTGAAAGCGGATGGTTCTGCCAGTCCTCGCTCTGAGGCAGGATCTTGTCCATAACATCTGAAATAAAGCTTTTTCTCAATCATAAATAAAATATCTCTGATACATTCATTGTTGATTTTCACAATCTTCCCACCTTTCCCAATATCTACAACATACCATATTCTGACAGGAAATGCTATGGGAAATAAAAAGAGCAGTATTTCTACCGCCCTCTCTACATGACAATTATTTTTTCTTCCCAGTTCCACTTTTCTTCGGTGCATTCCTCTGACTGTTCTGATTCCCACTGTCCTTTTGGGGAGGAACCTTATAAGGCAACATATCCCTATCATCAAGAGCGGTGCCCCATACTAATTCTTTTTTCACAAGACTACTTCCTTTCTATCCCCTATATTTACACAAAACACCTCCTAAATTCTTGCGGGCTTACTTCAGCCCACGCCTTTTGATAATTAACTTTGCAAGGTTTTCTTTTATCTCTTTATGCCTTGGAACGCTCTGTGCATTTTGTATAAACATCATAGTTTGTGCCGTGCCGCTTGAACCTCCAACCGTTGCTTTCTAATATCTTGATTAGTTCTTTTGTTTTCATTCCGTTCCCTCCTTGCAATTCTAATTATGCTCCTATTATACGTATTTATCAATGCTTTTTACAGAAAAAAGAGCGCGTCGTTAAAAAATCGAAACTATATGGATCTTTTAGTGTCTGTATTGCTAAATCTGAAGCATTGGCAGGAAGCTTATCCTTAAAATTCGTAATGGCTTTTCTCTTACGCTCATATAATCCGCTTTCAATCTGATGTTTCAATACATCTCGGCTCCAATTATTTTCCAAAGTATATTGTGCATAAAAAACAGCTTCACGCATATCTTTACATTTAAAAATAATATGCTGATTGTGTCCCCACGGAATTGTTGTTATCAGCCGTGCCCCTGTGCTAATCTAATACAAAGATGTGTCCGATGCCTCTTTTTGTCTTGTAATAGCAAGATAATAAAAGTAGATTAAAACCTTTTTATCATTTTCTTGAGTATCCATATTTTTCTCCTCAATGCTTACAATATCTCTTTTAACAGTTTCCAATTATCGTCTTTTATATCATTTGAGTATTTATTGGCAGCAGCTTCCAGCTTGGCCCCATCAATGAATACAGTTTCTTTTGATAATTCCCCTTCATTTCCCAGACGGCGGGTCTTGGCAGGCTGCAGAAAGGAACCCTGCGCGGAACCGGGCTTGAATCATCAGTGATCAGACCTTCCAAATTTAATAGCAAAACCAGTTGATATGGTTCACCAAATTCGGTATAATTTTTTAGTACATTAATTTACTTGGCATATCTTATTATACCATGGATTGCGGACTCTTCGGAGTCCCTTTTCTGTTTTTGTACAAAAATGGAGCCGTCGCTCCATAGATGATTATTTATCTATTTTGCAACGGCCCCAACCATAATCTCTAAGAAACCTAATTACACAATTATTCCGCTTCCTCCAAATTGGATATAATTGCTAACGCAATCTTTCCAGCCATATCCCTATCATCTATATTCTGTGGTGACTTTCCATAAATAGCAAAGCAATATCCATTATATGCCCAGTCTATCATAAACAGATCTCCAGTTTCATTTACTCTCATATAAGGAAAAATATATTTCCCATTTGCAGTTGGTGCCGTCCATTCAATTTTGGTGGAATCCACAAAAACTTCATTCGGCAGAACAAATTCTTCTCCTTTACTAGCAGCAAACGTGCAGAGCCCGACATTCTCTAATTCAAATTCAATTTGTACTTCATCTTCCTCTGTTTTTTTAACTTCAACATTTGATGTAATGATAATATTATCCAGCACTTCTTTTGGATTACCAAATTTAGCGGCGTTTACTATCTCTGCTTCACCCAAACCAATACGCTCTCCCCCATTATCTTTAGATTCCGTTCCATCATTGTGTCCCTCTGTCTCGAATTTTTCCATATCCTCATTCTGTCCTTCTATATCGTATTCTTTTGCAGTATCATCAACATTAGAGGCGATTATTTCTTCTTTCTGAAACGACTTGGATGACATAGCGCCGCACCCCGCCAGTCCTAATAAAGTACCAACTGCAAGAACCATACAGCTTAATTTTCTAAGCTTTTCATTACGCATAACGTTGTTCCTTCCTTCTGAAAAATCTGATTTGCACTCCCTTTACACAAACGACGTCACCTTCCCGAACAGCTTCACCGCCACATGTTTCCCAAACCATGTAATCACCGGCCCCAGGCTTAGCACCACCAGTACAGTCAAAATTCCAGGCGTATTTCCACAAAGCCATCCAATGCAGACTGCACACACATCTACCGTAATCCGTACTGTCCGAAAGGAAAACGGAACCTTCTCTGATATAATAATCGGCAAAGCATCATAAGGCGACACCCCAAGCTCCGCAGTCATATAGATCGCCGCGGTGGAAATAAAAAGAACCACTCCTATCAAAAGCATAAAAATTCGAATCCCCATCCCCGGCGCATCTCCAATAAAAGGAAGGCTTCTCCAGACAATTTCCAAATATTCCGCCACATATCCTACCAAAACCATATTGGCAATCGTACCTGCTCCGATTAAATCACGGCGAAAGAAAACCGCAAGAACAATCAAAAGAATATTAAATAAAAGCTGGCAGTTCCCATAAGAAAGAGGGGTAATCATGGTAAACCCCCGAATCATGGTAGTCAATGGGTCGGTTCCCATATCTGCGATAAACAAAATAGAGATCGCGGTTCCCAAACCCAAAATCGCCGCTAACATCCACACAAAGCGTATTCGTACCTGTCTGTTCATTCTCACTCTCCTTATTCAAATCTCAGATTCTCAAACTGAATGGGGCCTGTGGTCTGAAATCTAAAATAAAGAGCGTGTACGCCAGACACTTTGGAAATGTCAAGGCAGACCTCTTTCCAATCCCCCTCAAGATAAAACTCTTTTCCATCAAGCTCCTCGCCATCCGGCTTGTCCACGCATACAGAAACCATTCCGTCCGCCATACCGCGAAGACGAACCCATACCAGAACCGGCTTATCAAAGGAAAAATATTTATACCCTACAACTGTATCCGTCCCTATTTGGGCAAGATAATGAAGATACTCTGTTTCCTTCATCCCGACTGCCTCTTCATAAATATGAGGCTCCGTTTCCCGTCTGCACTCTCTGGTAGTCAGTCTTTTATCCGGTATCTGAGGCGAAGTCAAATGACAGCAATAACAGGCATTGTAACTGCCCTCAGCTAAAAGAGGTCCGTTGTTCAAACCACAGCTTGTGATCTCCGCCTGGCCAAACCACCCGTCTTTAAGAATCGGAAGCTTCTCCGCGCATCCCTGGCGGCTGGCCTCCTGACCGGATGTATGACGGTGATAAAAAATATACCAGTCCCCATTCAACTGCACCATGCCTCCATGAACGTTTCCATAAGGCATAACTGGCACAGTATTTCCCTTGTATCCAAAATCTGCGCAGGAAACCAAAGTCCCTTTATATGTATAAGGCCCTAAAGGCTCGTCCGCAATGGCGTATACCATTTCATGACTTAATTCACTGGAATAAACCATCACATAGCTATCGTTAATTTTTCTGGGACTGGAAGCTTCATAAAAACCATGGCCCTCAAAACCTGTGCCCTCTGTCACATTACCGCCCGGAATCACGTTTACCGGCCCTTTCACAATGGTTTTCATATCAGAAGCCAGCTCAAATCCAAGACTGTACTGAGGAAACTTAGCTCCAGCCTTTTTAAACCGCTCCGGCACAGGGCCAGGCATACAAAAGCCTATGAAAAGATATGCCTTTCCATTTTCCACAAGAACTCCCGGATCAAACATTTTATAGTCTGTGTAGGGAGTACCGTCCTCTCTGCACACATCTCCGTAAGGAAGAAACGGTCCCTCCGGCCTCTCGCTGACCCCGATATGGCAGTGATTCTCATTAGCGTTGTAATAGAGATAATAACGGCCGTCCACCCCCTGAACCACGTCTGGCGCTGCCATGGCGTCGTTTTCCTTCAAAGGTTCTGGGCAGCTGCTTCGCGGGTATCCCACCCCGTCGCATCTCCAGTCTCCAAGGTCTGAAAGCGGAGCGCTCCACACCATATAATCCCCTGGACAGAAGCCTAACGCTCCGCCTGCATAGTCATGGGAGCCATACACATACAGCCTGTCTCCAAAAATACGGGGCTCCCCATCTGGAATATATTCATACAAAGGTAAATACGGGTTCATTGCCACATGTTTCATGTTTCTTCTCCTCCTTGTACTTCTTCCTCTTCTTCTAAAAGTTTTACAGCTCTTACCAGCCGAATGGCCTTATTTTCCACATTCAAGATCTGAAACTGATACCCTCCATAAGTGAGCTCTAGCTCCTCTCCTTCCTGAGGGATCCTATCCAGAATAAAAATTAAAAATCCATTTAAGGTATCAAAACTGCCGTGATCCTCCTGAACAAACTCGATTCCAAGAGCCTCTTCCACCTGACTGATAGGCGTCAGGCCATCAAGAAGAAATCCGTCTTCCGAAGACACAATATATTCCTCTTCCGAATCGTATTCATCCAAAATATTTCCCACAATCTCCTCTAAAATATCCTCCATGGTGACGATACCCGCAATCTGTCCATACTCGTCCACTACCACTTCAATATGGGTCTTTTGGGACTGCATCTCCCGAAACAGAGAGTCAATATTTCTGCTCTCTGGAATAAAGTGCGCTTCCCTTAAAAGTCCTGGAATTTTGGTAATGGGAAGCTGGGTACGCCCTTCCCGCTCCGCATAAATCATAGCATCTTTCATATGTAAAATTCCCACAATGTCATCCATATCCTGTTCATAAACCGGATAGCGGGAATTTTTTCCCTCTGTGAGAATGAAACCGAGGGCGTCTTTTAAAGACGTTTCCCCATCAATCATCACCAGATTGGTTCTATGGGTCATGATGTCGCCGGCCTTTTTATTATCCAGCTCAAAGATATTTGTGATCATCTGAGCTTCCCTGGCCTCTAATACCCCCTGCTCATGTCCCTCATTTACCATAGACATAATCTCTTCTTCTGTCACATTTTCCCCACTGGCATTCATATCAATTCCAAAGACCTTCAAAACCACAAAGGAGATTCCTGTCACTGCCAAGATAAAAGGCTTAAGGGGGACAAGGACTGCTAAAATAAAGGGGAGAAGGGCATATCCCCACTTCTCTGGTTTTTTCGCCGCGCAATATTTGGGAATCACCACTCCAAAGCTGATCAAAAGCACCAGGGCCACAATCCCCATGACAGCCAGACTGACCACATGAATCCACGAGTCCTTCATGCCGGGATTTTTGAGGAGCGCCTCCAGCCTTTTGCTCCATCTTCCTAAAATATAAGCGCCTATGACCATGGCGTTTGCATTGGTCATGATTTGAATGGAATTAATAAATCCAGCTGGCTGATTGGCAATCCAAAGCAGTTTTTGAGCCTTTTTGTTGCCATTCTCCTTCTCCTGCTCCAGATTTCCCTGATTCATATTCTGAACTGCAGCTCCAAAAGCATAAAACCCTGCCTCCAGTAAAATAAACATCAAAAACAGTACAATACTGAGAGGCGAATACCCATCGTCCATGAAATTTTCTTTTCGCTCCTTCTTTTGTTTTTATTTTCATCAAGAGCAGACTATGTAGGCAGTTCCAAACTGACCTTCAATGCACAATCCACCCTTTTTAACAGTTCTTCATCAATGTGGCAGACCTTTTCTTTAAGCCTTTGTTTATCTATGGTCCGAAGCTGTTCCAGCAAAATCACGGAATCTTTAATCATGTCACATCTTCTTGTGTCCAGCTCCACATGAGTAGGCAGCTTTGCCTTATTCATTTTGGAAGTAATGGCAGCGCAGATAACGGTTGGGCTGTGCTTATTTCCAATATCATTTTGTATAATCAACACCGGACGGACGCCTCCCTGCTCAGAGCCAACCACCGGCCTTAAATCTGCATAATAAATATCTCCGCGTCTGATTATCACATTCTCACACTCCGTCAATCATATTTTTACAAGTAGTATTGACCATTTTCTGCCTGTGTATTCACTGACATCTCTGTGGTTCTACTATAGTTTATGACTGTGACGGACCTTCTGTTTCCATTTCAGACATGAGAAATTACAGCTTCAAAATACATGGTTCCCACCACGTTTCCATCCTTTCGATACACTCTGGGAACCCGCTTCCCGATATTGCAGACAATCTCATAGTGAAAACCGCCGCTAGATTTTGCCAGTTCCTCTGCCAGAATCTGCTCCCCATTCTGACGTCCAAGTAAAGTAACCTGATCCCATTCCTTTGCCTCTGGAATATGTGTCACATCTACTACAATCTGGTCCATGCAGACTCTTCCCAAAATCCTTGCGCTCTCTCCGTGAATGAGCACCCGCCCTTTGCCAGATAAATTTCTTGGATACCCATCTCCATATCCAACCGAGACCGTAGCCACAGTCATAGGCTTTGGGGCGACAAAGGTTCCGCCGTAACTGACAGGGGTTCCCTCCTCGATTCTTTTCACATAGGTAATAAAACTGTTCAATTCCATGGCCGGCGTCAATGCCACCTGGCTTTGCTTTACTTGGTCGGAAGGATACAAACCATAGATGGAAATTCCCGCCCGTACCATATCCCAGTTAGCCTCTGGCAGGTCTATGATTCCCGCACTGTTGGAACAGTGTTTTACAGGAATGGACAGACCTTTCTCCTTTAGCATCTGCACAAACTGTCCATAAACCTTAATCTGCTCTGACACAGACTCCTTATCAGCCTCGTCTGCTCTGGCAAAATGGGTAAACAGCCCTTCCACAACAATCCCTGGCAGGCGGCTGATTTGCAGGAATAAATCTCTGGTTTCCTGGTCCGCTTTCCCGCCAATCCGGCTCATGCCAGTGTCTAAAACCAGATGTACAATCCCCTGTTTTCCCATAGAAACAGCCTTTTTTGACAAAATTTCTGCCTGCTGCCAGGTAAAAATTGGAATCCTGATTTCCTCTTTTATAAGGGCCTGATAGAAGCGTTCATGAACCACCCCTAAAATTAAGATGGGCTTTGTGATTCCATGCCTCCTTAATACAAACCCTTCCTCCGCTGTCGCCACTCCATAAAATTCCACATAGGGTTCAATGGCATGAGCCACAAAAACGGCCCCATGACCATAGCCGTCTGCCTTCACCACTCCCATCATCTTGGTCCCTTTTGTCAGATTCGCTTTCATAGCTTTCATATTGGAGACCACGGCATCCAAATCCACAGTGGCGTAAACCCTTTGATCTGGAATCATCTTTTCTCTGTCCATCAATCCTGGTTTCATCCTTCCTTACTTAAATATCCTATCTCCTCTGCCAGCTCCCCAGCCAAAAGGCCGTGCGGTCCCTTCTTTTCCCTGACCCTGTCTCCTGCCGTTCCGTGAAGATAAACCCCTAAAACAGCCGCCTCCCATGGGTCCAGCCCCAGAGCCAGAAGTCCTGCCACCACTCCTGACAGCACGTCTCCAGAACCGCCTTTCGCCATAGCGCTGTTTCCGCTGGAATTGACGTAACACTGATTATCCCTTCCTGCAACTACCGTTGCCGCATCCTTTAACACACACTGGATTCCATACATGGCGCTGTAGCCGGAAGCCGTCTCCACCAATTTCTTTTGAATCTCACTGACCGGCTGTCTGGTAAGCCTGGACATCTCCCCCAAATGAGGAGTGATAATAATATTCTCTGTAAAATATTGAGCCAGCTCTGAATGAGCGGCAATCACATTGAGCCCGTCTGCATCCAGCACAATCGGAACATAGGCATTCATCAAAAATTCCCTCACCAGAAGGCAGGCAGTCTCGCTTTGGCCGATTCCGGGGCCCAGCACAATCACATCCGCCCAGGCGCACTCTTCTTCCACCCTTTTAGAAAGCTCTGTTTCTGATAAATTGGAATAAGAACTTACTATCGCCTCTGGCAAAAGCTGCTGCAAACTCTGCCGGTTTTCCTCTGCTGTCATAATCTTCACCAGCCCCGCGCCCATCCCATAAGCGGACTTAGCACAAAGATAGGCGGCTCCTGCCATTCCCGGAGAGCCTGCTGCCACCAGCACCTTTCCAAAGGTTCCCTTATTGCCATACGCGCTCCTCTCTGGAATCCTTTTTAAATCCTCTGGGCCATAAGTATAAGCGGCAACCCCCGCCGCCCTCCTGCTTTGCGGCGGGAAACCGATATCACTGATGATAACCTTCTTGCAGTATGCGCGTCCTGGGTAAAGAACACTTCCCATCTTTTCATATCCAAAGGTAACTGTCACATCCGCGCAGACAGCGCAGCCCATTACCTGGCCATTGTCACTGTTAATTCCAGAAGGCATATCCACAGCCACCACTTTTCTGGCATTGGCCTGATTCATCATTTCCAGGACTTCTCTGTATTCCCCTTCCACCTCTCTGGAGAGCCCCACGCCAAAGACGGCATCCAGCAAGATATCACACCGCCCAGGAAGAAAATCCTTCCACTCTACCAACTGCATCTCCAGATTTTGTGCAATTCGTTTCTGAAGGTAAAATTCTTCGGTTCCCTTCTCCTGATCTCCTGCCAAAATCACAGTCACCTGGTAACCTTTGTTGTGCAAAATTCTGGCTGCGGCAACTCCGTCGGCTCCATTATTGCCTGTGCCGCATACAGCCCAGATATTACACGAATCCAGCGCCTTTTTCTCCGCTTCCACAACATCTGCCACAGCCGCAGCCGCCCTCTCCATAAGCACCACAGAAGGAATCCCCACTGTCTGAATGGTATACTGATCAATAGCCTTCATTTGTCTGCCTGTCACAAGGTATCGCATAGTTTTCCCTTCCTCCATCCCCTCTGGGCTGGTTTAAAATTCTGTCTCAGCCGTCACATAGGCAACCGCGTATTCCTTCGTGTTAGAAATGGACACATGAATCCTGGAGATCCTCAATTCTTTTCCGATTCTCTCTGCCTCCCCATGTAAAATCACATATGGCTTTCCCAATTCGTCTCTCAGCACCTCAATATCCCCTGGCCAAAAACCCCGAAAGCCGGTTCCAAACGATTTGGCCACCGCCTCTTTCACCGCAAAATTGCCAGCAAGTCTGGAAACATTTCCCCCAGCCTGCCGGCATTCCTCTTTGGTATAAATCCTTGATACAAATCCCTGTCGCTCACAAGCCCTCTTTACACGAGTTATTTCAACAAGGTCAGTCCCGACTCCCACAATCATAACGGCTTCTTTCTCTCCTCCAGCCTTTCTTCCCGCTCCTTTTCCTCCTGCTGCTCCTGCATACTGCACACCCGATAGGACAAGCGCATAAGACTTTCTGACAAATGTACATTTTCCACTACCACATCCTCTGGCACCACCAGATCAATATGCGCAAAGTTCCAAATCGCCTTCACTCCCGCATTCACCAGACGCTGTGCAATCTCCGGCGCCTTAGTCTTTGGAATGGTCAATGCAGCAATCTGCACCTCATTGTCCACAATAAACTTTTCCAGTTCCTCCACACCGCGAATCTCAATTCCTCTCACCACCAGGCCAATCAGTCTGGGATTAATATCAAACATCCCTTTAATAATAAAACCACGTCGTTCAAAGTTCGCATAATTGGCAATGGCCTGACCCAAATTTCCGGCTCCAATAATAACCAAATTGTGTTGACGGTCAATTCCTAAAATTTTAGCTATCTCTGTATACAAAGACCTGACGTTATACCCATATCCCTGTTGTCCAAAACCACCGAAATTGTTTAAATCCTGGCGAATCTGGGAGGCAGTCACCTTCATCCTGGCACTCAGCTCATTGGATGAGATCCGTTCCACCCCTTCCTCAATCAATTCTCCCAAATAACGGTAGTACCTGGGGAGGCGTGTAACTACAGCCTTTGATATTTCCTTGCGTTCCACTTAACGATTCCTCTCCTCTTTTTTATAACACGTTTTTAACTATTTCCTTCTATTATACTTGTTTGAGAAAACGATGTCAAACACATTCCTTGATTGAAACTTTTCGAAATCTATATTATACTACACTTATCTGTGATGTTGAAGCTTTTTGCCCAAAACATCCTCTATCAACAAGAGACATAGGAGGCATTATGATTTTATCCTGTAATCACATCAGCAAAGCTTTTGGAACTGATGTTATTTTAAACGATATTTCCTTTCATATAGAAGATTTTGAAAAGGCTGCCATTGTAGGCATCAACGGCGCCGGAAAAACTACTCTCCTTCGGATTATTGTGGGAGAACTGTCCCCAGACCAGGGGGATGCAGTTTTGTCCAAAGGAAAGACCCTGGGCTATCTGGCCCAGCATCAGGATCTGACCAGCCATAAAACGATTTATGATGAGCTTTTGGAAGTGAAACGCCCAATTCTTGAAATGGAAAAGCGAATACGCAGCCTGGAAAACGAAATGAAACATGCCAAAGGCGCAGAGTTGGAAGGGATGTTAGAAACTTATACCCGTCTGAATCACCAGTTTGAACTAGAGGGAGGCTATAGCTGTGAAAGCGAAATCACCGGGGTATTAAAGGGCCTTGGCTTTTTAGAAGAGGAATTTTCCAAAGAAATCTCTACCCTGTCAGGAGGCCAGAAAACCCGGGTATCTCTGGGTAAATTGCTGCTGTCCAAACCGGATTTAATTCTTTTAGACGAGCCCACCAACCACCTGGATATGGAATCCATTGCCTGGCTGGAAACCTACCTAATGAATTATAAAGGCGCTGTCATCATTGTGGCTCATGACCGTTACTTTTTAGACAGGGTAGCAACGAAAATCGTGGAGCTGGACAATGGGACTGGTTCCATCTTTCATGGAAACTACTCTGCCTATAGCGAAAAACGGGCTATGCTTCGGGAGGCCCAAATGAAAGCATACTTAAACCAGCAGCAGGAAATCCGCCATCAGCAGGAAGTGATCGCCAAGTTAAAATCCTTTAATCGGGAGAAATCCATTAAGCGTGCGGAAAGCCGGGAAAAGATGCTGGCCAAAATTGATGTATTAGAAAAGCCCACAGAAGTAAACGACGAGATGAAGCTTCAATTAGAGCCTGGCATCATCAGCGGAAACGACGTCCTCACAGTCCGAAATTTAAGCAAGTCCTTTGGAAACAATCATCTGTTTTCTCATGTGGATATTGACATTCAAAGAGGCGAGCGAGTAGCCATTATCGGCAACAACGGAACCGGAAAAACCACGCTGTTAAAGATTATCAACCAGATGCTCTCTGCAGATTCCGGTGAAATTACGTTGGGAGTCAAAGTCCACATCGGATACTATGACCAGGAGCATCAGGTGCTCCATATGGAAAAAACCTTATTTGACGAACTGCAGGATACGTACCCCACCCTCAACAATACCAGAATCCGCAATGTTTTAGCTGCTTTTCTCTTTACAGGAGATGATGTATTCAAGCGCGTGGCAGACTTAAGCGGCGGTGAAAGAGGGCGTGTATCCCTTGCCAAACTGATGCTTGGAAACTCCAACTTTTTGATTCTGGACGAGCCCACCAACCACCTGGATATTACCTCCAAGGAGATTTTGGAAGACGCCCTTAATCAGTATACAGGAACCGTACTCTACGTCTCTCATGACCGCTATTTCATCAACAGAACTGCCACCCGTATTCTGGAGCTGACAAAAGAGACCTTTATCAATTATATTGGAAATTATGATTATTATCTGGAAAAACGAGAGCAGATGAACGGCCTCTATGGCAATGAGAATACCCATTCTTCTGTTTTGTCATCAGAGTCTGGAAAGGAACTGACTGCCTCTGAAGGAAAGCAGGACTGGAAGGCCCAAAAGGAAGAACAGGCCAAAATCAGAAAAAGGCAGAATGAGTTAAAACGGACTGAAGAAGAAATTTCTTCACTGGAAGAACGAGACGGGCAGATTGACCAGCTTCTCATGGAGCCTCAAATTGCCTCTGATGTGGGAAAGTTAATGGAACTTCATACAGAAAAAGAGACCATCTCAGAACGCCTGACTACGTTATATGAATTATGGGAAACACTGGCGGAGGATTCTATCTCATGACAAAAAAACGAATTGCAGCGATTATTGCCTTATGTCTCATCGGGCTTTTGTATCTGGCAGCCCTGATTCTGGCCTTTGTTGACACCGCACTGGCCAGAAGCTGCCTGATGGCCGCCCTGTTTTGTACCATTGTGCTTCCTGCGATGGCATATGCTTATTTGATGATTTTGAAAATTGGGAAGAAGAAGTGAAAATGTGCTCTTTCTTTATTTGGACAAAGGCGCCTTTACAGAGCCTCCTCTTTCTTAAATAGAACAAAAACAGGAAGCCAGACGCTCTCGCCCCTGCTTCCTGTTTCTTCCATCAGACAATTCCTAACCACGATAAATAATATCCTCTCTCCCAGGCCCATTAGAGACCATGGTAATCGGAACTCCGATCTCCTTCTCAATAAACTCTACATAATCCCGACATTCCTTAGGCAGTTCCTCATACTTCTTTATGCCCCTGATCTGACATTTCCACCCAGGAAATTTCGTAAACACCGGTTTCGCCTTTTCCAGCTTCACTGTAGTCGGGAAATCCTTTGTAATCTCTCCGTCAATCTCGTAACCCACACAGACAGGAAGCTCGTCCAGATATCCCAGAACATCCAGCACCGTCAAAGCGGCCTCTGTCGTCCCCTGAATCCGGCATCCATAGCGACTTGCCACTGCATCAAACCAGCCTACACGCCTTGGACGGCCTGTGGTAGCTCCAAACTCTCCGCCGTCTCCTCCACGCCGTCTCAGCTCGTCTGCCTCGTCTCCAAAAATCTCGCTGACGAAAGCTCCGGCTCCCACGGCACTGGAATAAGCCTTTACCACAGTGGTAATGTTCTTAATCTCATAAGGTGGAATCCCTGCGCCCACAGCTCCATAAGCCGCCAAGGTGGAGGAAGAGGTCACCATAGGATAGATTCCATGATCTGGGTCTTTCAAAGACCCCAGCTGCCCCTCCAGCAAAACATTTTTTCCTTCTTTTAACGCTTCATGCAGGTATGCTGACACATCACAGACATAAGGAGCCACCATATCCCTATATTGAAGCAACGTCCCATAAAGTTCCTCTGGATTCAGGAGTGGTTTATGATAGAGATTCTCCAGCATCACATTCTTTAATTCACATACCCTCTCCACCTTCTCTTTCAGAGAGTCATTATCAAACAACTCGCTTACCTGAAATCCGATTTTTGCATATTTATCAGAATAAAAGGGAGCAATTCCAGATTTTGTGGAGCCAAACGATTTTCCGCCTAAACGCTCCTCCTCATAGGTGTCAAACAAAACATGATAAGGCATCAGAATCTGTGCCCGATCTGAAACCAAAATTTTAGGCTGTGGCACTCCCTTGCCTGTCAGAGACTCAATCTCCTTAAGCAGATACGGAATATTCAGCGCCACGCCGTTTCCAATAATACTGGTAGTATGGCTGTAAAATACTCCTGACGGAAGCAGATGAAGGGCAAATTTTCCATAATCATTCACAATCGTATGGCCCGCATTGCTGCCACCCTGAAAACGGATGATAATATCCGACTCCTTTGCCAGCATATCGGTAATCTTCCCTTTTCCCTCGTCGCCCCAGTTAGCGCCTACAATCGCTCTTACCATTTGTCAGAATCCTCCTTTGGTTATAATGTACTCTCGAATCTCTCTTGCATCTGCTTTTACAGCTGAGTGCCAAGAGACTTTGAAACTACATAACGTTCTTATTGTGTTTCTTACTACAGGTCTATCATAATCAGTTATGTATGTGAAGTCAACACATTTTATCAGAAAATCCATTTACCCGTTGACAAATTTGGGGAAAATGGTTACAATCTGTAGAAAAGGTTTTGTGAGGGAGTAGTAAACGCGCTTTTTTGTTTTATATCAGTGCGCAGTAAGTCAACAATCTCGGCCCTTTAGAGTGTTTCTGAATTTTCAAACACGCTCCAGGTCTGGCTTACTTTAAATTACGAGACTCATGAGTAGCTGTTTAAGTTATCCATGAAGTCTTTTAGCCCGGATACCGCTTAAACGGCGATATCCGGGCTATATTTATAAAACTCATAAGGAGATACGATTATGCTGATTCCAACCTTACTATTTCTGTTAGGACTTCTCTTCCTCATCAAAGGAGGCGACTGGTTTGTAGACGGTGCAACCGGTATCGCCCACCGCTTTCATCTTCCGGAAATTTTAATCGGAGCCACAGTAGTGTCTATTGGTACCACTCTTCCAGAAGTCATGGTATCCGCTTCCTCCGCATTAAGCGGCCATGGAGAAATCGCCTATGGCAATGCCATTGGTTCCATTATCTGTAATACGGCTCTTATTGCCGCCATCACCATTGCCGTAAAGCCGGGCCCTGTAGACCGAAATACATTAAAATCCCCTGTGTGCTTTTTCTTCCTTGCAGCCGCTTTTTATTCTGCGACTGCCTATTCAGCCGGATATTTTAGCAGAACCACAGGGATTCTTCTCCTGGCTATGTTTGTCATCTATATGTGCGTTACAATTTTCCAAATGAAAAGCGCTCCTGAAGAAGAATACGTGCAGGAGCTTTCGATTCAGGGTCATTCCTCTATTTACAAAGATATTCTCCTACTCATTGCCGGAGCGATTCTCATTGCTTTTGGGGCCAATCTGTTAGTGGAAAATGGAACGCTCATCGCCCAGGCTCTTGGCGTTCCAGAATCAGTCATCGCCCTTACCTTTGTGGCCTTAGGCACCTCCCTGCCAGAACTGGTGACTGCAATTACTTCCCTTTTGAAAGGCCATGGGGCTCTTTCTCTTGGCAATGTCATAGGCGCCAATTTATTTAATCTCGTATTGGTTAGCGGAGTTTCCGTAGTTCTGGCTCCCTTCCAGATTCCTGAAAGCGCCGTCATTGCCGGGAAAAATGCCTCTCTCGTTCTGGATATTCCGGTCATGCTGTTCGTCATGACATTTTTGACCCTGCCCACTTTGATTCGCGGGAAGCTTTCCAGAATCCAGGGAATTGTTCTGTTAATCATCTATGCAAGCTTTTGTGTGATTCAGTTTATGATGTAAGAAAAAAGAAAGCTGGCAATCCATAAGGAACGTCAGCTTTCTTTTTCCCATATCTACACTGTAATCTCTGCTCTCATGCCCAAAAGATTCTTATTTTCTTCCAGAATGGGGGCCACCACTTCGTTTAAAAACTCCTCTACCTGTTCAGGCGCTCTTCCAACATATTTCATAGGCTCCATCGTCTTTTGAAGCTCCTCTATGGTAAGGCCGAACGCAGGGTCCTGGGCAATCAGTTCCAGCAAGTTATTGTCCAAACCATTTTCCTTCACATTCCGCCCAGCCTCCATAGACAGACGTCGAATTTTCTCGTGAAGCTCCTGACGGTCCCCGCCTGCTTTCACGGCATCCATCATAATGTTTTCCGTAGCCATGAAGGGCAGCTCCGCCATAAAATGCTTTTCAATCACTTTGGGATACACCACTAAACCGTCTACCACATTCAGATACAAATCCAAAATTCCATCCACTGCCAGAAATCCTTCTGGAATACTTAACCTCTTATTGGCAGAATCATCCAAGGTTCTCTCAAACCACTGAGTAGAGGCAACCAGCATAGGATTCATCACATCTGCCATCACATAGTTGGACAGCGAGGCGATTCTCTCACTTCTCATCGGGTTTCTCTTGTATGCCATAGCAGACGATCCGATCTGGTTTTTCTCAAAAGGCTCTTCCACTTCCTTTAAATGCTGAAGCAAGCGGATGTCATTGGAAAACTTGTGGGCGCTCTGGGCAATACCTGCCAAACAATTCACCACTCTGGTATCAATCTTTCTGGAATAGGTCTGACCAGACACTGGATAACAGTCGTCAAATCCCATCTTCTCTGCAATCATCCTGTCAGCCCTGCGGCATTTTTCATGATCTCCATCAAACAATTCCAGGAAACTGGCCTGAGTGCCTGTGGTTCCCTTGGAGCCAAGAAGCTTCATAGAAGAAAGAACATGATCCAGATCCTCTAAATCCAGACACAAATCCTGAAGCCACAGACAGGCTCTCTTGCCAACCGTAGTCGGCTGGGCAGGCTGAAAATGAGTAAAAGCCAAAGTCGGCTGATTTTTATACTCTTTGGCGAACTTCGCCAGCTCCGCCATAACGTTAATCAGCTTTTTTCGCACCAGCCTCAAAGCTTCTGTCATGATAATGATGTCCGTGTTATCTCCCACATAGCAGGAAGTAGCGCCTAAGTGAATGATTCCTCTGGCCTTTTGGCACTGCTGCCCATACGCATACACATGAGACATGACGTCATGGCGCACCAGCCGCTCCCGCTCTTTTGCCACGTCGTAATTGATGTCCTCCTGATGCTCTTTCAGCTCGTCAATCTGCTCCTGGGTAATGTTTAATCCCAGTTCCTTTTCTGTCTCGGCCAGTGCAATCCACAATTTTCTCCAGGTTCTGAATTTTTTGTCCGGTGAAAAAATGTACTGCATTTCTTTGCTTGCATACCGTTCAGAGAGAGGGCTCTGATATCTGTCGTTCATGGGTTTACTCCTTTTTCCTACTTGATTCCCAGACGTTTGAAAACTTCCTGATAAGCATCCTCCACATTGCCTAAATCCCTGCGGAATCTGTCCTTATCCAGCTTTTCATGAGTCTCCTTATCCCACAGTCTGCAAGTATCCGGTGATACCTCGTCTGCCAGAATAATCTGTCCATGGTAACGTCCAAACTCAATCTTAAAATCAATCAGCTCAATTCCCAAACCTGCAAAATACTTCTGCATCACTGCATTTACTTTAAACGCATATTCAGAAATTGTGGTAATCTCCTCCTTTGTAGCTAGTCCTAAAGCAAGAGCATAGTAGTCATTGATAAACGGATCATGCAGATCATCGTTTTTATAGCTGAATTCCAAGGTAGGAGAAAGAAGTTTAATGCCCTCCTCCATTCCCAGCTTCTTTGCAAAACTTCCTGCAGAGAAGTTTCGGATAATGACCTCCAATGGAACAATCTCCACCTTTTTCACTGCTGTCTCTCTGTCATTTAACTCTTCGATCAAATGAGTCGGTACGCCTTCTGCCTCAAACAGCTTAAAGATATGGTTGGTCATCCGGTTATTGATAGCGCCCTTTCCAACAATCGTACCCTTTTTCTGGCCGTCAAACGCTGTGGCATCGTCTTTGTAGGATACGATTAAAACGTCAGGATCTTCTGTCGTGAAAACTTTCTTTGCCTTTCCTTCATACAATAACTCTTTTTTCTCCATAGGTATCCACCTGTTCCTCTCGTCTTTTACTATGTTCTCTTAGAGTCTCTTTGTACCTGAGTACATCACTCTGCTGCTTCGATCCCCGCTACAATCTCCTCTATCACAGCCGCGCTGTCTTCAACAAAGGTAAAAGTCATGGTAGCCATATGGTCTCCGATTTTGGTGCTGTAATACTCCTGAAGGGCCGCGCCTCCCATAAGGCTTGCTGTCAGTTTGGCAAATGTTTTGCCTCCAATCTCCACTTCTGTCATCTCGCCCATCTCATACTGCATATCTTTGATGGACTCCAAATTGCTGAACACAATTTCCAGATACTCCTTTGGCTCAATTCCTTTTCCGCCTGTGGTAAGTTTGATATTTTCATAAGCCATCTGAACATTACTCTGTCCGTCAGGCAGGGATACCATAAAATCATACACCGTCAGCGCCTCCGCCATGGTCAGCTGCGACTCTGTATAATTGCCGTTGTTCACCAGAATATCCTGACCTGCTCCCAGCACAGACTTCATCTCATCCTCTGTAAAAATATAAGCCTCTTCTGGAAACGTAATCTTTAACCCCAGCCATGGATTTGTGAATACAAGTCCGTCCCATGTTCCTGTCTGGAACTGTGTTCCCTCCGTCTTAGGAGCCTCTGTGGTTTCTTCTTCTGTGATTTCTTCTTCTGTTGTCTCTTCTGGTGCAGACTCAGCTTTTGTGGTTTCTTCTGCCCTCGGCGCTTCAGTTGCTACAGCGTCGTTTGATTTGCCAGAGCCGCAGGCTGTGATTCCTGCTGCCAGTGAAACCATCAGCATGATACCTAATAGCTTTTTTTTCATGTTTATATCCATTCCTTTCGCTTCGCTCAGGCACAAAACGTAATGAAAATGGTTTCCCTGAGCCTATTTTTTCTTTATAATTCTTCTTGTAGGGAACTCGGTATACTACAAATCACGGGGAGGTGA
>CAJTUV010000024.1 GCA_910579515.1 uncultured Hungatella sp.
AAGTAGTGAATCCACAGTCTGGATTGTCGCAGAAGAATTTTCTGTTTTCAATAACGACTTTTGTTTTTTTGCCCATGATTGGAAGATCCTGAAAACTTTTTTCGTAACGGCTATGTATTCGCGCTGATTCAGAGCCGCAATAAGGGCATCTGCATATTTTTCTGTTTGAGGCTGCATAAACAATGACTTCATTCCCTATTATTTTATGCTCCAGATAATCCAGATTTGGATCAAGCTCCTTGATAAATTCATCCATGGTATCAACTCCCGCAAACGCTTTAAAATTCGTGCTTATTATACCATGTTTTACCATTTGATAAAAGCTTTATTTCAACTAACTTCGGAAAGATTCACGATTTTTGACAACTTTGCCTTTTTAATTCTTATAAGGAAGAGGACGGAATCCCGTTTTGAACTGCCCTTTGATAATTTTCATTTGCCTGACGGATAAAGTCTTCGTCATTCTGTTTTTCTGGTGGAATGTATGCCTTGCCCATCTTTCTCTGACGGAGATTAAACCGGTTCATTTCTTCCTCTAACAGCCTTGCATTTTCTCTCATATTGCTGCTTGCGGCCGCGGCCTCCTGATTCACAGACAGATTAGAGGTGATGGACTCATTAATAAATCCGACCTGGGTATGTATGCGTGAAATGGCCTCATCCTGTTTGATGGAAGAGTCGGAGATATTTTCCACGGTTTTGATAATGCTGTCTAAATCGTCCATAATGTGCTGGAAGGTTTTAAAGGCTTCGTTGCTGGTCTGGCTTCCGTCTCTGGTGGCGCGCATGGTGGCTTCAATTAACTGCTTGCTCTCATTGGCTGCCTCGGCGCTCTTAAGGGCAAGAACACGGACCTCGTCTGCCACAACAGCAAATCCTTTTCCGGCTTCTCCGGCCCGGGCTGCTTCCACTGCGGCGTTCAAAGCCAGAATGTTTGTCTGGAAGGCAATGTCGTCGATGAGCTTGATAACATTGGAAATCTTCTGAGAAGATTTGTTGATCTCATCTACAGACTGAACTAAAAGACCCATTTTTGTGTTGCTTTCCTGCATATCCTGCATAATAGACTGGGACAGCTGGGTTGCATGCTGCATCTCGATAGCGTTTTGGGTTACCAGCGCCTTGGTTTCGTCTGTGGATTGGTTCAGTTCATTTACGGCAGAAGCCTGTTTGGTGGCGGTATCTGCCAGAAGCTGGCTTGCGTTTGCTATGTGCTGGGAAGTGGAGGCAACAGACATGGCAATCTTGATAATCTTTGCAAACATAAAATCGTTGGACTGTACAAGGTGATACAGATTTCTTCCCAGAGAGTCTTCATCGGAGCGAATATTGACAAACACCGTCATGTCGCCGTGGGCCAGGCGTTTTACTACCTCCACGTTCTCATGGATGCTTTCTACCATTCTCTTGAAGGAGTGAATCATAGAGCCGATTTCGTTTTCTTCATTGCCTTTTAAGATTTGGCGGTCAAAGTCAATTTGGTCAGCGCCTAAGGAAAGCTTTTCAGACCATTGGGCCACGGCGGTAATCGGAGCAGAAATCTGTCTGGAGGAGCGGTTTCCATAAAATGCTGCAACGGCAAATCCGATGAAGGCGCTAAAGATATTTAAGAGAATCATAATAAAAATCAGCTGATCCATGTCTTTAGAGGCCTGATTGGCAATATTCTGGTACTGGGTGGTGATGGTGTCCAGTCCAGAGATTACCTGCACGGTTAAGGGTTTTATTTCTGTAACAAATCTGGAATAGGCGGCATCTTTGTCTGTTTTTGCCAAATTCAAAATTTCAGAGGCCTGAATGTGCATATTCTGGTGGGGAGTCTGAATGGCGTTAAGAGTGGTGCGTACGGTTCCATTGGCAAGATCGGAATCAGTGATTCCGGCCATCCACTGTCCAAGAAGACAGGTATTATAGTCCAGACTTCCCTGAAATTCTGTGCCGTTTAAAATACTTTCGCTAAACAGCTCCAGCCATTCGTAATGCTTGGCCAGGGCGGATTGGGTCTGGGCCTAGTTATTGCGGCTGTTGGATACTACCCGGTAATATTGGTTGATTCTTATTAAGGAAATCAGCGAAATTGCAACCAAAAGACACATAACCAGAATCAGACGGTTATAACCTGACAAGAACTGTCTGCGTATAGAGTTCCCTTCTTTTTTCTTCATGTTCCTTCTCCCTTTCGTAACGATAATCTAAAAATAATGCAAATACTTTGTAATGGGAAAAATATGTAAACAGACTGTTTTCCTGACAGGGCGTTTTAGATAAATATTTTTAACTTTACAAAGAGTATCTGTATACTTTTACTATAACAAAACCTTGTTCATTGGTCAAGATAGGAATGGAGAAATCTGGATAATGGCAGATGAAATGATTGCGGCCCTTTTCATGATGTGATAAGATAGAGTAACCATTCAGCCGAGAGGCTGTGTGAATAAAAATAGGATACTTTCAGTGGAGAAGGAACATCTTGGCCGCTGAGGGTAGGATAAGGGAAAAAATGTTAAAGAATATAAAAGCTGTGATATTTGATTTAGACGGAACCCTGGTGGACTCAATGTGGATGTGGCACAGTATTGACGTGGAGTTTTTGCAGACCTATGGCCATACGTGTCCAGACGATCTTCACAGGATGATTGAGGGAATGAGTTTTACGCAGACAGCCGTCTATTTTCAGGAGAGATTTCAGCTCCCTCTTAGTATAGAAGAAATAAAACAAATCTGGACCAGGATGTGTATCGATAAGTATCGGTATGAGGTGCCTTTAAAACCTGGGGCAAGAGAGTTTTTGGAGTATTTAAAAAACAGGGGAATCTGTTGTGGAATCGCCACCAGCAATGGTCAAGAGATTGTTTCGGCGGTTTTGGATTCTCTGGACATCCGGTCTTATTTTCAGGTGGTTGCCACGTCGTGCGAGGTGAAAGTGGGAAAGCCGGAGCCGGATATCTATCTGCATGTGGCGAAGAAATTAGGAGTGGAGCCGGAGCATTGTCTGGTTTTTGAGGATATTCCCGCTGGGATCACGGCCGGAAAGAGGGCCAAAATGACAGTCTGCGGGGTGGAGGATGAATTTTCCATTCCCTGGAAGGAAGAAAAGATGGAATTGGCGGATTACTATGTTGACAATTATTTTGAGGTTTTGAATGGAGTGAGGGAATGAAGCCGGATTTTTTGCCAGTAAGCAGAGAGGATATGAGTATCCGAGGGTGGAAGCAGTGTGATTTTGTGTATGTGTCTGGAGACGCCTATGTGGATCATCCGTCTTTTGGTCATGCCATCATCACCAGACTTTTGGAGTCTCATGGTTACAAGGTGGGAGTTATCGCCCAGCCGGACTGGAAGGACCCCAAAAGCGTTCAGGTGTTGGGAAAGCCGCGTCTGGGATTTTTTGTCTCTGCGGGTAACATGGATTCTATGGTAAATCATTACTCTGTGTCGAAAAAGCGCAGAAGCGAGGATTCCTATACGCCGGGAGGAGTTATGGGAAAACGGCCGGATTATGCCACCATTGTGTACTGCAATCTCCTTCGATCCGTATACAAGGACAGCCCCATTATCATAGGGGGGATTGAGGCCAGCTTGAGAAGGCTGGCTCATTATGATTATTGGTCCGATAAGCTAAAGCGCTCGATTCTTCTGGATTCTCAGGCGGATTTGATTTCCTACGGCATGGGAGAGCGGTCTGTGGTGGAGATTGCAGAGGCTTTGGAGAGTGGGATTGAAATAAAAGATATTACTTTTGTGGATGGAACGGTTTACAAGACAAAAAGTTTGGAATCGGTCTATGATTTTGTTATGCTCCCCAAGTTTTTAGAGATGAAGAAGGATAAAGTTCAGTATGCCAAAAGCTTTTTTGTCCAGTACAGCAACACGGATCCCTTTACTGGGAAGCGTTTGGTGGAGCCATATGGGGAAAAGCTGTTTGTGGTTCAGAATCCGCCGGCCAAGCCTCTGTCTGAGGCGGAGATGGATCAGGTTTATGATCTGCCTTACATGCGTGGGTATCATCCGTCCTATGAGGAGGAAGGGGGAGTTCCGGCCATCAGGGAGATTAAGTTTAGTCTTATCAGCAACCGAGGCTGTTTTGGAGCGTGCAGTTTTTGCGCATTGACCTTTCATCAGGGCCGGATTATTCAGGCCAGAAGCCAGGAATCTCTCATAAAGGAGGCCAGGCTTTTGACTGAAGAGCCGGATTTTAAGGGGTATATCCATGATGTAGGCGGGCCAACGGCGGATTTTCGGTTTCCTGCCTGTGAGAAGCAGACGACAAAAGGCGCCTGTCCGAACCGTCAATGTCTGTTTCCCGAACCTTGCAGGAATCTGCGTGCGGACCACAAGGACTATATCCGGCTTTTGAAAAGGCTGCGGGAGATTCCCAAGGTAAAGAAGGTGTTTATCCGGTCTGGAATCCGGTTTGACTATGTTTTGGCGGATTCCAGCAGGGAGTTTTTAAAGGAGCTGTGCGAGCACCATGTCAGCGGCCAGCTAAAGGTTGCGCCGGAGCATGTGGCGGATCCGGTTTTAAAGCGGATGGGAAAGCCGAAAAACAGCGTGTACCGCCAGTTTGTGAAGGAGTACTATGAGATGAACAAACGGGTGGGGAAGGAGCAGTATCTGGTGCCGTATCTCATGTCGTCCCATCCTGGCTCTACTATGAAGGAAGCGGTAGAGCTGGCGGAATATCTGCGGGATTTGGGGTATATGCCGGAGCAGGTCCAGGACTTTTACCCTACGCCGTCCACGATTTCTACCTGCATGTATTATACGGGATATGACTGCCGGACCATGGAAAAAGTTTACGTTCCGGTAAATCCTCACGAGAAGGCCATGCAGAGGGCGCTGATTCAGTATCGAAATCCTAAAAATTACGAGTTAGTAGAGGAGGCTCTGAAGGCGGCGGGGCGGGCGGATTTGATTGGGTATGACAAAAAATGTCTGATTCGGCCAAGAAACGGGAAGGGATATGGGAGTCAGAAAGAGGCGCCAAAGAAAAATAGTGCTCTTATCGAAAAGGGGAGCCGAAAGGGAAAGAAAACCATTCGAAACGTGCATAAAAAGAAAGGATAGAGAATGAAGATTGCCATTGTGACGGGGGCTTCTTCTGGGATGGGACGGGAGTGTGCCATACAGATGGGGGACCGTTTTAGCAAAATCGAGGAAATCTGGCTCATTGCCAGAAGGAAGAAACGGTTGGAGGAGTTAAAGGGACAGATTCCTGTAAAAATCCGCTGTTTTGGAATCGATATTACCTTAGGAGAGCAGAGACAGGAATTAAAAGAGGCTTTGGAGAGGGAGAAGCCGGATGTGAAGCTGCTTGTAAATGCCGCAGGCGCCGGAACCATGGGAAGAATCGGCCAGGTGGATTTGGAGACGGAGTGTGCCATGGTTCGACTAAACTGCGAGGCTTTGTGTGCCGTTACCAATCTGGTTTTACCGTATATGAGCAAGAACAGCCGGATTGTTCAGTTTGCATCGGCGGCTGCCTTTCTGCCTCAGCCGGGATTTGGCATTTACGCAGGGACAAAGGCGTTTGTATTAAGCTATGCAAGGGCTTTGGGGGCGGAGTTAAAAGAAAGGCAGATTTCTGTGCTGGCCGTGTGCCCTGGGGCTGTGGACACAGAGTTTTTTGGAACAAACAGGGGAGGGGAGAACCTGCCGTTTTACAAGAAAATGGTTATGGCAAAACCAAGGAAGGTGGTGGCAAAGGCTCTGAGGGATAGCATGATGGGAAAGGGCGTTTCTGTCTATGGCCTTGCCATGAATGGATTTTGGGTTTTGACCAAAGTTCTTCCTCATGAGGTGATTTTAAAGATGATGGAAGCTTTTTATCAGGAAGGTCAAAGCGGTGGAAAAGATGAAGAATAAGAAGGAAAAGGGCCAGTACGGGTATCGGGATTATCACAAAAAAATGCAGATTGTGAAGGTCTTGTTTGGCGGAGCCATGATTTTGGTTCAGCTTTTGGCCAGAAATTTTACGGATAATCAGGCAGCGAAAAATGTGCTGACTCTGATGGCGATTTTGTCAGTGCTTCCCACGGCTAACGTGGCTTCGCCTCTTTTGGCCTCCTGGAAGTATAAGACTGGTTCCAGGCAGCTGATGGAACAAATAGCAGGACTGGAAGGGACCGGGATTGTTTTGTATGATCTGATTGTCACCTCCAAGGAGATGATCATTCCTCTTGATGTGGTGATGGTTCATCCCAACGTGGTGGCGGCTTTTTGCCCTTTCCAAAAGATTGACAAAAAAAAGGCGGAGAAGTATTTGAACGAGACCTTTCAGGCTCACAGACTGGACGCCAATGTGAAAATTATTTCGGAAGAAAAGCAGTTTGTGAAGCGGCTTCGGGATCTGAAACCTATGAAAGAGTATGAGGATGACGGCAGCGTGGAGTATGGAGCAGGGGTTCTGAAGAGTTTGTCTATGTGAAGCAGGGAGAGATTCAGACCATGAAAACATTGATAGTCACAGAGAAAGAGGCAGGTCAGAGGCTTGATAAACTTCTGACCAAGTACTTAAATCTTGCAGGCAGAGGGTTTATTTACAAAATGCTTCGCAAGAAAAACATAACGGTAAACGGAAAGAAATGCGATGGTTCGGAGAAGTTATCGAAAGGAGACGAGATAAAGCTGTTTTTGGCTGAGGAGACTCTGCAGAAATTTTCTCAGGTCCAGGTTCAGAAAGTGAGGGATATCCAGCTGTCTGTTATCTATGAGGATGCGCATATTCTGCTGATTAATAAGCCTTCTGGTATGCTGTCTCAAAAGGCTAAGGAGGGGGATGAGTCTTTGGTGGAGTATGTGATTGACTACTTATTAAAAAACGGGGATTTGTCCAGTCAAGACCTGGCGACTTTCAGGCCATCGGTGTGCAATCGCCTGGATAGGAACACCAGCGGGCTGGTGGCAGCGGGAAAATCGCTTCCTGGTCTGCAGATTTTGTCTGAGGCGTTCAGAGACCGGAGCCTGCACAAATATTATTATTGTGTGGTAAAAGGTGCTTTGAAGGAAAAGAGGACCATCAGTGGGTTTTTGTTAAAGGATGAAAAAACGAATCAGGTTAAGATTTTTAAGGATCAGGTTCCAGAGAGTCAGCCCATTGTTACAACGTATGAGCCGGTTTCGGTGTTTGATAATTATACGCTTTTAAGGGTGACCTTGGTTACGGGGAGGACTCACCAGATTCGGGCCCATTTCTCTTCGATTGGCTATCCTCTGGTGGGGGATGGGAAATATGGAGATGCGGGGGTTAACGAAGAGGCCAGGAGACGGTTTGGGATTCGGCATCAGATGCTTCATTCCTTTCAGATGGAATTTCCGGATCTTCCAGAACCGCTTTCCTATCTGTCAGGGAGAATGTTTACGGCCCCTCTTCCAGAGGAGTTTAAAAGGATATGCAGCGAGTGGGCGACAAGGGAGTAATGCCAAGGAAAGGAGCGGCGCAGGTTTGAGAGCAGATACAAAAGGGGGCAGAGCCCCAAAGAGGAAAGTGATCATGATTTTTCTGGTTTTGGCGGTGTGCTTTTTAGGCGGCGGATTCTGGTTTTTCCGTCACAGAGGCGATAAGGGAGTGATCGTTAAGCCTAAGGGGGAGTACCCGGTGGGAGAGGTTTTGGCGTATTATCAGAGGGATCAGGACTGGAAAGAGGATACTCTTGGTTCTTCTAGTTTTCACATGGGAGGTTCTGGATGTCTTACCACCTGTATTGCCTCGGCCCTTTCCACCCAGGCTCAGTCTTGTGAAACCGGCTATGTCATTACGCCTGGAGAGCTGAACCAGAAATTTGGGGAGACGGGAGTTTATAACAGCCAGGGAGACATTGTGTGGGATAAGGTGAAAGAGGCTTTGCCAGAGGTTGAAGTAACAGTGGCTTCTTCTGTGAAGGGAGAGGATATTGAGGGGCTTCTGGCATTGGGACGTTTTCCGTTGGTGAAGGTAAAGGTGGGGGGATATGGAGCCTTTCACTGGGTCTTGATTGTGGGAAGCCAGGAAGGGGAGTACTTGTGCATGGACCCCTTAAGGGAGGATGGGAAACTGATTCCTTTAAGCAGCCATGGCACAGAGGTGTATCGTCTGCGGTGCGTGTATTGGGAGAGATAGGAAATGAAGATTGACTATGACAAGCTGCTCACAACTGCGGAGCGGGTCCATATACGGATTCTCCAGGTTTTGAATGTGTTTTTGACCATCGCTTTGTGGTTTCTGGTTCTGGGCGGCGGATTTGTAATTTACAGTTGGTTTCACAGTGGATTCAGGATTTCCAATGTTGTTTTGACTATCCTGCTGTTTTTGATTTATTTTCTGTTTTGGGCTCTTTTAATCTGGATGTGCCTTCTGTGTAAGAGGCTGAGAATTGCCAAAAGACTTCTGGTGTGGCTTTTTTTGTGGATTCCGGTCGTGAATTTCGGCCTTGCTTTGTATGTGAAAAAGCTGGCGAAGCAAGAGATTGACCACACTCTTTATAAAATCAAACTGGACGAGGTGCGGGTGGAAAAGCAGATTTGCAGTACCCGTTATCCCCTTTTATTGGTCCATGGAGTTGGATTTCGGGATTTTCATTACTTTAATTATTGGGGGCGTATTCCAAGGGAGTTGGTGCGCAATGGAGCGAAGGTCTATTATGGACACCAGGAGGCATGGGGGACCGTTGAGGACAATGGTCAGATTCTAAGGGAGAAGATTCAGGAAATTTTAAAGGAGACCGGATGCGAAAAGGTAAATATCATCGCCCACTCTAAGGGCGGGCTGGACAGCAGATATGTCATATCAGGTCTGGGGATGGCTCCTTTTGTGGCCTCTCTGACTACGATCAACACGCCTCACAGGGGATCGAAGCTGGTAGATTTTTTAAAAAAGTTGCCAGATAAGGTGTACTGGTTCGTATGCAGGATCATTGACCTATATTTTGGCAGGCTGGGCGATAAAAATCCGAATGCCTATGCAGCCAGCTATCAGCTGTCCCATGCGTATGCAAAAGAGTTTAATGAGAATTATCCGGATGCAGAGGGTGTATACTATCAAAGCTATGCCAGCCTGATGAAGAATGGCTTAAGCAGCAAGCTTCTGTGTATTCCTTACTGGGTTTTAAAGGCCCTGGACGCGCCAAGCGACGGGCTGGTGACCGTGGAATCAGCGGCCTGGACGAACTTTCAGGGAGTGGTGACAAACCGGTATCTGCGGGGAATTTCTCATGGAGATATGATTGATTTGACCAGGGAGGATTACAAAGGCTTTGGCGTGCTGGAGTTTTACATACAGCTTGCAGCAGGACTTAAGGAGTCTGGATTTTAATGGAAGGAGATTTAAGAATCATGGGTACCTGGAACAGCAGAGGGTTGAGAGGTTCTACTCTGGAGGACATGATTAATCACAGCAACGAGGTATATCGGGAGAAAAAGCTGGCGCTGATTCAGAAAATCCCTACTCCCATCACTCCAATTACCATTGAAAAAGAGAGCCGCCATATTACGCTTGCTTACTTTGACCAGAAAAGTACTGTGGACTATATCGGAGCTGTTCAGGGGATTCCCGTGTGCTTTGATGCCAAGGAGTGCAGGGTGAAAACGTTTCCTCTCCAGAATGTTCACGAACATCAGGTGCGGTTTATGGAGGAATTTGAGGGTCAGGGAGGAATCGCTTTTATTATTCTTTACTGGACTGCTCTGGACGAGATTTATTACCTTCCTTTTGACGAGCTTTTGGGGTTTTGGAATCGAATGAAAAAAGGCGGAAGAAAAAGCTTTACCTATGAGGAGATGGACCGGTCCTGGAAGATTGGAAAATCAAGGGATGTGCTGGTGCATTACCTGGAAATGATTCAGAGGGATTTGGATAGAAGAGAAGATACGTTTTGTTGAAATGAACGAATAGAAGAGCGCAAGATTGTGCATTTTTTATTATAAAGCCGAATTTCTATTGTTAAATACATAACAAGAAATAAAAATAGCACAAAGAATATAATAAAATCCTTGCCATACTATTGCAAAATTACAATATGTGTGATAGACTTACAGCAATGGAATACTTGCTGGCAACGAAGAGAAAGCAGAGATCGTGTTTGGTCTAGTATAACAGACGAAGGGACGATTCTGCTTTTTATTTTGAAAAGGAGGATTTCTTGTGAAGAGAAAAAGTTTCTTTCGGGTGGTGGAACCTTACCTGTACCTGGCCCCGGCCATGATTTTCTTTGGGCTGTTTTTGTTTTGGCCTTTTTTTAAGACCATACGGCTCAGCTTTGCCATGACAACGCCTTTGGGGGAAGTGGCGTCCTATATTGGTCTTGGCAATTATGTTTCTATTTTTACGTCGCAGGCGTTTTTAAACAGCTTGTTTGTGTCCTTTAAGTATGCGGCCATGACGGTAGTGTTTTCCATTGCCATTGGCTTTGTCCTTGCCATTGTCAGCAATGAGGATATTAAGGGAACCAACTTTTTCCGCACGGTGTTTGCTCTTCCGATGGCGATTTCCGCGGCGGCTGCCTCTGTTGTGTTTATGTTTATTTTCCACAGCAGCTTAGGCATTCTTAATAAGGTTCTTGGAACCAATATCGGGTGGCTGACAGACCCGAAATATGCCCTGATAGCGGTTACTATAGTGACGGTTTGGATGAATATCGGCCTGAACTTTATTTTCCTGACAGCGGCTCTCCAGAGTGTTCCTACAGACCTTTATGAGAGCGCGGCTCTTGAGGGAGCGGGATTTTTTGCCAAGCACCGCCATATTACCATTCCCTGCATTTCTCCTACCTTATTTTTCCTGCTGATTATCAATGTAATCAACGCATTGCAGGCATACGCTCAGGTGAAGATGATGACACAGGGCGGTCCGGCCAACAGTACGAATGTTATCGTGTATGAGATTTATCAGGAAGCGTTTATGAACAGCCGATTTGGCATGGCCTGTACGGAATCTATTATTCTTTTTGTGATTTTGATGCTGTTGACCTTGGTACAGTTTAGATTAGAAAAGAAGGTGACCTATTAATGAGTAGAAAAGTGACGAAGGCGATATTTTATGCGTTGAATATTCTGATGGCTGCGATTATTATCTCTCCGATTCTTTACTGTTTTAATGTTAGCATGATGTCCATGAAAGAGGTATACGGCGGGAATTTCTTCCCGAAACAGGTGATGATTGAAAACTACACAAAGGCTTTACAGCTGGCGCCGTTTTTTACCTTTATCAAGAACTCCCTGATTGTTTCCGGTTTGGTCACATTGGGACAGATTGTGACAGGAGCTCTGGCGGCCTACGCATTTTCCATGATGAAGTTTAAAGGGAGAAACGTGTTGTTTTTGATTATGCTGTCTACCATGATGATTCCAAGTCAGGCGGTTATCATTGCAAACTATTTGACTATCTGCGACTGGGGGCTTAAGAATACCTATACGGCTTTGATTCTTCCCAACGTGGCTTCTGCTTTTGCAGTGTTTAATATGAGACAGGCATTTTTACAGCTTCCTATGGAGATCAAAGAGGCGGCTGAGATTGACGGGTGTGGGAATTTTAGGTTTTTCTATTCCATCGCCCTTCCTCTTGTGAAGCCTTCCATGGGCGCTCTGGGAATCTATACGTTCCTCCAGAGCTGGAACCATTATCTGTGGCCTTTGTTAATCACGGACACAGTGAATATGAGAACGGTGCAGATCGGTCTTGGAATGCTTCAGGGCGCCGAGTCTACGGATTTTCGGCCGGTTATGGCAGGCTCAATGATTATTCTGATTCCGTCTATACTTGCATTTGTTTTAGGGCAGAAGCAGTTGATTTCCGGTTTAACTTCCGGCTCTGTCAAAGGATGATTTTATGCAGATAGAAGATTCTGCGTGAGATAAGAAAATAAAATTTATACAAAACAGGAGGGTTATTCATGAAAAGAAGAAAATGGATGGCAGTAGGTCTGGCGGCGGTTATGGCATTATCGCTGGCAGCGTGCGGTAGCGGTTCCTCAGGGGGCGGGACCACCACAACAGCGGCTGCAGGCGGTTCCTCAGGGGGCGGCGCTTCGGCAGAAGGCAAAACAGAGATTATCTTTTGGCACGCTATGGGCGGCGTAAACGGCGAGGCCACAGAGGCTCTTGTAAAAGCGTTTAATGAGTCCCAGAATGAGATCGTGGTAAAGAGTGAGTATCAGGGCACGTATGACGATATGATCACGAAGTTAAAGGCGACTATGCAGAGCGGTGGTATGCCGGACGTATGTCAGATGTACGATATTGGAACAAAGTTCATGGCAGACAGCGGCTATGCCATTCCGGTTGAGGATATGTTTGCAAGCACAAATTTTGATTCCTCTAGCGTGATGGATATTATCACGAGTTACTATACAGTAGACGGAAAGCAGATGGCTATGCCGTTTAACGTATCCACTCCGATGTTATACTACAATAAGGACGTGTTTAAAGCTGCAGGCCTGGATCCAGAGACTCCGCCAAAGAATTTTGACGAGGTGATGGAATATTCCAAGAAGATCGTGGAAAGCGGCGCGGCTCCTGTCGGATACGCCCAAGCTATCTATGGATGGTTTTTTGAGCAGCAGATTGCCGGACAGGGCAAATATTATGCGAACAATGAAAACGGAAGAAAAGAAGCGGCTACAGCAGTTGACTTTGACCAGAACGGAGCAGGCTTAAAGATTTTTGAGACCTGGAAGAATTTACTGGATTCCGGCTATGCGGCTAATTATGGAAGTACAACGGCAGACACTCAGACAGCTTTCTTCTCTGGACAGGCGGCTATTATCGTTGAGTCTACTGCGATTTTAAAGAATGCAACCAACAGCTGTGATTTTGAGGTTGGTACCGGCTATTTCCCGAAGATTGAGGACAATGCAGAGGGTGGAGTAATCATAGGTGGAGCTTCCCTGTGGATGATGGACAACAAGGATGAGGCAAAGAAGAACGCAGCCTGGAAATTTGTTGAGTACAGCACAACTCCAGAGGCACAGGCAAACTGGAGTATGTCTACCGGTTACTTTGCCATCAACCCGGCGGCTTACGAGACCCCGGATATGAAGGCGTTTTTGGAGGAGAATCCAAACTTCCTGACAGCCATCAACCAGCTTAAGGATACCCCGGTAAACGGATATACCGCAGGCGTTCTCTCAGGCGTGGCTACAGAGTCCAGAACTCTTTTCAATGAAGCAATGGAAAAGACGTATAACGGAACGTATACACCACAGCAGGCTATTGACTTCCTGGCAGAGAGTGTAAATTCTGCTATTGAGAATTATAATGCCTCTACAAAATAAAATGTGATTGATATAGTAAAGCGCTAACCTGACGGCGGACACAAAACAGTAGTTGTTTTGTCCGCCGTTCCATGTTAAATTAGAGTTCATAAAAAGAAACTCAATGACAAGGAGGATTTATCATGAAGAATTTTGCGCACCGCGGTTTCAGCGGAAAGTATCCAGAGAATACCATATTGGCTTTTCAAAAGGCGCTGGAGGAAGGGGTAGACGGCATTGAGCTGGATGTGCAGCTGACCAGCGACGGGGAGCTTGTGATTATTCATGACGAGAGGGTGGACAGGACGACAAACGGCAAGGGCCTGGTAGTTTCCTATACTCTTGAGGAGCTGAGAAAACTAGATGCTTCCTATATTTACAGAGGGAAAATGGGCTTTCATCCGATCCCTACGCTGCGGGAATATTTCGAGCTGGTAAAGGATTCTCCCATTGTCACCAACATTGAATTGAAGACCGGAATCAATGAGTATCCTGGAATTGAGGAAAAAGTTTATGCAATGATTAAGGAGTATCATTTGGAGGAGCGGATTATTATTTCAAGCTTTAATCATTACAGCGTGATGCGCATGAAAGCCCTGGCGCCAGAGCTGGTGTATGGGTTCCTGAGCGACACATGGATTTATCAGCCAGGGCAGTATACGAAGTCTCATGGCGTGGCCTGCTATCATCCCGTGTTTCTTCAATTAAAGCAGGAGATCGTGGACGAGGTAAAGGCGGCAGGAATCGTGATCAATACCTGGACGGTGAATGCAGAGGAGCAGGTGCGGGATTTGTACGCCAAGGGAGTTGACACGGTGATCGGCAATTATCCAGATATGACAGCCCGGGTTTTGAAAGAGTTAGAAAACAAACTTTAAACATTATCAGACTTATTGATGTTGAGGAGTGGGTGCCAGATGGGAACAGTAGGAGAATTTACAAATTTTTTGGAGGATTTGAATCTGATCTCCATTATTATACGAATTTTCTTGTCTATGGTCTGTGGCGGCGTTATTGGAATTGAACGTGGACGAGCTCACCAGGCTGCGGGTATGAGAACTTATATGTTGGTTTGTATGGGAGCTACGATGGTTATGATGACAGGCCAATATATGTACATTCATTTTCAGACAGGGGATCCGGCCCGTCTGGGGGCCCAGGTGGTCAGCGGCATCGGTTTTTTGGGAGCTGGAAGTATCATCATAGCAGGAAAGACGAGAATCCGAGGATTGACCACAGCGGCAGGGCTGTGGACGGCTGCCTGTATTGGACTTAGTCTGGGAATCGGGTTCTATGAGGCGGGAGTTGTGGCTACTATAGCGGTTTTCCTGATTATGACCCGACTGCGTCAGTTGGAATATCATTGGATCAATGACGACGAGTGGTTTCGCTTCTATGTGGAGATGGAGGAAGACGTAAAAATCAGCAGAGTGGCTCAGGAGCTTTTGACCATGGGAATTCAAATGGGAGAAATGCGGATGGAGCAGCATGCAGAGTCCTTTCAAAAGGTAGTGATAAGCTTAAGTGATAAAAATCACAGAAGCAGGGATGAAATTACAAAATATTTAGAGCGAATTGACGGAGTGCTGTTTGTGAAGTATACGATTTAGATAACAGTTCAGATGGGGAAGAAGTGTCCTTGTCTGAACTGTTCTCTGTTTAATTTTGTGTAGCGTGAATCAGGTGGAAAGAAGGAGAAAGACGATTAAAGTAAAAAACAGGTTGCATTCTTATATGACATGTGATAGAATGAAAGAAAAGAACACATGTTCTATATTTGAGGGGCGAGAATATGCTGATTCAAGAAGGAATGGGAATACAGGAAAAACTTGAGATTCTGGCAGATGCTGCCAAGTATGATGTGGCTTGTACCTCCAGCGGAGTGGAGCGTAAGAATAAGCCCGGTACCTTGGGAAATGCAGTTTCGGCCGGGCTTTGCCACAGTTTTGCGGCAGACGGCAGATGTATTTCTCTATTGAAAATTCTGTTCACAAATCAGTGTATCTATGATTGTAAGTATTGTGTTAACCGCCGTTCGAATGATGTGAAACGTACCGCCTTTACGCCAGATGAAGTTTGCAGGCTTACGATAGAGTTTTACAGACGTAATTATATTGAAGGGCTATTTTTAAGCTCTGGTGTTTTTCACAGCCCTGATTATACCATGGATTTATTATATCAGACTTTGTGGAAGCTTCGGAATGAATACCGGTTTAACGGTTATATTCATATTAAGGCGATTCCCGGAGCCGATCCGGTTTTAGTAGAGCGGATTGGGCTGTTGGCAGATCGTATGAGCGTTAATTTAGAGCTTCCTACCTCAGAGGGTTTGAAACGCCTGGCTCCAGCCAAAACCAGAGACAAGATTTTAGCGCCTATGCGTCAGATTCAGAGAGGGATTCAGGTGCAGAGGCAGGAGATCGTCCCATACAGAGACAGAAGGCGGTTTGTTCCTGCAGGGCAGAGCACCCAAATGATCGTAGGGGCTACGCCGGAGAATGATTATCAGATGATTTCTGTTGCAGAGGCATTGTACCGGAATTATGAATTAAAGAGGGTGTTTTACTCTGCCTTTGTGCGCGTCAATGACGACAGTCTCCTTCCGGCCTTGCCGGGAGGCCCGCCCCTTCTTCGGGAACACAGATTGTATCAGGCGGATTGGCTGATGCGGTTTTATGGTTTTCAGGCAGGAGAGCTTCTTTCTACAAAACAGCCTAATTTCAATGTATTTTTAGACCCAAAGTGCGACTGGGCTCTGCGTCATTTAGAACAGTTTCCGGTAGAAATTAACCATGCAGACTACAGCATGATTCTGAGAGTGCCGGGGATTGGGGTAAAGTCAGCGAAAAGAATTGTGGCAGCCAGGCGCAGTGCCTGCTTAGAGTTTTCCGATTTGAAAAAGATCGGCGTGGTTCTGAAAAGGGCAGTGTATTTTATCACTTGTAATGGACGTATGATGTATTCTGTGAAAATGAACCAGGATTTTATCACCAGCCAGCTTCTTGGAGAGGAACGGCGGAATGCATGGGATATCAGCCAGAAAGACGCTTACCGTCAGATGTCTATGTTTGATGATGGATTCTTATCAGCGAAGCCGGATGAGAATGAGGCTATGACTGCGGCTATGGGACAGTTTTAAATATGCTGGCATTGCCTTGCTGAAATAATAGTGAAGAAAGTCTCAGATGTCTGCGTCATCTGTGGGTTTGCAAAGCGATGGCGTAAGCGGCGCCTGCGTCTAACTTTGCAGGCGCGCTTGAGGGCGCAGGCAAAGGGCGCTTCATTCACCGGAATTTTTGCAAGGCAGTACTAGTGTCTTGGAGGGATAGAGATGACCATTTTTACGTGCTCAGATACCTTTGAAGGAATTTTATGCGGCGTCTATGATGCCTGGACAAGCCGGCTGGGACACAAAAATGTCGCCTTAGAGTTAGAGGGGACAGGGAACATGCAGATGTTTACAGAGTATCGCCAGGTGCAGGAAAGTCTCTCAAAGGCAGAGAAGGTGATTCAGGCAGTACAGACGAAGGCAGGCCAGGAGGTTTATGAACAGATTTACAGGGCGTCCTTAAGCCAAGAGGCAGAGAAGGCAGACAGGATTTACCGTTTTTTAATCTATGCCCTTCATTATGGAAAGGTGATTTTGGATCAGCTTCAGATTCCGGCAGTCTATGATATGTTTCAGATGAATCGGAATGTGGGAAATGAAGCGTATCTTCTGATTGAGTTTCTTCGTTTTTCTCAGACAAGTGATGGAGTATTGTTTGGCATGGTGGGGCCTAAAAATGATGTCATTATTCTGTTGGCGCCTCATTTTGCAGACCGTCTTCACAATGAGAATTGGATTATTTATGATGAGAAGCGAAAAAAGGCAGTGGTACACAGAGCCCTGGGAAGTTGGATGACTGTAGAAGTTTCTGAGCCAGGCTGGAAAGAACGGATGATAAAGTCTGGCGACCAGGAGGAATTTGAGAATCTGTGGAGAGCTTTCCATAAACATATCGCCATAGAAGAGCGGACGAATCCTATCTGTCAAAGAGGCCACCTGCCCTTACGTTTTCGTCCGTATATGACAGAATTTCAAAGAAAGAGAGAGGGATGATTGATGCAAAGAGAAGAGTTCTATCTGCGTTCCAGCGATAACCAAACAACCATCCATGGAATTTGTTGGGAACCGAAAGGCGCGGCTGTTGCCGTACTACAGCTTTCCCATGGTATGATGGAACATATCGGCCGTTATGACCATTTTGCCTGCTGGATGGCAAAACAGGGAGTTGCCGTCATAGGGCATGACCACCTGGGCCATGGAAAAACAGGAGATGTAAGAGACTTAAGCTATTTTTCGGATGAGAAGGGATCTGTTTATCTGATTCAGGATTTATATAAAATTACACAGGTCGTGGAGAAACGGTTTTTACACATTCCTCACATTCTTTTAGGTCATAGCATGGGATCCTTTATTACCAGAAGATATCTGACAGTATATGGGAAACATTTGGATGGAGTGATTCTCATGGGAACCGGAGGACAGCCCCTTTGGATGGGAGCCATGGGGAAATTGGCAGCTATGATTACCGGAATCATCAGAGGCAGAAGGTATCAAAGCCAGCTGCTTCAGCAGATGGTCCTTGGCTCTTATAACTATGCTTTTCGCCCTAACCGCACGACCAATGACTGGCTTTCCAGAGACAAAGACCAGGTAGATGCATTTTTAAAGGATCCATACTGTAATATTCCGTTTTCCTGTCAGGCTTATGTGGACTTTTTTAACATTTTGATTGACTTAGAGCTTCACAGACAGTTTGGTGCAATTCCTCGAAATCTTCCGGTTCTTCTCATTTCGGGAGAGCAGGACCCAGTAGGCGGATTTGGAAAAGGAGTAAGACGAGTGTATAAACAGTTGCTCTCGATTGGAATGAAAGATGTTTCCATGAAGCTGTATCCGAAAGCCAGACATGAACTTTTAAACGAGATAAACCGTCAGGAGGTTTATGAAGATTTAAGGAATTGGATGGAGGGGAAAGGCTTTTTGAACAGGTAACGGAGATTCCAGAATGTCTGCAAAATCTTTGAGGATCGTGGAAATTCGAGGGAGCGTGTCCAAAAAGGTTTTGCATTCACTCCGAAACAGTATACATGAACCGTAACATCTGCACTTTTCAGAAGACGATTTTTCTTGCTATTTTTCAGCAGATAGGTTATAGTAATAATATCATTTCAAAAGATTTTAATTTCTGGATTTATTCATCGTTCTTGCCCATGGTTTACATGGTCTTAAGTGTGTATTTCTGCACAAAATTCACGTATGCGGTTGTCTGGCAAGGAGGAAGGCATATTGTTTTGTAAAGTTTATGGAATGGGGCTTCTTGGAGTGGAAGGCCATTTGATTCATGTGGAGGTGGATGTAAGCGATGGTCTCCCTTCTTTTTCAATGGTAGGAGCCTTGGCATCGGAAGTAAGAGAGGCTCAGGATAGAATCAAGACGGCCTTAAGAAACTCTGGTTTTCATTTTCTGGCGAAAAAGGTGACAGTAAATTTATCTCCCGGAGATCTTCGAAAAAGCGGAACCGGATTTGATCTGCCTATCGCGGCAGGGATTTTAGGGGCTTATGGGATTTTAGACTGGAATTTTTTGGAGAACGCGGTCCTGTTTGGGGAATTGGGGCTTAATGGAGAGGTAAAAGCAGTAAAAGGAGCTCTGCCTATGGTTATGGAGGCAAAAGAAAGTGGAAAAAGGATCTGTTTTTTGCCGAAGGAAAATGTACAAGAGGGAAACATGGTTTCTGGTATCCAGATTGTAGGAATCCCCCATATCCGCCGTTTCGTAGAAATTGTAAACAGCAAAAAAATACCAGGGGAAGAAAGAATCAGAAACGAAAAAGAAACGAAAAGAAAAGAAGCAGAAAATTTGTATGATTTGGATTATGAAGAGGTTCAGGGACAGTTTCTGATGAAAAGAGCGACTGAGGTAGCGGTGGCAGGGCGTCATAATCTTCTTTATATTGGGCCGGCTGGTACTGGAAAAACAATGATTGCAGAAAGGATCCCTACAATTATGCCATCCTGTACCAGACAGGAACAGTTAGAGATTTCTAAAATATACAGTATCTGCGGACTTCTTTCAAAGGAACGGCCGAGTATGGTCAGAAGGCCATTTTGCAGCCCTCATCATTCGATTACAGCTCAGGCATTGACTGGAGGAGGAAAGAACCCTGTGCCGGGGGAGATGTCCTTAGCCTCAGAGGGAGTTCTGTTTTTAGACGAGTTGCCGGAGTTTTCCAGAAGAGCCATTGAAGTGATGAGACAGCCTTTGGAGAGTCGTAAGATTGTCTTGGCCAGAGTCCATGCAAGATATGAATTTCCGGCAAACTTTATTTTGGTAGCGGCTATGAACCCATGCCCATGCGGATATTATCCAGACAGAAATCGCTGCCATTGCAGCGAGGGACAACTGCAACGGTATCTGGGAAAGGTCTCCAAACCGATTTTAGACAGAATTGACGTCTGTGTTGAGGCGGCCCCTGTGGTCTTTGATGAGTTAAGCAGTCAAAAGAAACAGGAACCATCTTCTAAAATAAGAAAACGAGTAGAGCGGGTGAGAAAAATCCAGAGACAGCGTTTTGAGGGATGTGAAATTCAGTATAACAGCGAAATGGGAGCAGAGCTGATTCAGAAATTCTGCAGGCTGGAAAAGAAGGACGAACTATTTTTTAGTGAGCTTTATGAAAAAAAGAATTTCAGTGCAAGAGCGTATTCGAAAATTTTAAAAGTAGCAAGAACCATTGCAGATTTGGAAGAATCAGAACAAATCATGCATAAACATTTGTGTGAAGCCATAGGATATCGCAGTCTGGAGGAAAAGTATTGGAACAATATTATATAGATACAAAGATGGGGGTGGAAAAGGAATATTTATACTGGCTGTTTCAGATACCGGGGATGGGAGCGGTGACGCTCAGACGGCTTTGGGAGCGTTTTCAGTCCTTTCAGAAAATTTATAATATGGAAGGCTCATTTCTTGAACAGCAGGGATATTTGACAAAAAGAACAGCAGATCATTTTGACAGATGGAAACAAAATTTGTCTGATAAAAGGGAAGAATACAAAAATCTTTCTAAAAAGGGGATTCAGTTTATCTCTGTTTTAGATGAGACATACCCTAACAGATTGAGAAACCTCTATGATTTTCCTATGGGGCTTTTTGTAAAAGGTTCTCTTCCAAGAGACCAAATACCTTCTGTGGCCTTGATTGGGGCAAGAGATTGCAGTAATTATGGTATTCAGGTTGCTCAGAGGCTGGCAGAGGACCTTGGAAGGGCAGGGGTTCAGGTGATCAGCGGAATGGCTTTGGGAGTTGACGGGGCGGCTCATCAGGGGACACTAAGGGCGAACGGGAGTACTTTTGCAGTTTTAGGAAGCGGAGTGGATGTGTGCTATCCGAGGAGACATTGGTCTTTATATTGTCAGATCCCAGAAAAAGGAGGAGTTTTATCTGAATTTTGTCCTGGTCAACAAGCTCTTCCACAGCATTTTCCTATGCGAAACCGGATTATAAGCGGTCTATCAGACGTCATTGTGGTAGTGGAAGCCAGAGAAAAAAGTGGTTCCCTGATTACTGTGGAATTGGGGTTAGAGCAGGGAAAGGAAATTTTTGCCGTACCAGGCGCTATTACTGATGAGCTGAGCAAAGGGTGCAATCAACTGATCCGTCAGGGAGCGGGAGTGATTACCGCTTCAGAAGATATCTTAGAGTACTTTCAGATTCCGGGTGATAAGACTTTAAATCCTTATGAAAAAATCGAGAATGGGCTTGCCAAGAAAGAAAAAATGTTGTATAGTTGCCTAGATTTCAAGCCCCAATTTTTTGATAAAATTGTGGAAAAAAGTGGCCTTTCCGCGGAGGAAGTTATGACCCTTTTGGTGGAATTGGAGTGGAAGGGATCCATTATCCAGTCTGCTGGTCACTATTATGAAAAGAAGTTCTAAGAAGTAGTAAAGAGGTGTCAATATGGCAAAGCATTTGGTGATTGTGGAGTCACCAGCAAAGGTAAAAACGATTAAGAAGTTTCTGGGTACTAACTATGAGGTGGATGCTTCTGGCGGGCATGTGCGCGATCTGCCCAAAAGCCAGTTAGGGTTTGACGTAGAACATGACTACGAGCCTAAGTATATCACCATTCGGGGAAAGGGAGATGTTCTCGCAAAACTTAGAAAAGAAGCGAAAAAAGCGGACATTATCTATCTTGCAACCGACCCGGACCGAGAAGGGGAAGCTATATCATGGCATCTGATGAAGGCTCTTAAGCTGGACGAGGCAGAGAGCAAAAAGGTCTACCGTATCAGTTTTAATGAGATTACAAAAACAGCAGTAAAGTTATCATTAAAATCTCCCAGAAGCATTGATATGGATTTGGTGGATGCCCAGCAGACCCGAAGAATTTTAGACCGTATGGTGGGATACAGCATCAGTCCCCTTTTATGGGCGAAGGTCAAGAGAGGATTAAGCGCAGGAAGAGTACAGTCTGTGGCTCTGCGTATGATCTGTGACCGAGAAGAGGAAATCAATGCATTTATTCCAGAAGAGTATTGGAATCTGGAAGCTGAACTTTTGGCGGAAGGTATGAAAAAGCCTTTGACAGCGAAATTTCATGGAGATCAGAAAGGAAAGCTGGCAATTCACAATAAAAAGGAATTGGATCAGATTCTGGACAAACTAAAAGGCGTAAAATACATGGTCCAAGAGGTAAAGCATGGGGAACGAACGAAAAAAGCGCCCATTCCATTTACCACCAGTACAATGCAGCAGGAGGCTTCCAAGGCGTTAAATTTTTCCACGCAGAAGACGATGCGCCTGGCACAGCAGCTTTATGAAGGCGTAGATGTGAAGGGCCATGGAACCATAGCTCTGATTACGTATCTGCGTACCGATTCCACCAGAGTGGCACAAGAGGCAGATACAACTGCCAGGGAATATATTGAAAATCAGTATGGAAAATCTTATGTTTCTGAGGCGGAAGCGGTAAAGAAAAACAGCGGTAAGATTCAGGATGCTCATGAAGCTATCCGACCTACGGATATTTCCCTGACGCCGGCTCAGGTGAAAGATTCTCTTTCCAGGGATTTGTTCCGTTTATATCAGTTGATATGGAAGCGTTTTACAGCAAGCCGAATGAAGCCGGCAATTTATGACACGATTTCTGTGAAAATAAAGGCGGGAGAGTATGAATTCAGTCTTTCCACGTCCAAGCTGGCTTTTGACGGATTTATGTCTGTATATGTGCCAGAGGAAGAAAAGGAGGAATCCAATGGGGTTCTGGAGAGGTTAGAGTCTGGAATGGAACTTTCTCTGGTTACCTTGAACAGCAGTCAGCATTTTACACAGCCTCCTGCCCACTATACAGAAGCTTCCCTGGTAAAGGCGTTGGAGGAGCAGGGGATTGGGCGGCCAAGTACGTATGCGCCTACAATTACCACGATCCTTGCCAGAAGATATGTGGCAAAAGAGAACAAAAATCTATATGTTACAGAGCTGGGAGAAGTGGTCAACCATATAATGAAGGTGAATTTTCCAAGTATTGTGGATTTGAAGTTTACTGCCAATATGGAATATCTTCTGGACAGCATAGGAGAAGGCGAGGTGGAATGGAAGACTGTGGTTCGCAATTTTTACCCTGATTTAAATGAAGCGGTAAAGAAGGCGGAAAAAGAACTGGAGTCTGTGACCATTGCAGACGAGGTGACGGATGAAATCTGTGAAGTCTGCGGAAGAAATATGGTCATCAAATATGGTCCTCACGGCAAATTTCTGGCTTGTCCAGGTTTCCCTGACTGTAAAAACACCAAACCTTATTTTGAGAAAACAGGGATTCCATGCCCTAAGTGCGGCAAGGAAGTGGTGATAAAAAAGACAAAGAAGGGACGAAAGTATTTTGGATGTGAGGCTAATCCAGACTGTGATTTTATGTCCTGGCAGAAGCCCACTACGGAAAAATGTCCAGACTGTGGCAGTTACATGGTGGAAAAGGGAAACAAATTGCTTTGTAGCAATGAACAGTGCGGCTATTCTATGAATTTGAAGACAAAAGAAACAAATAGCTAAATATTTCGAAACTCTCTAATAACTGTTGTTATTTTTATAAAGATATGATACAATTCATGTATTACGGACGGAGGGCAGCTCTTTTTATGTCAAAGTTCAGCCGCTAGTAAGAAATTGGATGAACTTTTTTGCGAACAAGAAGGAGGTTTTCGGAACATGAGCGTTCAGCTATTGGACAAAACACGGAAAATTGGAAAGTTATTGCACAACAATAACTCCAATAAGGTAGTTTTTAATGACATCTGTAAGGTTTTAGGCGAAATTTTGGAATCAAATATTCTTGTCATCAGCAAAAAAGGCAAGATTTTAGGAATTGGCACGTGGCCCGGCGTTGACGAGATTGAAGAGTTGATTGACGAGAAACTGGGAGGGTTTGTAGATAAAATGCTGAATGAGCGTTTACTCAGTATCCTCTCTACCAAAGAAAATGTCAATTTAGCTACCCTTGGTTTTGCGGAAGAATATGTGAAAAAATATCAGGCGATTATCACTCCCATTGATATTGCCGGAGAACGGCTGGGAACGCTGTTTATTTATAAGGAAGATTCTCAGTATGATATTGACGACATTATCTTAAGTGAGTACGGAACTACGGTAGTGGGCCTTGAAATGATGCGCTCTGTAAATGAAGAGAGCGCAGAAGAAACCAGAAAGATTCAGATTGTGAAATCTGCAATCAGTACACTGTCATTTTCAGAGCTTGAGGCAATTACTCATATTTTTGATGAATTAGAGGGAAATGAGGGGATCCTGGTAGCCAGTAAGATTGCAGACCGAGTTGGAATTACCCGTTCCGTGATTGTCAATGCACTTCGTAAATTTGAAAGCGCAGGCGTCATTGAATCACGCTCTTCGGGAATGAAGGGAACCTATATTAAAGTGTTGAATGATGTGGTGTTTGATGAGCTGAGACAGCTTAAGAATTCTGGAAGTTCTAAGTAAAGGCAGAAGCGGTAAAAAGTGCTTGCATAATGAGAAATCCTGTGCTATATTTGAGAAGTTGAAAAAACACGTCTGTCTGATTCCAAGGGCGGTGCCAGTATACTGGTCTCTAAGGAAGTTTAAGATGCAGGCGGAAGTCTAAAACCAAATGGAGGAAGAAACATGAGCGTTATTTCTATGAAACAGCTTTTGGAAGCAGGTGTACATTTTGGACACCAGACAAGAAGATGGAACCCTAAGATGGCTCCATACATTTATACTGAGAGAAATGGTATTTACATCATTGATCTTCAGAAGTCTGTAGGCAAAGTAGATGAAGCTTACAATGCTATTGCAGATATTGTGGCAAATGGCGGGACTATTTTGTTTGTGGGAACCAAGAAACAGGCTCAGGATGCGATCAAGACAGAAGCAGAGCGCTGCGGTATGTTCTATGTAAATGAGAGATGGTTAGGCGGTATGCTGACCAATTTTAAGACAATCCAGAGCAGAATCGGAAGATTAAAAGAGATTGAGACAATGTCTGAGGATGGAACATTTGATGTTCTGCCAAAGAAGGAAGTAATTCAGTTAAAGAAGGAATGGGAAAAGTTAGAGAAGAATTTAGGCGGTATCAAGGAGATGAAGCGTGTTCCGGATGCAATCTTTGTGGTAGATCCAAAGAAAGAGAGAATCTGCGTTCAGGAAGCTCATACTTTAGGCGTTCCGCTGATCGGAATCTGCGATACCAACTGTGACCCAGAAGAGCTGGATTATGTAATTCCGGGTAATGATGATGCAATCAGAGCCGTGAAACTTATTGTGGCTAAGATGGCAGATGCAGTGATTGAAGCAAACCAGGGTGAAGCAGATGCTGTTTATGAAGAATTTGAAGAGGCAGATGCGGAAGAAGCTGTAGAGGCATAAGGATAGAAAAAGTGCTTCAATCTGTTTAGGCAACGGGTTGAAGCATTTTTATTTCGCAGTGGTTTTAGAGAAAAGAATAATTTTTATGGAGGTAATAACAATGGCAGTAACAGCAACAATGGTAAAAGAGTTAAGAGAAATGACAGGTGCAGGCATGATGGATTGCAAGAAGGCGCTTTCTGCAACTGATGGAGATATGGACAAGGCAGTTGACTTTTTGAGAGAGAAAGGCCTTGCAGGCGCAGCAAAGAAGGCTGGCCGTATCGCAGCAGAGGGTGTGGTTGTGACTGCTCTTGGCGAGGATGGCAAAAAGGCAGTTGCTGTGGAAGTAAACGCGGAGACGGACTTTGTGGCAAAGAATGAAAAATTCCAGACTTATGCAGCAGATGTTGCGGCTCAGGCTTTGAATTCTAATGCAGCAGACATTGATTCCTTTATGGAAGAGACTTGGGCAAAGGACCCATCCATGACAGTAAAGGAAGCTCTGGCATCCCAGATTTCCATTATCGGCGAGAATATGAACATTCGTAGATTTGAGAGAATCTTTGAGGACAACGGATTTGTAGCTTCCTATATCCATGCAGGCGGCAAGATTGGCGTTTTGATTGATGTTGAGACTGACGTAGTCAATGATGCTATCAAAGAGATGGCAAAGAACGTGGCTATGCAGGCTGCAGCTTTGAAGCCGCAGTTTACCAGCAGAGATGAGGTAAGTGCAGAATACATTGAGAAGGAGAAGGAAATTCTCACTGTGGCTGCGAAGAATGAGAAGCCAGATGCAAATGATAAGATCATCAGCGGTATGGTGATGGGCCGTGTAAATAAGGAGCTGAAGGAGATCTGCCTGTTAGACCAGGTTTATGTAAAGGCAGAGGACGGAAAGCAGTCTGTAGGTCAGTATGTGGCAGAGGTTGCTAAGGCTAACGGCGCTAAGATCAAGGTGAAGAAGTTTGTTCGCTTTGAGACTGGCGAGGGAATGGAGAAGAAGAATGAGGACTTCGCGGCTGAGGTGGCGAAGCAGATGGCAGGAAACTAATCAGGAAAGCTTCCAATCAAAATTCCTTGAAAACATAGGAAAATCAAGCATTACAGCGTGTTTTGTGGATATAAAATAGGATATCATAAACTATCGTAAATTATCGCAAAATATCACGGCAATTTTGGTAAAGATTTGGTACGGATTTTGGTAAGAAATTTTACCAAAGCCACTCACGAAAAGTTTGCTTGCTTATTCATTTGTTTTGGAAGGAATGAAGTGTCAAGTAAATATTTGGACATCTAAATAAGTCCATTATCAGTTATAGAAATATGATTGATAGTGGGCTTATTTTAGCGTCTAAATTTATAGACGGGAAAAATATCATAGAGAGATTTCAAGTGCCTTTACGGGTCTCTCAGAGCGTTACAGGGGTATTTTACAAAGTGATTTCACAGTAACATGAAAACCATATTTTATTGACAAAAAGGAGGTGAAAAATAAAATGAATGAGAGGATCACAAAACCTCGACTTATAAAAAGGATTGTGGATTTGCTGAAACACAGAAATAAAAAGTATACCCAGGAGGATGTTGAAGTTATTTTGTCTGCATTTAGGGATATTGTGATAGAAGCAGTTTCAAACGGCGATTCTATAAATCTTAATGGCTATGCAATAATAGGAACAAAGTATATGGCAAAACGAAAGTCAAGAAATGTAATTGAGAATCAGGAACTTATTGTACCGGAGCATTATCAGGTAAGACTAAAGGCCGGTTCAAAGCTTAAACAGGCGGCAATGGATTTTACACGAAAGAAGTTAGGAGGAAATGAACATGAATAATGAATTACATAAAAAGGATGTGATTAATCGAATATCCGAGAAATTGATTAATGAAAAGATTGAGATAGGCGGCAATGGGAAGAAGTATAAAAGAAAATATCATCTGAAATATACACAGAAAATTATCGCAAATGTATTAGATGCTTTTTGGGAAGTAATAGCGGAAGCTGTAGAGGATGGCGATTCTGCTAAGATAAACAATTATATCAAAATGGAACCCAGATACTATAAAGCAGTCAAATTAAATGCCAATGGTTTTAACAATAAAAAAGCGGATATTGTTCCAGCACGATATAGAGTCAGGTTTACCATGGGAGCACGTTTAAAAGAAGCGTGCAGGAGGCTTACTAAAGAAGAAATGAAAGGGGAGGAGCAGCAGGATGTATGGTACAGTAACAAAATACTTTCATGACAGAGGGTTTGGCTTTATCTGTGGAGAAGATAGGAATACCTATGTTATCCATCATTCCAAATTACATGGAGAGTATATAGACAAGGGATATTATGTGTTCTTTAAACCATTCCAGAATGACAGGAGTGATTTTAATGCAGGAAATGTTGTGGTGATAGAAGCAGGGGAGGGAAAGAAAAGACATGGCAAGACATGTAAGTAATATGAAGGATTTGGAGAAGGCATTACAGCCAGTACTTGTAAATATGGTAGACGAACTGACTGAGCGAGTATATGAAACGCTAAATTATTTTCTGCAAGAATACTATAACAGTTATAATCCGAAGTCATACAGGAGGCAATTTGATTTTCTACGTTCAGCGGTGAGAGTTAAACCTAAAATAAAAGGAAGTAAAGTTACAGCATCAGCGTATATTGATACACAATCTATGGACAATTACTACAATGCGACTGGTTATCAGGTTGCATCATGGGCTAATCAGGGATTGCATGGTGGATTACATACAGGCAGCAATACCCCTCATGTATGGGATGATACAATGGATAATACTGTGCATAATGGAGAACTTTTAAAGTTAGCGATTGAATATTTGAAAAGTAAAGGGATTTCTGTAAGAGCGTAAGGAGGATGAAATATATGGCAGTTACTAAAAAAGAGTTTGTAAAACGGATGACAGAGAAAGGAAATATCAGGCAGGCAAGGGCAGAGGAACTTGTAGACTTGTTTCTTGAAACTCTTGTAGATTGTCTGAAGAAGGATGGAACCGTGAAACTTTATGGATTTGGAAGGTTTGAAGTAAAGACAGCCAGAGAACAGATAGGTAGAAATCCGAAGAATGGGAGGGAATATCTGATTCCAGAACATAAAAAGGTAAAGTTTTATGCAAGTGAGACATTGACGGATAAGGTGGAGAGCAGATAGGGAGGATATATGGATAGAACGCAGAATTGCGCTGAATGCGAATTTATGAGAATGTATGATTATGGTAAGAGAATTTATTACTGTGATCATGAAGATAGAATTGATGATATGGGGAAATTGAGCGTTGGGGAATTGCCAAAGGGAAGTCCTGAATGGTGCCCATTAAATGAAAAGAATAGGTAGTAATAGAACGATTGCCTCATAGCCGATAATTCGACCGTGAAATCTGAACTGCCAGAATTGGAGATTGAAATTTAACGACAACCATTTGGTGGTCGTTAATGGTTCCTAAGTGAAAATGTTTCACTTAGAAGATTTGTAATATAAACCGCTACTACAGAATAATCAAAATAATGTGTAGAACATGAAATTCAAGAAACTCTAATAACTATCAACTGCTTCACTGTGCAAGTCTGCACAATGAGATTCCATTAAATGATGATGAAAAAACTGAATATAGAAAAAGTAAACCAAGAAGGGACATAAAAGTTTTAAGACCCTTGATAGAAAGGGCTGAATGAAATGTTCAGTCCTTTTTGTGATGCAGAAAAATCAAAAACTTAACATTTCTGAAATTTTACTAATCAAGTTAGACATACGAAAAATTTTGTTAAATCTAAATATTTCTTGAATTTCTGGTAATCTAGGAGGTTCAATGGGTAATGACATAAAATGTATGTACTTCAATCACAGATTCAAAGATAAGCCGCAAGGTAAACAGTGTGGATGGGTACAGAAAAGTTTGACACAAGTAAATATTACGATTGAAAATTTGGCAGATGCTTTAGTTCATGGGGCATCATTCAAGCCAGGAGTATTAGCAGGAGGGAATAAAGCTGAAAACTGGATAGAACAACAATTATTTGGATTAGATTTTGACGATGGCATAAGGATAGAAGAAGCCTATAACAAGGTTATTTCTCTGGGAATTACACCATGCTTCATGTATACGACATTCAGCCACAAAGAGGAACATCATAAATTCCGCATGATCTTCTGTAATGATACAGTAATTACAGATGGAAATATCAGGGATAAATTACAGGCTACGCTTATGGGAACTATCGGCGGTATTGATGAAGTGTGTTTTAACCGTGACAGACTATTTTTCGGCGGTAAAGGGCATACAGTATTATATCCTGATTATGATACAAGGATAAATGCTGAATCCATTATAGAAAAATACTGGAATGCTGATTTTGAACAGTACATATCTAATGCAAAGCCAAAATCAAAGAAGAAAAAGGATAGCACTGCTGCTGGTATCAAAAATAAAGCTACTGATACTGCAAAAGAGCGTCCTATATATGAAAATCTGAATGTAAAAGCAATCAAAGAACATGATATTGAGTATCTACGCAAGGTCTTAGCACATGATCCGATAGAGTTTGAGAATAAAAATGAGTTTTGGGATTATATCTATTCCGAGTTGGATATAGCGGAACTGATTGACATAGACGATCCGAGGTCGTTTTGTTGTGTGTTGCATGATGACCATAATCCATCTGCAAATATATTTACTACACAAAATGGTGTACAGAAATATAGATGTTGTTCTGAAAATCTCACACTGAATATCAAGCAGTTAATTGAATTGTTGGGCGATTTCAAGTCTGAATACAAAGCAATCCAATTTATCATGAATATCTACAACCTATCTATCAAAGAATCCCAATGGAGCATAGAACAGAGAGAAAATATTGACCTTATGATAAGCAATATCACGCTGAATAAGTTTAAAGAATTGTGTCCGCAGGCTGATAAGAATATCAAATATGCAAAAGATACATTCCTTATGATGCTTTCTATTGCAAGGAATAATGTTTACAGTGAGAAATTTTCTAATGATGATGGCGAAATCGTGTTCTTTGTAACCAATAAGAAGTTAGCTGATTATCTGGGAAAAGGCAATAGCCAGAAGAAGATTGATAAAGTGAGTAAATATATAAAGATGCTGATTTATCATGACCTGATCCGTATTCTTGATGATGATAAAATTCCAAAGGAATTACTTTTTAAAGCAATCAAGTATTCTGGTACTGATAAAAGACAGGGGAATCATGTTAGTTTCTATGCTATCCCATCATGGGTAATTCAGCAGTTAAGCACGATTGAGAATAACGGTGTCAGGTGGAAGGAAAAAGGCTACAGGATTGCCGGAGTATCATTTGATATGTTTTACCGTTCTGAAGGATTCGATGTGGCAGCTTCCATATATCCGCAGTATAAGAAAAAGAAGAATGAATATGGTGAGATTGTAGACCGTTCTACCACAAAAGCCAGTGATGAACGTACTTTGAAAATCTCCAAGGCTATATTACAGTGTATCCAGCGTAAAGGATATTGTACTGAAAAGGAAGTTGCATATATTCTTGGCAATAAATATAGATATGAAGTTACTGAAACACAGATTAAGCGCAGTCTGAATGAGATTATGGATTCTTATGGACTGAAAAAGGTCAAAGCGAATAAGGCATTGAAAGAGCAGTACCATATTAAATCAGACGGTTATCCCAATATCATTATTGAGGATGTAGCTTGATATGGTGTAGGTAGGGTAAAAGGGGAGGGTTATATAACAGAGATATATAAGTTATATAACCCTCCCCTTTTACCTCCTTATGCCAACAGAGGGTGAGGTTCAAATGAACCTGCCATGGCAAATATAGATTGTGTGGGGCTGGATAAATTATGAAAAGTGGAGTCCACCCCATCTTGTGTGCAGTTTGAAACAGATAATTACAAGGAAGCTGATTATATAGAGGCAGATAATGAACCTTATGATGAATGTAATCATGAGTTATTTTGCGTTGCTGAAAAAGATTCAGATTATATTGATATAGATGATCTATATTGATGGTGAATTGGTTATATTAGGATTTATTTTGGAAATATATCTTTTGAGTCAGAAATGTCTTTATGATACTCAGCTAAAGGGATACGAAAATTTTTGTACCCTCTGAAAATATAAAAGGTGCGTCAAATTAGGCGGAGTTATGAAATCTCATTTCTGTCCAAATGGACGGAGTTGGAAATAACACAATGGCTTTCAAAGGACACTGCTATATATATTATCCAATATGTACCAAAAAGTACGGCTTCGGCAAAATTGACGAGGCAAGATATGGGGTATCAATATGTGATCCCATGTTTGGTATAGTTGGGAAATCCCAATTATTGCATGTTATTGAGTAGTTCTCAAACTGTTAAGTATTGATTTATTAGGTGTGTCGCATTTCACGACATCCCTTTGAAGGGAAACTGCATTGTGTCCATCGTGGACACTTATTTCCAGTGGGTAACAAAGTGTTACATACTTTAAAGGGTGTCTATATTGTAGGTATCCTAAAATTTTCGGGTACCTTATTTCAGGGCAGAGATATCCGCCATTTAAAGGGTACGCATTATAAGCGTATCCTTTGAGATATACGGTTATTTACCGATTAGTCCGATTGGAAAAATTAGATGGAGGTCACTGACAGTTACCTTTATGGAGGGAGTAAAGAGTGTTTACATCCTTGAAAACTTGTAAATCCAAAAGTCGGTAAAAACGATTTTAGAAATTCAAAAGACCAAAATGGCCTCTTGAACAATATATCATTTCAGGTGTTGGCTGAACCGTATTCCCATTTTGGGAATCTGTTCCAAATACCCTTTTGGTAATCGAGAGAAATCATACGTTTTCGGTTTAAACAGATTCCATAAAAGTGGAAAGTGTTGTTCACTTGGACAGAGTTGTACATCATGCACAACCATTTCAAGTTGCAAAAATGAGTTGTGACACCATGACACAACGACTGCTGTCAGCATAAAATATTCAGGTGGGCGGTATTTCACCGTATACCATAGTCCCGTGGGACGGTGGTTCCCCATGAGAAACTGGTGTGTACCTGTAGGTACGGAGGTTATACAGGTGTACTTTCAGGTTCGGTTGTTATCATGATTAGACAGATCTATCCGGAAGTCAACAAAGAGAATTTTGTGTTGGTTCGACCATTTGTGAGCGAAAGATTTCTAAGCCTTCATTTTGGATGATTAGAAGGTGGGTAACGATTTGTTATCGAGTTTTATGTAATAGAAGTGGGGTAAATCCCACTTCTAACCACTGTAGCGAACACTATTTTTTATTGGCTGGTGGTAAAAATTTTATTATCAGATGATGGATTAAAATTTAGTTGTCATAGTTCTTGACATCCGAAAGTGCATAATCTGCATATCTGAAATCTGATAAACAAACAATTTAAAAGGTTTAGATAAAATTCGTTCACCTGTTATTGTGAATGAAACGGTGGAATCGTTTGGGTTTTCAACGACTATCCCAAATGAAATTCACTGTCCAAATTTGGACAGTCAGACGAGTATTTAAAGCTTCAGCCGATTTTAGCGAGATGTTAATTCGCATTAAAACGAAACTTTTTAAACCTTGCGAAGGTTTTAACCTAACACCTATAAGGGGATGAGTTTTTCGTAGAAATGTGAAGAAAGTTGTCCCACAGTGGTACAACTGCAAACTAATATGAATTAGACTATCATGGACGAATCATATTTGTAAGCGATTTCCAATTTTGGCTAGAACATACAACTGAATATTATTTTATATCAGGGAGCTGCTTCTGGCTCTCTTTTAGCGTTCGTTCTAAATGAATGCTGTCCATCATCATATCGAAAGGAATGTCTACAATAAAATGATTAGTAAAAAGAAATTAGAACAGAGAAAAGAATTTAAAGAATATTTATCTATAGCAGATAAAAGAGTACTGGATATTAGAAAATCAGGAATAGAGTTAATTGCCAATAATGAAATATTCGTGTTAGTGAACAGTACAAATAATTATTGGATTTCCAATCATGGAAGGCTGGTAAATAATCTACGCAGCAGTTTCCACATGCACAAGGCAGGGTATGCCCATTATACACTTAGCGGTATAGAAAGAAAAATCGAAACCTATACAGATAAATTAGTTGCGGAACACTTCCTTGAAAATCCCAATGATTACAAACGGATATGGCATATTGGCAGAGATAAGAATAACTGTTTTTACAAAAATCTTGTATGGGTAAGTAATGAGGAATACATAGATTTGGAACGTGGGATTCTGCTTGTGGAGGAATTAGACAGACAACAGGAATATGTGCCATATATCACCTTGAAATCCAATATGGCGTATTCAATCTGGAATGGTATTTATATCCGGTGCTATAAGGGAGATAAAGCATATGAGGGAGCTTTCATGTGTGATTTGTGGAGGCATGATAAGGATTCTTTTGCTGAATGGTGGAATTCTGAATACTATGAATGTGACGGTGAATCCATGGCAGTAGACAAAGATCTGCTGTTTCCAGGAAATAAAGAGTATGCTCCTGATAAGTGCTGTATCATTCCTCAGACATTGAACACGATGCTGTCAAATTGTAAGAAGCATAGGACAGGAAAGTGGAAGATAGCCAAGATGGATCTGCCACTTGGAGTCAGATATGACAATAGGATGAAAAGGTATTATGGAGAATTTAAGCCATTTGGACATGATGAATTGGTGAGGCTGTCCTATTGGGAGACACCAGAAGAGGCGTTTGAGGAGTATAAGAGGCATAAGCAGGCAGATATATTGATTATGGCAGATAAATATAAGAATAAAGTGCCAAAGAAGGTATATGAGGCGTTGCTGAAGATGGAAGTGAAGCCGTATGTGGAAGATTAAAATTGATGATTAAAATTTAGGAGGATTTTTATAATGACAGATTTTGAAAGAAGAATTAAAACCAGAATGATTGAAGATGAGTATGAAGAGAAGTTTCGCCGATTAGATACAGAGGCATCCATAGCATATATTAATCGTGATAATGAGCAGTTATGCAGAATCAATGAGAAACGGGTACAGCTTGAAGCAGAGATGGAAGTTGAAAAAAGAATGTTGGATTATTAAAAGGAATTATAAGGCATATCGGATGTAAAAGTCTGGTATGCCTTATTTTTTTACGATTTTTATATACTGATTCTCAGTTAAAAGTCTGGAGAAAGACCTCTAAATGTGTTAATATATTTTTGAAAACTATTAATGTAATATGGTAATGACGAATATACAAAATACAAAGAGGATGGGAAAATGGGTGTTGCTGTTAATATAATTTCAGCGGTATTAAAATCAGTAGTAGGAGATAAGATAGGAAATGAGTTAACTAATGAAGTGATTGGAATATCTATAGATGGGGTATCGGAAAAGGGGATAGACAGGATTAGTGATTTTATTAATGGTGAAAAAGCTAAGATTGAGAATATTATTTCTAAAGAGAATATGAAGTCTATAGGTATCTCTGAAGAAAGTATTGATTATGTGGTAGCTGAGATAAAGGATTTATTGTTAAAAGTTGAAATTACGGATGAAGTACTTAGACAGTGTAAATATGACAGCATGAACTTAAGCATATTTTTATGGACTGAATATTGTAAGCAGAAAAATAGCCATATAGAATGTGAAAGCGATATTAAAAAGGGGTTACTTGCTGTTTCAAAAGCATTAGTAAAATTAATGCGCGAAAGTGAAGCGTTTGAGAAAGAGGTTTTGATACATATAAGTAACTCTGTTGATGATGCGAATGTGGGACTGCAAAAAATATCTGAATACATGAAGGGAAATTTTGGTAAGCTGGATGATAATGATCATAGGGTGCTTAATATATTATTGATGATTTTGGAGCAGATTCAGGAAAGAAATATGCAAGATAATGAATCAAAAAGAAATGCAGATGAAGATAGAAAGTTTCAAAATAATAAGAAGCAGGAGTATATTAAAAACTGGAATAGTAGAATGTTTCTTCATGTGAGTAACGAGGAGAATCCTATAACATTGGAAGAGGCATTTATTATGCCTGATTATGAAATACATAAAAGTATGGAGGGGATAGGACTTTTCAAAAAGGAACCATTAGAGCAAGTGATAGAAAGATTTGTGGGATACAATAAGACTTCAACTATGCTTATTACTGGCGTACCAGGAATAGGAAAGTCAACTATAACTTCTTGGATAGCAAATAAATATAAGGATAATGGTAACGTGGTTGTTTTAAGATTTCGTGACTGGAAAAAACTTATATTGGAGAAAACATTATTAGAGGTTGTTTGCAATAAACTTGCGTGTGAAGAAGATGACTTAGAAAATAAGATATTAATATTAGACGGTTATGATGAGATGAAAGCTTTGCATATCCGTGAGAGATTTCTTAACGAATTTTTTAATGATATTAAGGACTTTGAAAATTTTAAGTGTATTATTACATCAAGACCAGCTTATATTGATACGAATAGATTTTCATATGTTATTGCGCTAAAAGGATTTGATTTAAGTAGGATAGAAGATTTCTATAGAAGAATAACAAAAAGTAAATTAGAAGAAAAGGGGAAAATAAAATCTAATTTAGAGGTTTTGGGAATCCCTGTAATATTATATATGGCTATTATGTCCAAAGTAGATATTAGTAAAAATCCTACAAAACCAGAATTGTATAATCGTATTTTTGCGGAAAAGGGTGGAATATTTGACAAATTTAATGATGGAAAAGTTGAATATGGTAAGGGAAACCAGATTTTAAGGAACCCTGATAATATAAAAAAGTATTTGAAGTTTTTACAGGACACAGCATTTATGATGTTTGAGACTAATGATCATTCCTTGTCAAGTAAAGACTGTACGATTCCAGAATTAGAGTTTGGCAGGAAAATGGTTACTATAGTAGATTTCCCAATCAAGCATTTATTTGAAAAGGCAGATACGATAGAATTCATACATAATAGTATTTATGAATATTTTGTTGCTGATTATATATTTGTGTCTATATGTAAAGGAGCGGATTTATCCACAGAGGAATTTGCTGGCATTTTCGGAAACTTGTTAAAGCGAAATAGATTATCACCAGAAATACTTGAGTTTCTGAAATATAAAGTTGGAATAGGTGAATTAAATAATAAATTTGCGGCGGTTAAGGATACATTTGAATTAATGTTAGCTGATGGAATGACTTACCATACTGGAAGATATTATAAAAATGTAATTGATTGTGAGACGATGGTGTTCGCTAATATGCTTGATATTATACATTTGTGGGAGTGGGATTTTTTAAGAGTGGATCCCTTAATTGGTTATTATTTAGCATATAATTGGAATTTGGGACTGAATTTAAGTAAGTTGGATTTTAGTAGGGCAAAAGCGTGGGATTTTAGTGGAGTATTTCTAGTCAAAGCAAATTTAAGAGGGGTAAACTTAGAAAATGGGAATTTAAGAAGAGTTGATTTAAGAGAAGCAGATTTGAGCAAAATAAATTTAAAAGGGGCAGATTTAAGTGGAGCAGATTTGAGAGATGTCAATTTGAGAGAGGCGGATTTAAGAGGTGCGGATTTAAGGGGTGCAAGTCTAAATAGAGCAGATTTAAGAAGTGCAGATTTAGAAGGTGTGTATTTAAGAGGTGCCAATTTATATAACACATATTTAAAAGGAGCAAATTTAAAAAAGACGTATTTTAGAGGGGCAGATCTATGCAAAGCATATTTAGTCGAAGCAGAATTAGATGAGATAAGTATGGAAGGTACAGTTTTAGAAAGTGCAATATTTGATGAAAAACAGATTAAATATTTAGAGAAGATATATGATTTAAGTAGAATAATGGTTTGTTTTGATAATGTAGCAGAATTAATAAGTTATGATGAATATTGCGATAGAAGAAAAAAACAGGTATAATTGATTTTGTATCGAGGTTCTTTTTGGTGATTTCTAACCATTGGAAATATTTCGTATATTATATAGTAGGTACTTAAATATTTATAAACTGAAATACACCCCCTCTCCGTATAAAACTATAGGACAAAGTACATAAACTCTGAATTTGTTTAAAAATCATAAATATACTATAGGATTAGGAACAAGCATAAAAATGAAAGCAGATTTCTATAGAGGTATATATAGGGATTTTATTTTTGAATTGAAATATATGCTCTACTCTTTCTAGGGTGTCCTGAATAAGTATACCTTAGATTGCACTATAACTAATGGTATATCTTTAAATTTTAGATGAAATAGTTATAGGTGATAAATCGCTTGGATGATTGCATTGCGGTTAAAAATTAAAGATGTATATTAGATTATCGACATTATTAAATGGCGTATTTTTACAAGGGGTATGGTATACCCTTATATATAGGATTTTATTTTTGGAATGGAAACATACCCCCCCCTTGGGGTGGTTTGGGACTTCCCCCAAAATTAAGGTGACGTATGAGAACAATAGATAGCTGCTTTTCTACGCTAAAGTCAGAATGAAACAATGTAAACCTACCCCAGGTATACCCTTCCTGCCTCCCCCTAGACAGCTCCTAAATAAAGCATTTACAAGCCATTCTAGCCCCTGTTTAACCACACACTAACAAATGCTGCCTTAAAGTTATTACAAGCCTCAAATGGGCCTTAAAATGCGCCAGAGGCATACAATCATAAGCAAATAAACCGCACAAAAAAGGCTATGAATCATCACAACTCATAGCCTTTATTATAGATTCTGCTGAATGACCATCAGACCATTGCATAGCATTCTTTTTTCACTTTATCATAGCTTTTCTTTGCTTCCGTGTAGTTCATGCCGTCATAGGTTCTAACGGTAACAATTCTATTTTCATATTCTGCCAGACAATTCCAATATATAATGATACTGTCTATTTGAATACTTGTATCATTATTTTTACTGAAATATGCAAACACTTTTTTCAAGTCTTCCTTTGTATAACGGTCTTTCTTATCTTCCGTAAAAATTCGATGATTGAAGAAATCCAAGCGTTCATATTTTAAAATTAACATATTCTCATACCTTCCTAGTTATATGTCAGGATGTAACCATGTTTGTCAGTTACATCCTGATTTCTGCTTCCTCATTCCATTTCAATAATTGCATTCTCTATATTGCTAAAACAATACTTCTTTCCTGTTTTCACATTCTCAAAAATAACAGAACTTGCAAAGGTCTCAAATGGGGTAAATACATCACCATTACAGATGTAAGGGCTTCTTTCTACATTCCAGTCAATACCCAGTTTTCCGTTATTTTCGTACACTTTAAAAATCTTATCAAAAACCCTTGTCTTAATTTCCTTCCCGTTTGTATCGTACATATGTACTTTGATCCTGTCATTTACTGTCATAATTTTCACCGTTTCCTCTCTTTGATTTTCTATGTATGTTTATGCGCTGCCTCTATATCCAGGGTATGACCAGTTTGATGGGCCATACCCTATTATGTAGTTATGCTTCCTTTAATAATCTTCTTTGGCCTGTCTCTACTTCTGTACTGCCATAATAATTCCGTATATCATCCATGGTTAGTGACTTATGGCTTTTCTTTCTGAAAGTTTCTGTATGGTAGTACCAGGCTTTCTTGTTTGCAGCATACTTAAAACCAAGTTCTTTTAATTCTTTTCGATAACCGTAGCTGTCAAAGGCCCATATCCAATTTCCGATTATTTCTATAGTGATACCATGAAAGCCGATTATCTTATTGAGCATTTCACGTAGCCTTTGGTCTTCTGAAAAGTCATACTTCATATTATTAAAGTCTGTCTTTGCGTTGTTCTCTTTGCTGTCCGCTGACTTTTCGTGTTTATCCTTTAATATTTTGAAAATCTGCTCATATTCTGCATTGATTTGTTGTGTAATCTCTGTACTACCGTTTGCGTTGTCCGGATGATATTTCTTTAATAAATCCTTATATTGCTTCCTTAACTCTTCGAGTGTATTCACATTTTTGAAATATTTAGCCATATCAAGACCTCCTGCAATAAAAAAGTGTAAAGCCTTTGACAACTCAATAGACTTTACACTCTGGTTTGTGATATGGTTATTTAATTACTGAATGCTATTAGCCCATGGCTTGATTCTGTTCGAGCCATGTTCTGTTTTCGGTACTCTGTCCCCATGCTTCAAGAGCTAAATTATAAGTATCGGAAACTTTGTCTTTTATGACTCTCGTTTCTTTCTTTAATACTAATACTTCAGATTCGATTTTGTCCAGCCTGTCATTGATAGGCTGTAGTTTCTGATCCATCATTTTTGATAATGCTAATAAATCCTCATTTGTCAATGACATATTATCACGCTCCTTTATTCTTCTATAGAAAGAGTATAGCTAAATATAAAGGCTCAAACACTCTTTCAAGGATAGGTTATTATGATATTTTCTGTAGTTTTTCGGAATGCTCTGTAATTACTTTCTTCATAATATCAATATCGGCCTGCATTGCTTCAAGTTGAGCTGTAGTTTTTTCATACCGTTTAGCGGCAGGAACATAATTTTCAGCAAGAATGTTAATGTTATGCTGAATTTCGTTTTCAATAATCAAGTTTATTCTTGTTTGCTCATCTTTAATAGATTTAATATCACTTTCAATCGGCTTCAATTTTGCATCGAGTTTTGTATCTAATAATTGACTGATAGCAAGTAAATCCTCGTTTGTCAATGACATTTAATCACGCTCCTTTATTCTTCTATAGAAAGAGTATAGCTAAATATAAAGGCTCAAACACTCTTTCAAGGATAGGTTATTATGATATTTTCTGTAGTTTTTCGGAATGCTCTGTAATTACTTTCTTCATAATATCAATATCGGCCTGCATTGCTTCAAGTTGAGCTGTAGTTTTTTCATACCGTTTAGCGGCAGGAACATAATTTTCAGCAAGAATGTTAATGTTATGCTGAATTTCGTTTTCAATAATCAAGTTTATTCTTGTTTGCTCATCTTTAATAGATTTAATATCACTTTCAATCGGCTTCAATTTTGCATCGAGTTTTGTATCTAATAATTGACTGATAGCAAGTAAATCCTCGTTTGTCAATGACATTTAATCACGCTCCTTTATTCTTCTGCAAAAAGTATATCATATCCAGAGTATAAAGTCTATTGAATTGTCAATGTGCTTTGGTTTTGTTGTTGAGAATATTATACACCTAAAATAGGTGTATGTATATTGATGAAATAAACAAAAATACACTTATTTCTTGTGCACAATGCACACTTGAAACAAGTGTATTGAGTATTTAGTGTTTATATCTATTTAAGAAAATTATTTACTATCAACTTCTATATATTCTAGTATGTCTCCTGGCTGGCAACTCAAAAGCTTACAAATTGTATTTAGTGTTTCTTTACTTGCGATTTCTCCATTTCTTATTTTGGTTAGTTGTGCTTCGCCTATAAGTTTATCTTTTCTAATTTTATATGAAGTATAACCTTTTTCTTTTAACGCTTCTAATATATCTATTTTGTATTTTAACACCTTTTCTTTCCTCCATGTTTTAATTGTCAATTAATACAATGATTCTCCATTTTTGTATAAATAGTATAACATATTTATACACTCTATTCAAGTGATGAAGAAATATATTTCCAGAAACAAACACCAAAAACGAGTGCATGTTATGCACAAAAAATAGGTGTATAATTTGTGTATTATGTCAATAGACATGCACCTATAATGAGTGTATAATAATCTCACAAGGTCAAACAAAGCAATAAACAAATCCGACACAAAAGACCTTAAACGCCTGGTTATCGGGGGCGTAGAGTTCCGAAAACAGCGATTGTAAGCGGCTGAATACCTGCAAGGTGAAAATCCAACATATGGGCTTGTCACTTGAAATAAGAGTGTGGCTTCAAAGCAAACAAGCCCTTTGGGATAAAGCTTCCCATATATAATAAAGCAACTGAGTAGGCCGAAAGCTCTCATAAACTTAAAGCAATATACCTGTGACAATATCAGATTGAGAAGAACAGCCAGGAAGATTCTTTAAGGGTTGCCACAAATTAAATAAGGAAGGAGACAGAGGGTTATGTGTATGACTGTAAAAGAAATGAATGAAGCTATGCAGGCGCTTCAGGAATGGAAAAGGGTGAAAGAAGAAGCGGAGGCTAATATTACCGCATTAAATGTAAAAGTGATTGAATTTCTCACAGAAAATGAAGAGGAATGCAAAACGGTAAATAAGAAGGGCAAAGAAATATTACAGTATATAGGTACTATCTTTAAAGCCACACTTTCAAAAATGGAACGGGAGACAGTGGATAAAGAAGAGGTCAGAAAGCTGCTTAGTGAGGAGGAATACCAGAAGATAAGCAAAACAAGCATATATCCAGTCCTAAAAGTCAGTTAGAGAATGGTTTTTGGCTTATTGAAACAATCCATAAATCCCCTGATGAGTCGCTGAGAATTGCGACGAAACTCCCATAATCGGGAGTCGGGATAGTCGCATTATTCCAAATTAAAATATCAGGAAAGCGAGGCACCAAAATGAAGGCAGTAAAAAGTTTTATCAAGGCCGACAATGGGAAGCTGTCAAAAGTGATTGAGTATGAGACAGGAGAAACCATTGAGATTCCCATTAATTGTGATGGTTCTGTCAAATGGTATCAGGACAAGCCCAGACAAGAATGCAGTTAATCCCTTAATCCCAATTAGGTGAATGGTTCATGCAGGGTTCAAGTCCCTGCACACCTGGTCAGTTATTCAAGAGATAAGAAAATCTTATATTGTACAGGAGACCGGAAGATGAAAGTAAAACATATCTTAGGAATTACCCTGGATAAAGAATCAGGGGAAGCTTTAGACTGTTTGTTATTGGAGAGAGTTAACAGTCTGAATAAAATCTGGAGGAAAAATATTGAGCCCAAGGAGAGCGGGAAGAGGTACGAGGAATTGGAAGCCCTGGTAATGGAGCACTATTCTAAAGACCAAAAAGAGTGCGAGGAATTTTTAAACTGGATTGTTGGACATGAAGGTGAAGGAAATGAAGACTTCTACCTGTATGGGATAAAGGATGGAATCCGCGCGGCAAAGTGGTTTCTGTCCTTGTAATTAAAAAGGCAAAGGAAGGGGTGAGACAGCCATGATGAATGAATCTTTAGCAGTATTGGAGCCTTACTGCGAAAATGAGATGCGTCTGTTGAAGAAAATATCAAAATCTATCTTTTTGAGGTTTAACGAGCCGTTGACAAAAGCGGATTATGATGATTTCTTTTCAATCGCTAATATGACCTTATGGCAGGCGTATAATTCATATGATCCAGACATGGGGATTGATTTTGATGTATTCCTTCGTGTCTGCTTAAAAAAGAAGTTCAGCACGGAGATTCGGAACAGGCATAGAACGAAACGGATTGTAAACCAAATGTCCATTTCTTTGGATTCAACCAACGAAAAAGGGGAGGAATGCAGCCTCCTGGATTTTATACCATCCGATTTTGATACCTTTGAGGAGGTAATGAAGGAACAGGAAAACCAGCCGTATCAGAATAAGGTACAGCAGTATCTTTCAAGGCTGTCCATCCAGCAGGTGAACATATTGAACCTCTTAATAGACGGCTATAAACCGAATAAAATACGTCAGATATTGGAACTATCTTCCAGCGAATACGCAGACAACATACAGATTATGAGAAGCTATGAGAACATAAGGATTTTATTTTAGGAGGATAATTATGAAGATCAGGAAACAGACATACAGTCTGGAGCAGTATTTAAAGTTAATGAAAGCGGAAACCATACGGAGCGACCAGGACTGTCAGAGGCTTTCAGGGCAGTGGGATTCCAATATGGTGAATGAACTGATTTTCACAGTTCTGACAGACGGCTACATCCCTCCCATTATTCTGGGGGAGGAGACGGTAGACGGGATTACAAGGCAGTGGATTATTGACGGCCTCCAGAGAAGCAGCTCTCTTTCCCTGTTCCGATATGCAAATACCAAGATTACAAAGAATATTGACGAACCTATGGTATCCTACCAGAGGAAGGTGCTGGATGAGGATGGAAAGCTAAAGAGGAATAGATGTGGGGAGATTGTCTGGGAATCCGTAGAGTGCGACATCCGCAATAAAACTTATGAACAGCTGCCAGAAGAGTTGAAGGACAGGTTTAACGAATACCAGATTGAAACAGCAATCCACCAGAATTGTGTTACGACGGAAATTTCTAAGTTAGTCCGCAAATACAACAATCACAAAGCTATGAATCAGGCACAGAAAGCATTTACTTATATAGATACATTTGCAAGAGAGATAAGGGAAATCACAGAAAACAAATTCTTTTTAGACTTATATTCGTGTAACCAAAAGGACAGGATTAATGGAACATTTGAGAGGGTCGTGGGAGATATGCTCCTTCTGTGCAATTATCCAGACAAATACAGGAAGGACACAAAACAGAGCTTCAAATGGCTGAATGAAAATGCGGCTTTATGTGATTTTGAGTATCTTAATGAGCTGCTTTCAAGACTGAATACGGCAGTAGAAGCCACAAAGGAAATCAGGTCATTATTTGACCGGAAGAATGCGTATATCTTTGTATCAGCGTTTAAAACCTTTATAGAATCAGGCAGGTCAGACAGCGGTTTTGGGGAGTTTATGACATGGTTTGTAAATGGAGGGAACCAGACGGAGATAGAAGGAAAAACATGGGAACTACTGGATACAGACAGATCCCATTCTACAAGGGATACAAGCGTCATACATGGAAAAATCAATTATCTGACAGAACTGATGGAGAAGTATTTTAAGGAAGTCCAGAAAGCGGCATAACGGAGAGGGGGAGGAAAGCCCCCCTCAATTTACAAAAAGGAGAGGGAAAAGTAAATGTATACCGTATCAGACATAATGATGGATATAAATAGAAACTGTATGGCAAACAATATGGCTGAAGACAGATTTTCCTACAGGATAATCTTTTTCGTGAATGAAGGAAGTAGGAGTTCAAAATACTATATAGATACCAAGTATGGAAACCTGCGGAAATCGCTGGAACGTATTATCAGGAACAACCTCTCTTTGACTAACCGTGTTGTAATTGCGGAAACAACTGTTTTAAAGAATGGAAAAAGTATGGGCCTGCAAAGCAGATCTTATTTATTTAGTTTAGATGAGTATTTCAGCCGAATAAATGGAAACAGAAGCGACGATGCTCAGAGGAGAGATATCAAATACAGCAGGTGTGCGGCAAGATAAAGGGAGAATGGGCTGTTTTAAACAGAGTAGTCCTTATAAAGGTGGAGGATGGTATTATGTGTTATGTTCTTACAAATGGAAAATATTACATCAAGATAACTAAAACGGGAGCGGTAGCCAAGACAGATAAGGAAGAAGAGGCGAGGATGTTTCTTACAACGGAGAAAGCAAAAGAGCGTCTTAAAAAGGCACCAGGGAAAACAAAGGGATATTACATATTAGATGTGGGGAATAGGTCAAAATATTATCTGTCAAATGGAAGGATACGGTTTCCGAGAGAAGTGAGGAAATCAATCTATCATGCAGCAGAGGGGAGATGTGCATTATGCGGAAGGGAAATAGGATACAGAACTATGACATTAGACCATATCAAACCCCTTGGGGCAGGTGGGACAGACAGCATAGAGAATATTCAATGCACATGTGGGTCATGTAATCTTTTTAAGGGCTCCGTTCTTCCAGATGATTTTATGGAACGGATAACAAGCATATTTTTGTATCAGATGGAAAGAAGATATAAGAAAGAGGTAAGGTGGAAAATTGCAAAACAGATACTGGATGGAATGGTCTGATAGGGTTGTGATGGAGAATTTTTCTGACAGTGCTAATTGAAATAATAGGGGGAATATAGTATTGCAGAGGTTGTTTTTGGAAAAGGGAGTTAAAACCAGAGCTGGCATATTAGGGCAGAATATAAGGGATTTAAAGCGATGGATGCATTACAGTTGGCGGTTGCGTGTTTGTCAAAATGTGATTTATTTTTGACAAATGACAAGCAATTAAGGCAATTTAGAGAAATAAAGTGTATTATAGTAGAGGAATTAGATTGATTATGGAGAAACCGATTCTTAGTCCTAACTTTACGATTGAAGACATCCACAAATTGAGAGAGTATAACTATTATCTTACAAAGGATATGCCGCCAGAGGAAAGAAGAAATTTTTACAATGAGCGTGGAAGGGCGTTTCAGAGGGAAATTGAGGCTGGAAGATTACAAAAGGTGTAATGATTGTGGAAGCATTGGTTATTAGTCCTGATTTTACTATTGAGGATATTCATAAGATTAGGGAACAGAATTATGAACGGACAAAAGATATGACAGTAGCGGAAAAGGTTGCGTATTACAGCAATTCCGGCAAAGAAGCGGAAAAAGAAATTGAGCGGAGAAGGGCATTAAAGCAGAAAATTACAGCAAGTATATAATAAATTTAACATTTTGGAAATTAGTCTAACTTGTAAAAAATAGAAAATGTTAAATAATAAGAAGCGCTAACAGATGAATGAACCGTCTGGAGGCGCTTTTTTCGTGCCTTACTTCCTGGCATGAACCAATAGCGGGATTTTAAAGGATTCTGTGAAACTATAGAGAATTACTTATTGAGACATAGGACAGTAATTTCATAGGAGCCCAATTTTCTATAGCAACATACCAAGGGAGGGGAAGCGGAAGTAATGACAAACTATAAAAAATATTTTGGGACGGAAAGAAAAGTAGCAGACCTAATGATGGAATGTGGCCCATTAGCGGAAATGTTCTCTGATAAGATTTGCAGGCGTGAGACTATGGAGACGGACTGCCTGAAAGAAGATGGAGAGTATAATTGCCGAGACAGAAAATTCCAGCAGTGCATTATGAGATGGTTGAAGAGTAAGACAGACTGAAGGGGAGGATATGACACTGGTGGGAGATTTTATCCTTACACAAAAACAACCGATTTCATGTAAGAGAAAATCGGAAATATTTCATATGAATATAGATAGAAAAATCCTATATGAAAATAGTCATGGATTTTGTGGAGGAATTACAGATGGAAAATAAAATTTTTGCATATATGAGGATATCAACCAGCCATCAAAAAACAGACAGGCAGGAACAGACCATTATTGGGTATGTCAGAAAGAATGGATTTAACATTGATGAATTTGTTTCGGACGTTATTACCGGAGGAACAAAAGCGGATCACAGACCAAACTATCATAATATGAAGAAACAGTTTCGGAACGGTGATACGCTTATCATATCTGATGTAGACCGTTTGGGGAGAAATGCAGATGATGTGATTGTAGAGATTAAAGATTTACAGTCAAAAGGTATCAGGGTGGTTGCTTTGGACGTTCCGTTTTTGAATGATTGGGAAAAGATGAATGATGACAGTCTGTCAAAAATGATTATAGATATTTTTGTCACATTAAAAGCCCATATAGCCCAGCAGGAGAAAGAGAAGATCCATGAGAGGGTTATGCAGGGCTTGGATTCGGCGAGGAAAAAGGGGAAGAAATTAGGCAGACCGCCGACAGGAGTACCGAGGGAATTTATCAGGGAATATAAAAAGCTTCAGTCTGGAGAATATGGAAGTATCTCTGTTGTACAGTTTGCAAAGCTGCAGGGCATAGCGGTGAGTACCTTCTATAAATATGCAGGGATTCTAAAAGAGGAGTTATGACATTGGGATTTTGATTTATGAGAGATTTCTGGAAATCAGGAGAATTAAAAGATAACAGAGATGGAAGGACGGAGGGAAAATATTGAAGGAACTACTAGAAAATAACGAATTTGTTGAAGGCATTGCTGTAGGAGTCAGTCTTTACCAGAACGTGGTTCTTGCCGCACATGAGAGAAAAGAACCTTTAAAGATTGGGAATGATTTGTATTTCGTACAAAGCAGCCGAGAGAAATTAGCGCAGGTATTGGATGAAATGTGTAAGTAAATGAAAGACAGGTGATAAACGATGGAAAGAGGAATCAAACAAACGAGAGGTACAAGAAGAGAGCAGATATATAACTTTTTGGTTGATTTTGTCAAGAAAAATGGATATGCGCCGAGTGTAAGAGAAATTTGTACTGGAACTGATCTTAGTTCTACATCAAGCGTATATATGCACTTATTGAAGCTGGAAGATGAAGGAAAGATTCAAGTGAAACGGAAATCTACCAGGGCGATAAAGTTAGTCGGGTATGAATTTATAAAAGTGAAGAGATGAGTATATATGGGAGGATTTATCACTGGAAGACAAGAAATTTTTATCAACGAATTATAAGACGAGTAATATTGACACATAGGGTAAGGGAGAGTATAAAGAATTTACAGGTAAAGGGATGTGCTTTGTAGATATTTGAATGTAAAATGTTGTTATATTAATGGGATTGTCCACAGTGGACAACTTTACATTGTGAAGACGATGTAATAGTCGGTTTACGGTAGAATAGGAGGAATCAGCATAATGGCAACAGATAGACAAACGCCCTGTTTATATTATGTGTGCGCTGGATTATGTAAGAAGGGCAGGAAAGCGGATCACGCTCATTACTGCCAGCATTGCGATAAGTACAGGCCGAGGGCAAGGGTTAGATATAAAAATCGGAAAAAAGAAAAGCTGGAGAAGATTAGAAAAAATGAGATGAGGTAGGATATTGATAAAGAATGAAATTTATATATGGAAACTATAAGTTTGGAGGATATTAGAGAAAGCGGCCACATAAAAGTAGAGACATGTAAAAGCTGTATGGAGGATTTAAAGGGTATCTTTACAAAGGAGCAGTTACAGTGGTTTGAAGATATTTTTTTATTCCAATATGGCAGGACGCATATTTAAAAGGAAGGAAGGTCAAAGTGATGAAAATACATGATATTAGAGGGAACCATATGCTTCAGGGAACATAAGGCAGTATTCCACAAAACCAGTAAGAGCGGCTAAGTATAGTCCAGGAATGGAAAATGGATTTATGGTATATTTTTCAACACAGCTATGAAGGAAAGAGAAGCAATAATATATGAAGGAGTGCGGTTCTTTTCAACAGAAAAAGGAGCATGGGATTATATAAACGAAGGAAATAAGCAATCTATAAATCAGGGTGGAGAAATTGTAGGGATTGAAGTTAACTATGATCCGACCAAACCAGTATTATATAGGAAAGAAGATGCAATAAATAAAGAAGGCGTACACCTTTGTTTTGGCGAGTATGCTTTTGTGTCGGACGAATCAGAGGATTATTAGTTTTACATATTAGAGTATGACTGCTGGATAATCTGGGATATGGATGATTCCGTTCGTGTATGGTATCCTGATTCAGAGGAAACATTTTTCGGGGATGGGAAAAATATTGTATATCAAGTGGACGGAGGAGGGAAGTATATAAAGGCTGCGGTGTGAATGAGGATGAGTTATATAATGTGATAGGTCTGCTATAGAAAAATAGGAGAAAATGAAAAGAGCCACTTGAAAAGTAAGCGGCTCTCATGTATAATCTACTTAGAAAGGTTATCGGAATTGAAGTTTCCGATTGCCCTCAGTAAAAAGCAAAAATTACAAGAATTTAAGCATCCTCACTTTTGGACGGGTAGGGATGCTTATTTCTTTCTATGATTGTCTATGTAAGACAGAGCCGCAAACAGCACAAGCAATAATGTAAGAACTTCCATCACGCTCATAGGGCCTCACCCTCCTTCGTAAGACTAGAGGGCGTTATCGGGAAATCGCATCCAGCTTTCTTTTCAACTATACAAGCAGATTATAACATGTAAAAAAAGAATGCTCAATCTAATATTGAAAAATTTGACAGATATTATTATAGAAGGAACAGGAGCAGCAGAAGCCGTTTATTGTTGAGTTGAAGAGTCTTCTTTATGGTGACTTTGTAGGAATAGAAGATGGGATATTGATATTAAAAGAGTTAGATTTGATTGAGGTGTGATAGGAGGGTATCGTAGATTTTCAGTTTGAAAAAAGATAGTTCGGTAATTGCAGTTTGATGTGTTCGAATGAAGCGAAAATGTATTGATAAAACAAGGTTTTTGTGTGTGGGCTGAGATTTATTAGAATGAAAAATTCCAACTTAAAGATACTCAAATATACAAAAATTCGTGATGTTCGGTAGAGTGATAAATTCATGAGGGGTTCAAATAAAAAAATCTGCTATTTTCTTATGGCAATATTGAGGAAATGGCAGATTTTATTTTGATATAAAACCTACTAAAATAGTAGGAATAATGTAGAGTTTATGATATTCGGCGTGTTTTTCGGTGTGAATGTTGGGAAAATAGGATATTTTTATAAAATCAGTAATAATTCCTATAATTAATGGCACAGGATACAAAAAATTTGAAATGCTAAGATTTTTAAGGCGTTATTGAGGATTTAGGGATAAGGTGGTTTTGTGTTCGATAATGTTACAGATAGGGTATAGATGAATATAAGATAATATATACAGAAATAATAATGTAGTTTACCTAAGAGAAATATCAGACCTATATCTAGTATGACTTAAAAAAATTGCACTACATATTGACAAAGGAAAATCCCCATGATATTATTGGTAAAAATATACATGAGAAAAAACAGAGATACACTCGAAAAATTGCGGATAAAAATACTGGAAGATAAACAAAAAATGATAATTCCTGTATTTATGTGTAGGTTTTTTGAGTGTTTTTGTTTGTATTGTAAATTAAATTATATGTCCAATATGGTTTGGAGAAATGGAGGAATATTATAATGGTATCTGATTTTGAAACACAATTAAATGAATTTTTGGAGAGATCAAAGAATATTAAATCGCCAATAAATGCAGCTCCACTTGGTACTGATATTAATGAATATAATATGCCAAGCGAGGTATGGATGAATGATGTACAAATTTTTTATGAGAATTATTTAAAGGATTATGCACTTGGGGATCGAATAAAGTCATTATTATTTCATAGAAAATATAATGAGTTAGTTTCATGTCTTACAAGCATTAGCAAAGATAGTAAGTTTATTGATAAAATGAATGGGATTCAGGAAGTAGCTGTGCCTAAATATCAAGCAAAGGGTATTCCTCAATATGATGTATTTATTTCTCATGCCAATAGAGATAAAGAAAATTTTGTGGAAGAACTTTATCAGGCTATTAATAAGTTGGGTATAAATATCTTTTATGATAAAGAGTCTCTTGAATGGGGTGATAATTGGAAAGCAGCAATATTAAACGGTACTAAGAAATCAGAATTTGCAGTAATAGTTATATCTGAAAATTTCTTTGATAGAGAATGGACGGAAAAAGAATTGGCTGAATTTTTGAGCAGACAAAATAGAAATGGACAAAAACTCATTCTTCCAATATTACATAACATAACGTTAGCACAATTACAAGAGCGATATCCATCTGTAGCGGATATTCAAGCGATTGATTCAAAAAAATATACTTGTGATCAGATTGCTATAATGTTTGCAAGACAATTAATAAAGCGTCTTAAAAGTATGTAAGAACTGAATTACAATGATTAAAGATGAGGAAAGGTGATATTTAAATGGCATTATTTGATGTGAAAAACATAACAAAACAGCAATTACAAAGCCTAATTGATAATAAAGTATTTGAAAATAAAGAGTTGGAATATAAAGATTATTCATTCACAAATGGAAAGATATCTGATAAACAAAAAGATAAATTTATGAAAGAGGTTGCAGCATTTGCAAATACAAATGGTGGAACGATTATTATAGGTATGCAGGAGGACGAGAATAGACTACCAATCCAATTAAATGGAGCCGGACTATCTATAAAGGAATTCGATAATTGGCTGTCTTCCTTTCGACAACTTGTTTTATCACGTATTCGTCCGCATTTACATGGGATAGAGTGCATCCCTGTAGAGTTAAGTGAATCTAATATTGCTATTGTGATTTATGTACCTAAAAGTTATGCTCGCCCTCATAGTTTTTGGGATGGAAATAAAGATGAATTTTTTATGCGTTATGCAAATGGCATTACATATATGGATATTGATGATTTACGGAAAGAATTTTTATATGCTAATAGTATACAAGATAAAATTAGATATTTCCGTAGAGATAGAATATCTATGATAGCTGCAAATGAGTGTATAGGTAATTTGGGAGATACAGCAAAGATTGTTTTTCATATTATTCCAGAATGGAGTTTTGAACTGGGAAATCAGATTGATTTATTAAAATTAAAGAATAACACAAGATTTCGCCCTATATCAGCAAGTGGTTGGGATTACCGCTATAATGCGGATGGGTATTGCATTTTTAGCTATGATCGAGAGACAAATTTAATCAAAGATTATACACAAGTATTTCATAATGGAATTATCGAAGCAGTAGAAATACGCCTTATGTCAGAACATGGGGCAAAACGGGTATATGAATGGTCTCAAATGCAATTAGCATGTATTGGCGCATTAGTAGAATATGGAAATATTATGGAGAGATTGCATATTCCTAAACCGTGGCATATATTGGCAACTATTTTGAATGCCAAAGATTATGTTGCTAATTTTGGATGGGGAGAATTATCATTGCCTGTTGAAAGAGACTTGGTATTTTCATTGGATGGAGTTTGTACTGAAGATATTCAAATGAAGGTGGCATTAAAACCTGTTTTTGATTCTTTATCTAATGCTTTCGGATTTGAAAAATCAAATGCTTTTGAATAAATTCTTTGATAGAATCCAGTGTGACCGAACACAATGAAAACAAGCCATTTTTTGCACTCATTTGTGTGTAAAACATTGAAAAAATGGGCATTTCTTGATAGAGACCATATGGGAAGTATTCATTTTACTGGATTCTTTACAAAACCTATACGGTAAAGGCCCTATTTTACAATATTTCAGTGCCCACCTCAACTAAGCCAGCCTGAATTAACGGACTGGCTTAGTTGAATTGTTTCATTGGTCGAAATAACTATATTTTTATAAATTCATATGATGATAATTGGTAAAAAAGAATAAAACAAGAATAAAACAAGAATTGCCTTTCGTAATAAATACTATTTTTATGTGACCCAAATCATTCAGTTTCATCATTGTATTTTCAAAAATCATCATAAAGTAAGCATGTTATTGGTTAAATTACATATATTATTGTCAAATTTTTAGTGAAACTGTGGGAAATATATAATTTGAAAATTTTTCGTTGCAAAATCTATATTTTAGCGTTTATAATATTAGCATCGCCAGATTATAATTAGGAGATAAGGCACAATGGGGAAAAAATTACAACAAGTAACTGATAATATTCATGGAACAATATATTTAAGTGGTCTTGAATCAGAAATGATTTCTACGCCGTATTTTTATAGATTACATGATATTTATCAAAGTTCTACTGTTTATATGACATTTCCCTCAAATCGAACAAAGCGATATGAACACTCATTGGGTACAATGGAATTGGCTGGAAATATGCTTTATAGTTCTGTATCAAATGCCAATTTGGAAGTTAAGGAAAAATTGTTTGAATATTTAGGAAAATATTTCAAACAAATTTTGGATTTAGTAATTTCTAAATTTGGTAGTTTGAATTTTCCTACATATTTATCTAAAAATACAGAAGCAATAAATAAATTATTTAGTGGACAAGCATACAAAAATAGTAATAAAGATTCTATTGAAAAAACTACTATTAATAATATAAAAGAAGCCATTTCCAAAGGCTGTTTTATTGATCCTGCTTTAGATTATTTTCAATATTCGCCAATGCAGGTTAATGAAAGAGAAAATAGTACGGATATAAAAAGTTATTTTTTATATAGATGTTTGTTGCAATCTATTAGAATTGTTGCTTTGTTTCATGATGTAGGACATCCGCCATATAGCCATATTATTGAAACTGTTTTAGATAATTTATATAATGAGTATTCTGTTAAAGAAGAAAAAAATGGGAATACTAGAATTGAAGATTTTGTTGATTGTATAGACAATTATTATGATATGAATATTAAGACTTTAATTTGCGAGTCTACCCCATCTCATTCTGCATTACATGAGAAGATAGGATTAAGTTTTTTACAATCAGCTATTAATGATACAGTGCCATATATATTGGAAGAGATATTATCGTCAAGCAGATCTAAGTCGTGTAAAATATCAAGCATTCTATATTATACGTTGGTAGTGGAATTTGCCGTATCTATTTTAGTGGAAAAAGATACGTTTTTTAAATCTATGCATAAAATCATAGATGGAATTTTGGATGCAGACAGATTAGACTACATAACTCGTGATTCATTAAATAGTGGAGTTGATTGGGGTAAAATTCCTTACAAACGGCTTATAAATTCAGCAAAACTTATCTTTATAGACAAATATGAAGAATCTGAATTGCAGGACAGTGAGAAAGCATTTGCTATCGCTTATCCACAAAAACTTACAGATGATATTGAAGATATTTTGTTAATTCGTTATAAAATTTTTGCTAGAATTAATTTTCATCATAGATGTGTAAAAACTGCCAATGCATTAAGTACATCAGTAAAAATATTAGCTGATGATTACTTAAATTCAGAAAAAGAAAGTGTTAATGCAGAAATATCTAATTTATGGAAGTCGTTAGAATTAACTGTTGGTGATAGGAGGAATCGTGTTATTTTATGGAATGATTCATGGTTAATTTCAACGCTAAATCAAGCTTTAGTAAGAATTGATGAAGAGCAATATGATGAAAATGATAATTTCTTTACTCCAACAATTGAACAATTAAAAGAGAACTTAGAAGAAATATTATTAAACAGGAAAAAATTTTATTCTGTTTTAAAAAGGGGAATTGATAATATAAAATTTGTAGAAAGAATTTTTTCTTGTGTAGGCATAAATAAGGATGATATTACATTATTACGTGAAAAAGAAATTCTAAAAGGATACGAAAACATTAACGAAAAAGTAACTATGGAGAACATATTAAGTTCTCCTATGGCGAATGCCTTAGATTCTTTAAATAGAATCGGTGAAATTATAGAGGATGGGGATATTGAACAACTAAATTCATATTTTCCAACAAAAAATAATAGTTTAAAGGAAATAATTGAGGAAACTCTTCAAGAATTAAAAGCAAAAGGGGATGTAAGTGATTTTATTGTTTATATAAATAAAGGTAAAGCAAAAACAGGTATACCTGCTCATCGAGATTTATTAGATGAAATTTATTTATATAACAATAATTCATGTTCAATTTTTAATGAGAAAATTTCGTTAAAACCTAGAATAAAATCTATTGCAAAGAACATTCCATGGTTGTTTATTTATGTTGTACCAAATAAGTCATATGCAGATATTGATATATTGAATGAAGATATTCTAAACCGATTAGCAAACAGAATTGCGGATGAAATGAAACCGCGACTAATAGAACTGTTTCCCAGTATATTATTTGATAGGTAATGAATATAATATTAATAAGAGGTTTTTAAGGAGGAATCTGTATGTGCAATGTGAATTCGGGTGTGTTAATTAAAAACAAGCAGGATGTTCAAAATCTTGTTATAGGTATTATTTTTAGGCAACAAGATAAATATAAACCTGAAAATATAATTGATATAGTACAATATTATATGGAAGGCTCACCATTTGTAATAAATGAAAATGTACTACAAAATATTATTTCGGAAAATCTAAACTTATTATGTAGAAATGATAAAATACAATGTAAAAATGGATATTTTATACCAAGAACTTTTACTATGTTATAATAAATATTTTCAAGAAAGACCACAATAGAATTTGCTGATTAAAATTATTAAGCCAGTCCTTTAGTTTATAGGATTGGCTTTGTTTTTATGAAAATTTGAATTTTTGATGCAATAACTTAAAACCATGATTTCACTGCTATATTTATGCTGTATATAGGGTACTAGTTAATGTCTTCCGGTTACAAATAAATTCTATCTTAGGTTGAAATATCTGATGAGATAGTATACTATTTATTACATAAGCCATTAGATTACCAAAAAAATCTTGTATATGCAAAAGCAAGTGAGATTAGAGAACAGATGGGGGAGAAGGAAGGAGGATTATAGAATAAGCCAGTCCTAGTGATGGGCTGGTTTGTTTTAAAGTTTATTTTACATCCTCCGATATAACTATAGTGGTAGCTTTTATTAGACAAAACGTGGTAAATCTTTCAAGTATAGTATATTTAAATCTTCTTGATTAGATATGAAAATTAAGATATAATATGACTATGATAAAAACGGAGGAAAACAAATGGAAGTAATCAGGCCATCTTCAGATTTAAGAAATCATTATAATGAAATATCCAAACAATGCCATGAGGAAAGGAATCCAGTTATCATTACAGTAAATGGGCGTGGCGATACCGCTATATTGAGCTTGCAGGATTATTATCAAATGAAATCAGAACTTGAATTACTACGTACATTGGCAGAAGCGGAAGATGATGCTGTGAATGACAGAGTAGCATCAATGCAAAGCACATTTGATGATATACGCAAGTCGCTTTTAGAGAGGAAAGCCAATGAAGTATAAAATTATCAGGACAGATAAAGCGGATGAACAGCTAAGAGATATTATATTTTATATTGCAGAGGATTCAGGGAGCACAGATATTGCATTGAGTTATCTGGATAAGGTTGAGGCCGCAATCAGTCGCTTAGAAAAATTTCCAATGTCTGGTAATAAGCCAAGGTATTCTATTTTACGAAAGCAGGGTTATAGGGTACTTATCATAGAGAGACATTTGGCGTTTTATAAAGTGAATGAAAGTGATAAAATCGTTACCATATATGCAATCGTAGATGGCAGGCGGGAATATAGGAATTTGATATAGGTAAGCGCCAAATATTCCTGCGGATTTTCTAATCTCATGAATTCCTCTATGATTG
>CAJTUV010000025.1 GCA_910579515.1 uncultured Hungatella sp.
ATAAATCTACATTTTTTCTTCGGCGTTTTCTTACATTTTATCATTGGCTCTAACATCACAACCATACAAGCTGGAGCAGGCGGGGAGGGAACCATCTGGCGAAGATTCTGGCGAAGAAGTGCAGCGGAAAACTGTATGAGGTTACGGAGAAACGGAAGCACCCCGCATTTGAAGAGGAAAAGGTGGAGGAAATCTATGGCGAGATACTGATGTCGTCAAAAACGCCAAAGAAAGATGGGAAAGGATATGCATATCCGGTGCTGGGTCATTTGGTGGGATTGGAAGGAAAGGTACGGGGGGACAGAAGGAAACTGCTTACAATGGCCGGGTGCTAGGACGTGAAGAGTGGCTTGAGATACAGCCTGTGTGCGGCATCAAAAATCTGTATGAAAAGAGTTGCCAATGATTACTTGACAGTAACGGAGCCATCTTCTTGTGTCACTTCACAGACCGCCCTCCGGTAAGTCACTTCCCCATACACGGTCTTGATTGTGGTTTGGCGGTAACCCTTGTGGCGGTACTTTTTCTTATCCCGTTCCTCCATCAGCATCCGGTCATACCGTTCCAGGAACTCGGTTGTGAACTGCCGGCCGATTTCACATACCCATGAAAAAATATTTTTCTCTAATGTCTTGAATGTTACACCGTTTTCCATTATCATAGAATTCATCATACAGTCCCTTATCTTTGTTTATTCGCAAACTCAATCATAAGCGAAATCTGTATGATTGGGAAGAGGTTTCGCTCTCTTCCCTTTATTTCTGCCAATGATAATTATACTCTAAGCGCCAACAGGAACGGCTCTTACATAGATTGTACCCTGGACAGTATGCCTAAAAATGATACTTCCAAAAAGGCAACAGCATTTACATTAAAAAAGCAGGCGAAACCGGACTCGTTTCTTTAAATCCTGACTATCCTGGGCTTAGTAATAGGATTACCATATTGGAGAAAGCCTAGGAGAATATTTGATAAAAATCAAAGGAGGATAAATAAATGTTAGAGAAAAAGGATTTCGAAATGATAGCTGAAATCGTAAAGGAAACAAACAAGCCTATATATGAAAGGCTGGATAAGATGGATTCCAGACTGGATAAGATGGATTCCAGGTTTGATAAAGTAGAATCAAAGGTGACCGAAGTACAAATGACTCTGGAAAATGAGACAAACAAAGGAATCCGTATTATTGCCGAGGGTCATCTTGACTTGTCTCGTAAACTGGATGAAGCTCTGAAAGTAGAAAATGAAAAAGAAATGCTACTTTTGCGTGTAACCAGACTGGAAAATGAATTGAGACGGCTTAAAGCACAAATTGAAGAAATCGCATAGAAAATCAACAATTAAATATTTTCGGGGGTATATTGCAAATCTGATTTGCATATGCTATAATGTCAACAGACAAAAAGCTAAAACCAGTCTTTGAGGACAAAAGCGAAGCCCCCGGAGGTGCCACTCCGAGGGCTTCTTTTCCGTATACGGTGGAACAAACCGGGGCTAGTTACCGACTAATCATCGCCGTCTAACCACTTGATGATGTAGTGACAAGCTACACCAGCCGCAACAGCGACGATAAAAGCTAAAACCGATTCCATGAGGACACCCCCTTCCTGTTGCCAGTATCGGGGCGGTAACAGGAAGAGTATAGCACAAAGAAATCATTTCGACAATATTTTATGCCTTTACAACATAATATCAAATGTAAAAACCGCCCAGTGTTACCAGCACTGAACGGCTCTTACATAGATTGTACCCTGGACAGTATGCCAGAGAATGATACAACATATTCCAAAGATATTGTATCATCTCCGGCGCCAACTGTCAAAGGTATGATGTATTTTTTATACCCCAAATTCGTACTATTTATAGGGAGATGATTAATATGAAACTGAACACATTAGAGATTGGTGCTGCCTATGTTCGGGTCAGCACTGATGACCAAGCAGAGTTATCGCCGGATGCCCAGATTCGCGTTATCCAAGATTCCGCCAAAGCAGACGGATTTATCATTCCTACCGAATTTATCTTTATGGAGAAAAAGGGAATCTCCGGCCGTAAAGCAGATAACCGTCCAGAATTCCAGAAAATGATTGCTGTAGCTAAGTCCCAGTCGCCATCTCCATTTAAACGGCTCTACCTGTGGAAGTTCTCCAGGTTTGCCAGGAACCAGGAAGAAAGCATATTTTATAAGGGAATCCTCCGAAAAAAATGTGGTGTGGAGATCAAGAGCGTATCAGAGCCTGTAGCAGATGGAATGTTTGGGAGGCTTATTGAAACTATTATTGAATGGTTCGACGAATATTATTCTATCAACCTGTCTGGAGAAGTCCTTCGCGGCATGTCTGAGAAGGCTCTCCGTAATGGGTACCAGGCCTCTCCATGTCTGGGTTACAAAGCTGTGGGTGATGGAAAGCCTTTCATTATTAATGAGCAGGAATATGCTATAGTAGAGTTTATCTTTCGCTATTACCATGATGGCCATGACCTAACTGCAGTTGCCAGAGAATGTAATCGGAGAGGCTACCATACCAAACGGGGCAATCCATTTGAGCGTCGAACTATAGACCGTATTCTGCGCAATCAATTTTATATGGGCATAGTCGAATGGAACGGCATTCGATTCCAGGGAACCCACGAAATCCGTCCTTGTGTCACCGACATCTTTCAAGCTAATCTTGATCGCCTGACTCAGGAATTCAGGCCTCTCAAAAGACGTGAAGTCTCCTCATGTCGCCACTGGCTTTCAGGAATTCTAGTTTGCGGAACCTGCGGTGCAAGTCTTTCTGTCAACGTGTCCAACAATCATAAGAAGCGGCCTGATACATTTCAATGTTGGAGATATGCCAAGGGACACCATACCGGCTCCTGCAGCATTTCTGTACATAAAGCAGAATCTACTGTGTTGGAATCCTTAAAATGCGTCCTGAATACCGGAAACATAGAGTTTGAATATACCATACCTGTTGATGAAAAACAATCAGAGGCAAAAGCAACGATTGAAGCTGCCCTATCTCGTCTTGCTGTCAAAGAATTGCGGATTCGCGATGCATATGAGAATGGTATCGACTCTCTGGATGAATACCGCATGAACAAAAAACGGCTTCAGGCAGAGCGTGACAGTCTCAATCAGGAACTTGAGAATTTTACTCCCCAGAAATCTGACATCCCTCCATCCGTCCAGAAGGCTGAGATTATGAAAAGCATACGCTCCGCCTACAATCTTATCTCTAACCCAGATATTGAGTATGAGGTAAAAGGCATGGCTCTGCGGCGTATCGTAAAGAAAATCACATACCACCGGGATGAAAACCGGATGGAATTTCATTATTATATCTAAAATCCCTTAATTTTGTACCGTTTTTCCACATTATCTGTTTTTACAATTTGGCGGTCCCGATGGAGAAATGGGCGCCTCCATGCGCTATCTTTCTCAGCGCTACGCCATGCCTTATGATGTGCCTAAGGCGGTATTGACCGATATCGGTACAGAAGAACTGGCTCACTTGGAAATCGTCGCTGCTATCGTGCATCAGCTAACCAGAGATTTGACTCCTGAGGAAATCGAAAAATCCGGCTTTGGCCCATATTATATTGACCATACTACCGGAATCTGGCCTCAGGCAGCAGGCGGCGTTCCGTTTAATGCCTGCGAATTCCAGTCCAAAGGCGATCCTATCACAGACCTTTTTGAAGATTTGGCAGCAGAACAAAAAGCCCGCACCACCTATGACAACATTCTCCGCGTCGTCAAAGACCCAGAAGTCTGCGACCCTATCCGTTTCCTGCGCAAACGGGAAATCGTGCATTTCCAACGGTTTGGTGAAGCCCTGCGCACTGTTCAGGAACACTTAGACAGCCGCAACTTCTACGCCTTCAATCCAGCTTTCGATAAACCCCAAACAAGCGCTCAGCCATAAAAACAACTGCAAAAAGCCTCTGAAAGAAATAGACGATTCCTTTCAGAGGCTTTCTTTATCCAACTATAAAATTAGTCTGTCACGGTAGGAAGTCCGGCTCCTAACCAGCCTGTTCCCTTCTCTGCGTCACCCATGCCGCCTGCCAAGTTATATGCCTCATAGCCAAGCATACGAAGCACTGCCATGGTCTGAGAAGCTGTCTGGCCAGTATAGCAATATACAACAACTGGCTTGTCTGTAGGAATCTCAGAGAAACGCTCCTGCATTCCCTTGCCAAACGGAATATGAAGGGCTCCTGGAATATGTGCTTCTGCATAATCTTTTTCCTGACGGATAGACAGAATCGTATAATCCTCGCTCTCAGCTTCCACCAGCTCTCCAAGGCTGTCTACAGGGAAGTTAAAGGAAGAAAATGTATCGGATGTAGCCTTTGCATAATAATCTGCAATCGCTGAAACAATGGCCTCATCTACCTCATAAGACTCATCTGGAAGAACATTTTCCGTGGTCTCAATATAATCCTCAAAACCGTCTAACACGGAAATTCCATTGTTGTATCCGCCCTGAACATTGGTGGCATACTTGCCTGCAATATTTAAAAGAGCTACGGTCTGAGAAGAAGTCTGTCCGCTGTAACAGTTCACATACAGCATCACATCATCTGGAATCTTATTCAGATTCTCTGCAATGGCCGGACCATAAGGAATATTCACTGCTCCCTTTAAATGGCCTTTTGCATAGTCGTCTGCACGGCGGATATCAATAATCAGCATATCCTCGCCTGCATCCATTTTCACAAACAGGTCAGCCACATTAATCATGTGTCTGTCTTCTGGAAACTCAGCAAAATAACTCATAGCAGCTTCTTTTACCGGATCAGAAGCCTGAGCCTCTGTCTCAGCGGGAGCTTCACTCTCCTTTGCCTCTGCTTCTGTAGTCTCAGCCTCGGCTGCGGCGGTGGTTGGAGCTGCAGTTGTCGGCGCAGCGGTAGTCTCCTGAACGGTCTTTGTAGCGCAGCCTGTAGCGGTTGTGCACAACAAAGCTGCTGTTAAAATTACTGGTAAGATTTTTCTCATGATAATTCCCTTTCTTTCTTGATTATGATGCGTCTTTTGCAGCAGGTGCAGCAGCGCCGGACGGCATCTCAATCGGATTGCTGGAATTGGATGACCACTCCAGATAAGCGCCGTCATAGAGACGAATATTGCGGTATCCTGCCTCATACAGCTGAACAAATACTGGGGCTGCCCTTAAAGAAGTCTGACAATAAATAATCACTTCTTTTTCTGGATAAATCCCCTCTTCCAGATAATTGATTCTGGTAATGTCCACAGTTTTAAAAGTCTGGTCGCTGGAGAAAAAGTTGGTATTATAGTCCATCATAATGGAAGTAGGAACCTTTCCTGCTTCATAATACTCTTCCATACTTCTCACATCCAGAAGAATCCGATTCTCATCAGGTGTATTGACCTGAGCTAAAACCTCTTCCTGAGTGGCCAGCCAATTCGAAGCGGGCTCCTGAGCTGTAAAAACAGCCTCTGTTGGAACAGGCGTTTCCGTGCTGGAAGCCAAATTCGCGGCGCTTATGGCGTTAAAGCCTCCGTCCACCACCTTCACATCTCTGTGTCCATACATAAATAAGGTCCACAGAAGACGGGATGCTCCCATTTTATTGGCGTCATAGGCAATCACTGTGGTATTATTGGAAATGCCGTTAGAGCCCATCACCTTTTCTATCTTCTTCTGAGAAGTCAGCATATTCTTTACCGGAACATTGATTACAATGTCTTCTGTTGGAATGTTTACTGCGCCTTCTACATGGCCTGCGGCATATTCGTCGGCAGAACGAGTATCAACAATAACTACCCCCTCTTTTCCGATGTATTCAGACAGATCCCCTGCACCCAGTATTAGCGAAGGCTCTGTCTGGACATATGTGTGGGAACTACAGCCGCAGATTCCGGCAGTCAGCAGAGCAAATACCAAAAACAATGCTATTCTTTTAGCATATGGGCGCATAAAAACCCCCCTTTCTCTTCTTTCTCAATTTGTGTAGTAATGCGTATTTGTCGCAGCAAAAGGGGCCTCAATCCTTCTGTTCTGCTGCCTTCTATTGTACTTGATTTTTTAGAGAAGAGGCTATAGCATTTTCTTATACTGTATCTGTTAATTTAATAACAAATATTTTTCTTTCCATATGCCCCCAAATCCTTTATAATCATCATTACTTACGAAACAGGAGTCCGACTATGAGTACAAAAAAACAAACGACATTTTATACTGCCCTGGCTGTTGGTTCTATTCTCCTCGTCAGCCTCCTCTCCCTCACATGTTTGACAGACTTTCCCTATGTTCACTCAGACGAAAGCTGGCTGGCTGGACTTACCAGATCTATGATGGAAGAAAAAAGCCCTGCTGCAACCGAGTATTTCTTTGACGCCAAGCTCAGATACCCTCATGGAATCAAAATTTTTTTCCATCTTCTGCAAATGGCCGCTATTTCCGTTTTCGGATACCAGGTTTTTTCTGTCCGCCTTGTCTCTTGGCTGGCAGGCGCTGGAACTTTATGGCTTTGTTATCTGGCAGGAAGCAGACTTTTTCAAAGCCCCAGAAAAGGTCTTTTCATTATGGCTCTTTTCAGTGTGGATATCCAGTTTCTCTATGCCTCCCATTTTGCAAGACAAGAGATTCTTTTATCCCTGATCCAATGGTTCTGTCTTTGGAATCTGTTTTCGGAAAAAGGCTTTTACAACAATAAAACCGCCTGTATCTTAGGGACAGCCACAGGACTTTCCATTGGCCTCCACCCAAACAGCTTCCTTTTGGGAACCATGAACGGCCTGTGTTTTCTCCTGGCATATCTTTTCACCAGACGAAAAAAGGGCGCCTTACGCCCTCTCCTTCTCTATGTCTTAATCACAGGCGGCTTCGCCCTTCTCTTTGTGTCTTTCAGCCTGATGATGGACAATGGTTTTCTCACCCACTACTTTGCCTATGGACAGAAAGAATTTGGTACAGGAGCCCCCTTATGGGAAAAATTAGGTGGATTTTTCGGTTTTCTCAAGCGTTTGTATCAGCGAAACAGCGGAACCTACTATCTCCCTGATCTTCGCCCTCAGTTTTTCCTCTTTGGACTAAGCGGCTGTCTCACCGGAGCCATAAGCATTTTCATGAGAAAAGAGATACCAGTTTTGGTAAAAAAAGCCAGTCTTCTGGCCGCCGGCTGTGCGGGAGTTATAAGCGGTATGATTGTCATTGGGAGATATAATCAGACCAGTATCCTGTTTTTGTTTCCATTTGGATATCTGGCCCTTGTTATGGCTTTGGAATTGTTTGAAGGCAAGTTAAAAAAGGGACTGGGGATTCTGCTTTTTTTCACCATCCTCTTTCTGACTCTTATTCAGGTCCTGCCTGAAATCAAGAAAACCGATTATGAGCATTACAGACAGCAGATACAAAATTTAATTCCAGAAAATGCCAAGGTATTAGGCAACTTGAACATCGAATTTTTTATGGAGTACGGCTGCCTGAGAGATTACCGGAATCTGCCCTACGCCCTGGAGGGCGAAGGACTTTTGGCATACCTGGAAAGAAATGAGATTGAATACATCGTTTACCATCAGGAACTGGATTATCTTTGGGACCATCGTCCCTACTATAATGTCATCTATGGAAACGTGATGTTTGTAGAAGAATTAAAAAACTACTGCCAAAATCACTGTGAAAAGGTGGGCAGCTTTCAAAATTCCCGTTATGGAATTCGGGTGTCTGAGATTTTAGACCAGGAAGAATATGGTCAGGTCACAGTTTACCGGAGAGCCTCTTCCAGCTCCTCCCTCAAATGAACGTGGTCTTTAGGGCTGTCATACCAATGAGAAATCCTGTGGGTCTTATGATCCAGAATGGCAATCTTCGTTCCCAGTTCCACCGCCTCCTCAATGTCATGAGTCACTAAAACCACAGTGGAACGGTTTGTCTGCATCAGATTTTTTAGAGATTTTCTGGCCTGCTTTCTGGTCAGATAATCCAGACTGGAAAAAGGCTCGTCCATTAAAAGAAGCCTTGGTTTTAAGGCAAGAGCCCTGGCCAAAGCTCCTCTCTGTTTCATGCCGCCAGATAATGTATGGGGAAACTGGTCTTTAAACTCTAAAAGTCCGGTCATCTCCAGATAGCGACATGCCTGTTCTCGCCCTTCTTTGCTGTCTTTGATTCCTCTGGATTTTTTCAGAGCATAGAGAATATTCTTTTCCAAGGTAAACCAGGGAAACAGCTGGTCAAAACTCTGAAACACCATAATCATATCGCAGGAAGGCTTTTTTACTGGTTTTCCGTCCAGAAAAACCGTTCCTGCATCTGGAGAAAGAAAACCGCCTAAAATTCGGAGGAATGTGGTTTTCCCACAACCACTCTGTCCCAGAATGACCAGAAAATCTCCTTCCTCCACAGACAGATTCACCTGAGACAAAACGGGATGTAAAGTCTCTCCTCTCCCATACTGTTTGCACAAATTCTCTATTTTCAGCATCATTTCATCCCCCATCGTTTCAGAGTCCGTTTTTCCACAGCTGAAAAAAGGACCTCCTCCACCAATATTCCCACAAAAATTACTAAAAGGATTCCGGCAAATAAACCGGAGGTATCCATAAAAGTCCTCTGATTTAAAAGATACCATCCCAGACCGCCGTTGTTTCCCACAGCTCCGAACACCATTTCAGCGCTGATTAAAGCTCTCCAGGCCCTGGCCCAGCCAATTTTTACGCCAGACAGAAGATATCCCATAGAAGCTCTCAGCATAATTTCCAAAGTGATCGCTACAGAACCCATAGAAAAATTTTTTCCCACATCAAGATAAATCTTTGGCACGGCAGAAAATCCAGTCAAAAGATTAAGCAGCATGGGCCAAAGGGCAGAATGGACGATGATAGCAAGGATGGCATTGGTTCCCGTCCCAAACCACATGATAATCAAGGGCAAAAGGGCCAGGCCGGGAAGAGGGTGAGCCATAGACGTCAGGGTGTCTGTCAGGCTCATAAAAACCGGAGAAGCCAGAGACAAAAGGCTGAATCCAAGAGACAGAACCAGAGCAATTCCCAATCCTAAAGCAATCAGCCAGAGGGAAGAAAGAGTCTGCCCAAGAAGACTGCCATGAACCAAATCTTCCCACAGCGTACAAAATACCTGTTCCACAGAAGGAAACAACATGGGGGACACATGAAACAGTTTCACCCACAGCTCCCAGATAAGAAGGAAACAAAGACACCAGAAAATCCTGCCAAATCCTCGTATATGGCGATGAAAAAAAGATTTCATAAATCACTCCTTATCTCGATTCACATTGTCAAATATGATCGTGTCAAAATCAGGGTTTCCTGATGTAAATCCCATTTTCTGCATAGCCGCGCTGATTTTTTCCACACCCTCCAGACGATTCGTGTAAATCGTTCCATTGTAAGTCATCTGCTTCATCAAATCTTCCTCTGAAATCCCATAAACCGGAGCCAGAATCTGAACGCATTCCTCCATATTCTCATTGATATAATCAATGGATTCATCAAGCGCCTCGATAAAGGCAGCATACCAATCTGGATGTTCCTCATAAAATTTTGTCATGGCCACGCCGCTGATAAAGGTAAAAGACTGTCCCATAATCTCCTCTCCGGTTGCCATGACAGACATTCCCGCCTGCAGCTCCTTATCAATATAGGGAGGTGTGGCGATATGAGCCGTAATCTCCGTGTCAGAAATCAGAGCCTGAAGCGCATCCGGATGGGTCATGGACACAGTCTGATGGTCCAAAGCCCTGGCGTCCCCCAGCTGTTCATCCGCCAGCATACAAAGAAGCACATGCTGGGTGCACCCGGGAGAAAGAATGGCAATCCGGTCCTCACTGGAAAAATCCTTCAGCGTTTTGATTTCCGGTCTGTCTGTGACAATCGCCACCTCATTGGAACTGATTCCTGTCGCATATTTCCATTCCATTCCATTGTCGATTCCAATCAGCACAGGCGCGATTCCCATAAACCCGAAATCCACTTCTCCGTTTAACATACTTTCCCGAATCGCCGTAGGACCTCCGAACTGCTTCCACTCAATGGTTACGCCTGGAAGCTTTTCTTCCAGAATCCCCAGCTCTTTCATGATATTAAGAGGCGCATAGGCGATTCCGTACTGCTCTGCAATTCCAATAACGTCTCTTTCCTTTTTCTGACACCCGCTCAAAAATACTGTTCCCAGCAGAATAAGAAAAAAAACGGCGCAAGTCAGAAGGTGTTTCTTTTTTCTTACATTCATCTTCTCTTCTCTTTTCTTTTATATTGTTTTCTGTGGTCAGGGATACAAACGGGACGCCAAATTTTCCCCTTTTGGAGAAAGAACTTGTAATGTCCTGTAAAATTCATCTATGGATTCTTTGATGTTTTCTGGTTCCCCAACGATAACGCAATGACCGAACCGCGCCGTAGCGTTTAAGGCGGCCGGAATCGTTTGTCCCACCTGATAATTATATCCGCAGTCCAGGACAAAAGGCAGTTCCTTCAATTTTTCCAAAGGCGTCAGATCAGAGACGGTTCCCGGACGGCAAAACAGCAGCTGTACGCCGGCGCACCGCTTAACCTGATCACAGCGAAATCCCTTCCACTTGTAAAAGTCCACCTTCCTGCCAAGCGAAAGATCCATGACCGCCTTTAAAATGTCGAAACCAGTCAGCCAGGGGATGGTCACGTCCTCAAACGCGCCTCCAATCCGGCAGGCAAGCTCGTTGACCTTGATCCCCTCCTCTCCTATGAGAAGCTGGAGATAAAAAGGGCCTTCTTTCAGCTCAAATGCAGAAGCCACGCCTTGGCTTATCGAAGCGATCTCCTCATATTGGTCCATATGGACAGAGGGAAAACGATGGCCGATACAGATTCCAATATGAACCGGATCTGGATAAAGAAGGCGGTCTGTAATCGTCAGTATGGTCAAATCCCCTTCTGTGACCCATCCGCTTACTGTAATCTCATCACCGGGGTAATACTCCTCTACTAAAGCCTGAGAACATCTGGAAAACGACAAAGTCTCTTCCAGATGAGACAGCGTCGTTGAAATATCCTCACATTTAAAAATCCCCCTCTGTCCCTGAGAATCCAGAGGTTTGATGACAAATGGCCCTTTCAGAAAAGACAAGTCTTCTTTCCCAGCGTCTCGGTCAATTAGGGTCCAGGCGGCAGTGGGAAGCTTTTTGTCCGCCAAAATCTGTTTCATCACCTTTTTATTCGTCACTGCCAGAGCCTTTTGAGGTTCCAGAACAGAGGGAAGGCCAAGCTCGCTGCTTACGCAGGCCCCAGTATACACAGGCTGGTCTGTCCCTATAGTCATAACCGCATCCACCCTCTCCTCTTTTGCCGCTTCTATGCAGCCTGAAATGTCAAACGTGCTGACCTGACGGTGAACATGGGCATAGGCAGCCGCGGGAGGGTTTTTAGTATAATCCGCCAGAATCACCCGATGCCCCTCTTTTCTGGCCCTTTGTACCGCATGAAGCTGGCAGTTGGAGCCTCCTAAAACCATAATCGTCTTTGACTCTGGACAATTTTCTGGCACTTCTTCGTATAGCATAGCCTGTCTCCTTTTCTTTGAAGTAAATAATACGGCCGCCGGACTATAAAACCGGATAATATTTCCATAAAGCTTTATCAGCTTTAAAAAGGTATAGCCGCTTTTTCCATACCGTCTCGACCTTGGCTGATAAAAACAGGTTTTGGCCCGTCTCGGGCGGCAAAAAACAGCGGCCGACAAATAAAAAAATCCAGTCGCCTGGCTGCTGACCTCCCTGACCAGTTCCCCAGTCATAATTCGAAAGCTGCTGACCTTAATCTTGCTGGGGATCCCAAAACAAAACCGAAACAACAGATCCCGCATATAGCTTCCTGTCAAGCGAAAAAACGGCTTTTGTGAATCTTCCCCCAAAGGCGCCCCATATACGATTTCATACCCGTTTTGTATGGTCTGATATAAATGCAGAAGCGTTCTGGCGTCATGCTGCAGATCATCGTCCATTGTGGCGACATAATGGCAGTTTTGGCTGTGAATCAGACCGCACAGCAGGGCGTTTTGCTGTCCGTAATTTTGTTTTAGCCGAATCAGGGTCACATTGGGCAGCGCACCACAGCGGCGCTTCAGCCAAAGGGCAGTCTCCTGTGGGTTCCCGTCGTCTACAAGATAAATGTGATACGTACACACAGTATCAAACGCCTGACCAATCTCCTCAATCAGTTCAGCTACAGAAACGGTAGAGTGATAGACAGGAATCACAATTCCAAGAGTGATGTCGTTCATGAAACAGCGCATCCTTTTTCCACAATTTTTGCAATCTCCCAAACCTGATCCACTGTCAGCTTCGTATGAATCGGAAAACGAAGAAGCGTCTCGCCACACGCCTCACTTTCAGGACAGTCTCCTGCCCCGTATCCCAGTTTTCTCCCCACAGGCGACAGATGAAGCGGAACATAATGGGTCTTTACATCCACGCCCTTCTCCAGCAAAAGGGCCTGAATACGCTGTCTGAGTATGCCGTTTGCAAATCTCAGATAAAAAATATGCCCATTGGGAGAAGCATACTCTGGAATCCCCATTCTCTTGGCATATCCCTCCCTTTCCACCTTCCAAAAAGCGGCCAGATAATCTTCCAAACGCTCCTTTCGGATTCTCGTAATCTCCTCCAGACAAGACAGTTGAGAAGAAAGAAGGGCCGCACACAACTCGCTCATGGCTGTGCTGCTTCCTGGGCAGACCCAAGTGTACCGGTCGCACTCCCCCTGGAAAAAGGCGTCCCGATTGGTGCCGTGAACCCGATAACAGCGGCCCCTTTTGTAATCCTCTTCTGATCTACACAAAAGAAGCCCTCCTTCGCCACAGGAAATATTTTTCGTATAGTGAAAACTTACACATCCAAAATCTCCCATAGCCCCAAGGGGAACGCCATGATAAAAAGCCCCGATTCCCTGTGCTCCGTCCTCGATCACTTTCAAACCTGCCTCCTTTGCCACTGCTAAAAGAGGCTCCATAGAGCAGGCCACTCCCGCATAATGAACCAAAACCACAGCCTTTGTCCGGCCGTTAATCTTTAATGCCATATCCGAAACGCTGATATTCTGGGTTTTTGGATCAATATCGCAAAACACCGGAGTTCCTCCAGCCCGCAAAACGCCATTGGCAGCAGAAGGAAAATTGTAAGAAGGCACAATGACCTCATCCCCGTGCTCAAGCCCGCAGAGAATCAAAGCCGTCTCCAAAGCCACGGAACAACTGGACGTCAACATCCCAAAAGAATCTGGATACTCCTTCCTCAGCTGCTCCATAGCCCTTTTTGAAAACTCGCCGTCCGTATCCAATCCTTTATCAAGACAAGAAACCACTGCTTCTTTCTCCTCTCCCAAACGATAACGAGCATAAAATGGAATTTTCATATTTCCCCCTTCCCCCAGTACCTGTCTGGCTCTAAAATCCTGTTTCAATAGATTCCATCTTGTGATATACTAGTAATGTCTGTGAACACAAAATTTAAACCTTAAGGAGGTGCCTCACATGCTGGAATTAGACTGCCTGGGCGATATGTGCCCCATCCCCCTTATGAAGCTGAAACAGTGCGAAAGCCTGACCAGAAAAGGCGATCAGGTCAGGCTGGTTACCGATCACAGCTGCGTGCTGGAATCCATCACCGATTACTGCGACAAAAAAGGGCTTCAGATTTATGTGGCAGAACCCATGAACGGAATCTGGGAAATCACCATCGAGAAAATATAAAACATCAACAGATACTTTTACTGATATTTGCCACAAAATAGTCGATAATCTCATTGGTACGGGAATCAGTACTACTGTTTTTGTGTACAGAATACACCCCGTAATCTAAATCAAAATTCTCAATTTCAATAATCTTTAACTGTTTCTGGTACAATTCCTTTTTCACTGCAATGTAAGGAAGAAAGGCCGCCCCATGGCCTGCCTGAACCGTGCTTTTCACAGATTCTGTGGAGTCCAGGTGGTACATGACATGGAAGCCGTCGATGGGATATCCCTGATGTTTCATATAATTGCATAACAGCCTGTAGGAACTAAAGGACTCATTCAGCATAATGAGGGGATACTGTTTTAACTGTGCCAGCGTAATGGGGGATTCCGTCGGAAAATCGTCCCTGGCCACCAGATAAATCTTGTCCTGATATGCTTCCTTGCACACAAGCTCAGGAGAATCCGCGGTCCCCACAATAAAGCCTAAATCTGTTCTCTCATCCAGAACCTGACGGATCACATCACTGGAAGGCGCGCTAGCCAGGTGAAAGGTGTAGTCGGGAAACTGACGATTGACTTTATATAAAGAGCATGGCAGGGCATAATTACAGGCTACCGAAGTAGCCGTGATGTGAAACGTATTATTTCCTGTATTTAAATTGTTCAGCTCTTCCTTCAAATCGCTGTACAAATTCATAAACTGAACCGCATACTTTTGAAGAATCTGTCCGGCCCTCGTCAACTCAATCCCTCTGTTGGAACGCTCCAAAAGCTTAACGTCCAGCTCTTCTTCCAGCCTCTGCATCTGCTGGCTTAAGGCCGGCTGAGAAATGTGGTTGTTCTGGGCCACTTTGGAAATGCTTTTTTCTGTGGCTATTTTATAAAACATGATAATATGTTCAAGGAGCAAGATGGATACCTCCCATAAATTGTGATGTTTACAGACTAAATTATACAAGAAAACAGTTAAAATTACAAGATTCCCTAATTTTTTTGGTATAGAAAGCTCTATAGAAAACCGTTATGCAGCATAAGGTTTTCAGATAATCAAAAATTTCACAATGTGTTATAATGAGATGGTAGTAAAGCGTTCAAATCCTTAAAATTTGTGCAAGGAGGTATGAGGAATGCAGGAAAATGCAACCACCCCGGCACAGTCCCAAGGCTCTTCCATCCGCAAATCCAAACCCAGGAAAAAGAAAAAAAATCAGGTTCCTTTTGGGTTTCTTGGATTATTGCTGATCGTAATTATAGCCTTAGTTCTGGGCCAGAAGAATGGCACGCTTGCATTATTCTGGGTATTCGGATGCTGTTTCGGATTCATTTTACAAAAGGCCCGCTTTTGTTTTACCGCCTCAATGCGTGACCCATGTATTACCGGCTCCACATCCGTTACTCGTGCGGTGCTAATCGCGTTTGCCATTACCACCATTGGATTCACGGCCATCAAGTATGGCGCGTTTGTAAATGGCGGGACCATTCCCGGTCAGAGTTATATCATGCCTGTGAGCCTGGCGACCTGTGTGGGAGGCGTCTTGTTCGGAATCGGTATGGTAATAGCAGGAGGCTGCGCCTCCGGAACCCTGATGCGTGTAGGAGAAGGATTTAGCATGCAGATGTTAAGTCTGTTCTTTTTTGTCGTCGGTTCTCTTATTGGCGCCAACCATATGGGATGGTGGACCCTTAATTTCAACGCAACAGCCCCCAGAGTATTCCTTCCAGACGTTTTCGGATGGGCGGGAGCTTTAATTTTGCAGCTGGCAGTCATCGCGCTGCTCTATGTTGCTGCAGACAAGTATGAAAAGAAACGTATGGGCAACACAGACGAAGACTAGTATGCCCAGCGAAATAAAAATTATTTTTTTAAACAGGAGGAATTTATCATGGCAGAATTTACAGTTGATTGCTTAGGCGAGGCTTGTCCAGTACCCCTTATGAAGGTTCAGAAGCAGATGGAGAAAATGGCGGTAGGCGATGTTTTAATCGCTCAGATCGACCATAGCTGCGCAATGAAGAATATCCCTGAGTGGGCAAGAAACAACGGACACAACGTTGAGATCGAAGAAGTAGACGACGGTGAGTGGGAAATCGTTATTGAGAAGACCAAATAAGAAAGCAGGTGTAAGCTTTGAAGGCTTTTTGGGATAAAGTAAGCAAGAATCATTACTATAAAATGATCTTCAAAAACCCGTTTACCTATGTAACTGGCGCTGTTCTGCTTTCCATTTTTCAAATCGCAATTTTTGCCAGCACCGGTTCTCCCTGGGGCGTGTCAGGCACCTTTGCCAACTGGGGGGCGTGGCTGTACCGCCTGGTAGGAGGAAATGTAGACAAATGGTATTACTTTTCCTCCGAAGGAGCGCAGGCAACTTTAAATAATGGAATCTTAAACCACACTGGATCCTGGCTGAATTTTGGTATCATTGTGGGAGCTCTGGTAGCAGTGCTTCTGGCTTCTCAGTTTAAGTTCAAAAAGATTAAGTCACTGAAGCAGGTAGTGGCGGCCACATTAGGCGGCCTTTTGATGGGATATGGCGCAAGACTGGCTGGCGGCTGTAATATTGGAGCCTTATATTCCAGCATTGCCTCCCTGTCTCTGTCTGGCTGGGTGTTCGCGGTCTTTCTGTTTATAGGAGCCTTTATCGGCAGCAAGCTGCTTGCGAAATACTTTATGTAAAAGGACGGGGTTTGTCATGGAGAAGAAAATCGAAACATATGACGTGGTCATTATCGGCGGCGGTGCGGCCGGTCTCACATCTGCTATTTACTGCGGCAGAGCCAGATTAAAAACTCTGGTGATTGAAAAAGCGTTGGTCGGCGGCCTGGCCACCTATACCAATGAGATTGAAAATTATCCTGGATTTCCAGAAGGCGCCACTGGCTTAGGGCTGATGGAATTATTCCACAAACAGGCAAAAAAATTTGGTGTAAAGTTCAAGCTGACAGACGTAAGAGGCGTTCAGTTAGAGGGCGACGACAAGGTCGTAGAAACCTTCCGCACAGATTATCACTGTAAGTCTGTGATCATCGCCAGCGGTGGAAAGCCTCGTCTTACTAATGCTCCTAATGAAGACAAATTTTTGTATGACAAGGGAATTTCCTTCTGCGCCACTTGTGATGCAGCGGCCAACACAGACAAGACGGTTATCGTCATTGGTTCCGGAGATGCTGCCATTGAGGAAGGCATGTTCCTGACTAAATTTGCCAGCAAGGTAATCGTCAGCGTAATGCATGAAGAGGGAAAGATGGACTGCAACGAAATCGCCAAGGAAGAGGCTTTAGCCAATCCGAAAATGGAGTTCATCTGGAATACCACAGTGGCAGAATTCAGAGGCGACGACGAGAGACTTCGCAGCGTTGCCTTGAAAGACACCAGAACCGGAGAGATTATCGACGTTCCTGTAGACACCTGCTTTATGTTCATCGGCTATGTTCCCAACACGGAGATTTTCAAGGGAGTCGTTGACATGACCAGAGCCGGATACGTGATTACCAATGAGAAGATGGAAACCAATATTCCAGGCGTTTTCAGCGCTGGAGATGTGAGAGACAAATTCTTAAAACAGGTAGCCACTGCCGTAGGTGATGGAGCGATCGCCGGATATGCTGCTGAAAAATACATTGCAGAAAGCGAAATCTTTGAAAATCAGATCATGGATAAGTCCATGCCTGGAATTGTGTACATATGGAATGCCGTTGTACAGGAGAGCCGGGATCTGCTTCCTGAGATTGAGACCTTTGAGGAAAAACACAAAGGCCAGATAAAGGTTAACAAGGTAGACGTGTACAAGTCAAACGGTATCGCCCAGAGACTTGGCATCGACACTGTTCCGGCTGTGGCCGCTATCAAAGACGGCAAGGTTGTCGGTACTCTGACAGAGGGAATCTCTGCAGAATCTTTGGAGAAGCTCTTAGGCATGTAAGTGAATGAGACCTTTCAGAAAAGGACGCCCAAAAAATGGGCGTCCTTTTTTCGCTTATCCCCTGTCCGCACAACAATTCTCAGTCTGAAACTCCCTGGACAATGCCATCTGAAGCAGATTTGGCTTTGCAAAGACACTCTCCTCTTCTTTCCGCTTCAAAATCAAATTGTAACAATATCGAATGATATCCTTCCTGGTGATAATCCCAATAAAATTCTTCTGATCATCCACTACAGGGACAAAGTTTTGATTCAGCGCCTTATCAATTAAATCTTCCATGGAGGCGTTTACGTACACCGGACGGTTGTCCAGCCGCCGTTTAATCGTCGCAACCGATATGTGCTCTGCATCCTTTAAGTTCAGACTATACTGATTTTTGATTCCCCACAGCATATCCCCTTCTGTGATAGTTCCAATATATTTGCCCTGTCTGTTAATCATTGGCACTGCAGAGTATTTATGATACTCCATCTTCTCTAAAGCCTGTCTCAGCGTCTCATCATCATAGATAAAAGCCACTTCACTTTTTGGTGTCAAAAAAAATAAAATGTTCATACGTTCTCCCACTTTCCAATAATCCTTTTCTAGTATAAAGGATACCTCTGAAGAACGTATGAACAAATTATTAGAATTTTATAAATTATCTCTTACTCAAAAAATCCGACTGGGTCAATAGACTCTCCATTATGCTGCAATTCAAAATACACATTGCTGCCTTCTACTGAATAGTACTTTGTCGGCTCTGCCACATACCCAAGAATGCGTCCGGCCTCCATATACTCATTTTCTACCACCTGGATTTCCTTTAATTGTCCACAAGTAGCCAGATAGTCGTTTCCCAAGTCCAAAACCACATAGTTACCGATTTCCTCGTTGACCCCGACTGCCACCACTCTTGCATTGGCTGGCGCCGTTACAGGCTGACTCACCTCTGCCTGAATTACTACGCCTGGGTTACATTGATACTGCTCCAGGGTTGGGAAAAAGATGGTTGACTCCATACTGTAATCCAAAAGAATATTTCCCCGTACAGGCCAGGTAATTTTGCTGGTATCCACAAAATTCAACACCAGAGGAACCGCCGCCTCCTGACCAGCTCCAACCTGGGCCGCCTGCGTATTTTCAGTTTGGCTGCTTTTCTTATTTTGTGCAACCTTAGTTTCAGATTCCTTCGTCCTTTGTCCTGCCGGAGCCGTCTGAGGCTCTTCTCTCATGGCGTTTGAACTTCCTGCCACCTGAGTAGGTTTTACTTCGTTATCCTCTGCAATTAAAGCTCCCGGCTCCTGCATTTCCATGTACGGATTTTCTTCTGGAGCGTTTCCTCTTTGAATGGTAACCACACCTGCTGCGGCAACAATAGTCAGCAGGCCCAAGACTAACATGACAAGAAATAGTTTGTCCTTAAATAATTGATTGAATTTCTCTTTCACCGTTTATCACCTCGGTACTATTCTTACCAAAGGCAAATGACTTATTCACGTTTTTGGAGAAATAATTACAATATTTTGATAATAGTACTTTAAAATTTCCTCAGCCCCTTTTCCTTCTCTTGCCATTGCGTCGGCTCCATACTGGCTGAGGCCGTATCCATGACCAATGCCCTTGCAGATAATTCGTATTTTTCCTTCCCGTTCCTCCATGGTAAACGATGAAGAAGGAAGGCTTAACGCCTGTCTGATTTCCTCTCCGCTGTAAATATGAGCGCCTATCTGAATCTCTTTCACATATCCGCCCTTCTCCCGACCTACAAGCTGAAAAGTCGCCATAACCTGCTCCTCGGTAAGATCTGCTTCGGAAAGCAGACGAACCACCTCGCTTGGTTCCCATTCTGTCACAGTCAGATATCCTTCCGCCTCCACATCCCAATGGCTGTCCACAGATTTTAAATACGGATGAGCTTCATCGCCTTCTCTGGTAGTTCCGGCACTTGCCCGATGGAACAAAGGCTCCATGCGTTCCATCTGTCCATCCTCTTGTCCCAGGGCCATCACCAGCCCTCTTGTCTCCTTCACCGCTTCACTTATTTTGTCATAGTATTCCACAAATTTCTCTCTTCCCCACATGGACTCCATCTGGGTCTCTCCCAGATAATTCAGCCCCAGGTCTGCTTCTGCCGCCTCGGTTTTTCCTTCCATCTTTCCGTAAATATAGGTCCTGGCAATGATCGCCTGAGCCTTTATTGCCTCTGGCTCATACTCAGCCGGAATCTGCCTCGCCACGATTCCTACAAGATAAGTCTCCACGTCCACATATCCCTTCTGTCCATTGTTTATGTAAATCCTTTTTCCAGAATCCTCCCCCTCCTCTTGTCTCATCCACAAAGCGCCTCCTTCTCCAAAACCGCTCTTGTCAGTTCCGTTTACTCCCCCGCTCCACGCCAGAGTCACCACATAGGGAAGCAACAGCGCTGCCAAAATTCCGATCCAAATCCGATGGACACGCATAAAAAAGCCCCCTTTCAAAAACTGCTATTTACAGTTTATGAAAGAGGGCTTTCTCTTATTCTAAGTTTTACAGCTTCACATCAACTCTGTCCAAATGCCAGATATCTTCTACATACTCCCGAATGGTCCGGTCAGAGGAAAACTTCCCAGAGCAGGCAACATTCAAAATTGCAGCTTTCGCCCACCAGCTCTTGTTCATATAGGCCTCTCCAATCTTTTTTTCCGCCTCTGCGTAAGCTCTGAAATCCTTCAGGATGAAATACATATCCGCTTTATCCATGCCGCTTGCGTGGAGCAGAGAATCATAAATCTCCTTAAACAAATTGTGGTCCCCATTAGAATACGTTCCGTTCGTTAACTGATCCAGTACTTTGTGAATATCTGGATCACTGTTATACATATCTATGGGGCGATACCCGCCGTTCTTTTCAAAATTAATCACCTCATCCGCAGAAAGTCCGAAGATAAACGCATACTCCTCTCCCACTTCCTCTACAATCTCCACATTGGCACCATCCATGGTTCCTATGGTGATAGCGCCGTTTAACATAAACTTCATATTTCCGGTACCGGAAGCCTCTTTACTTGCAGTGGAAATCTGCTCGCTGATATCTGCAGCCGCAAAAATCAGCTCTGCATTAGACACACGGTAATCCTCAATAAACACAACCTTCATCTTTCCCTTAATATCAGGGTCATTGTTCACCACATCTGCAACCGCGTTAATCAGCTTGATCGTCAGCTTTGCACGACGGTATCCTGCCGCAGCCTTGGCTCCGAAAATAAAGGTTCTTGGAGCCATCTCCATGTCTGGATTCTCCTTTAACTGATTGTACAGATACATCACATGGAGAATGTTCATCAGCTGGCGCTTGTACTCATGAAGCCTCTTTACCTGGACGTCGAAAATAGAATTTGGATCTACCTCGATACCATTGTGCTCCTTGATATATTTGGCCAGGCGAACCTTATTTTGATATTTAATCTCCATAAATTCCTTCTGAGCCGTCTTATCCTCTGCAAACTTTTTAAGTCCCTCAATCAGAGAAAGATCTGTCACCCAATCCTTTGTCCCCAGCTTCTTGGTAACCCAGGCAGCCAAAAGGGGATTTCCATGAAGAAGGAAACGCCTCTGAGTGATGCCATTGGTCTTGTTATTAAACTTCTGGGGCATCATCTCATAGAAATACCTTAATTCCTGCTTTTCCAGAATTTCCGTGTGGAGTCTGGCAACGCCATTGACAGAAAAGCTTCCCGCAATGGCCAGATATGCCATTCTCACCTTGCCGTTATACAAAATCGCCATCTTGGAAACCCGATCCTCGTCTCCTGGATACATTCTGCGAATCTGTTCCGTAAACCGTCGGTTAATTTCCTCCACAATCTGATAAATGCGGGGAAGCAGATTGGAAAACAGATCAATCGGCCACTTCTCCAAAGCCTCCGCCATAATCGTATGGTTGGTGTAAGCGCAGGTCTTGGTGGTCACATCCCATGCTTCCTCCCAGGTAAGCCCTTCCTCATCCAGAAGAATACGCATAAGTTCTGGAACGGCAACCGTAGGATGGGTGTCATTTAACTGGAATACGTTCTTTTCATAGAACTTCCGAATATCGCTGTGATTCTGTTTATACCGCTCCACAGCCCTCTGTACGCTGGCGGAAATGAAGAAATATTGCTGCTTTAAGCGAAGTTCCTTTCCTGCATAGTGATTGTCATTAGGATACAAAACCTCACAGATATTCTTTGCCAGGTTTTCCTGCTCCACAGCCTTCTGATAGTCTCCCTTGTCAAAAGAATCCAAATTAAAAGTGTTAATCGGCTGAGCATCCCAGATGCGCAGAGTGTTCACCACATTGTTGCCGTAGCCCACAATGGGAAGGTCATAGGGAACCGCCATAACAGACTGGTATCCCTCCTGAACATAGCGGTCCTTTCCATCTTCCCTGATTACCCTGACATAACCGCCAAATTTAACCTCTTTAGAGTATTCAGATCTGCGAACCTCAAATGGATTGCCATCCTTTAACCACTCGTCTGGAACTTCTACCTGGAATCCGTTTTCAATCTTCTGCTTAAACATTCCATAATGATAGCGGATTCCACAGCCGTAAACTTCGTAGCCCAAAGTAGCCAGAGAATCCAGAAAACAGGCTGCAAGGCGGCCTAAACCGCCGTTTCCAAGTGCTGCATCCGGCTCCTGATCCTCCAGATAGTTTAGATCAAGCCCCATCTCCTCCAGGGCTTCCTTCACGTCCTGATAGGCGGTCAGATTAATTAAGTTGTTGCCCAAAGCTCTTCCCATAAGAAATTCCATAGACAGATAGTACAAAGTCTTGGCATCTTTTTTTTCAAACTCCCTGCGGCTGGCTATCCACTGATCCACAATCATATTTTTCACTGCGTGAGCCACTGCCTGATAAATCTCCTGGGAGGTAGCGTCCTCTAACGTCTTACGAAACTGATTCTTCAACGCATACGCCACCGAATAGCGAAACTCCTGCTTGTCAAACTTTTTCATTTCCATTGCTGCTTTCTCCTTTTGCCTCATAAGTTTTACCTTTGTTTTTCCACGCCCAGAGTGACGTTTTCTCCGTTAATATTCCATTCCTTTGCATAACCCTTCATCTGTTCCTCACAGATCTCTTCTGCCAGAACCTCTCCCTTGATTTCCGTTCCATGATCCTTCATCAGTCCGGCAATCTTTTCATTTCCCTGAACAAAGACCTGAATATGGTCTGTCACCTCAAATCCGGCTTCCTTTCTCATGGTCTGAATCTTGCTCACCAATTCTCTGATAAAGCCTTCCTCAATCAGTTCTTTGCTCAGATTGGTATCCAGAACCACAGTCATCACCTGGTCAGCCTCAGATACATAGCCTGGCTTTTGAGCCATATCAATCAGAAGATCTTCCTCCAAAAGAACCACTTCTGCCCCGTCAAACTCAAACCTTAAGTTTCCTTTTTCCTTTAAGGTATCCATAGCCTCATTGCCGTCAATCTCTGTCAAAGCCTTACGGATGTTGTTAAGCTGTTTTCCATACTTAGGCCCCACCGTCTTTAGCTGAGGCTTAAATGTATAAGAGGTAAACTCCCTGACGTCCTCTGTGAAAATCACCTTTTTGACATTCAGTTCCTCTTCAATAATTTCCACGTAGAACTGGGATAATTCATGGTCCGCTTTCACAAACATCTGGCCAATAGGCTGTCTGTTCTTGATAGAGGCCGTATTTCTGGCCGCCCGTCCCATGATAACCACCTTTAAGACTTCCTCCATGTCTTCTTCCAGCTTCTTGTCAATCAAATCCTCTTTTACGTCTGGAAAACTGCACAGATGAACACTCTCAGGAGCCTCTTCATCCAGATTGCACACCAGATTTTGATAAATCTTTTCCGCCATAAACGGAATCATAGGCGCTGCCGCCTTTGCCACCGTCACAAGGGCTGTATATAAAGTCATATAAGCATTGATCTTATCTTGCTCCATTCCCTTAGCCCAGAAACGCTCTCTGCTTCTTCTCACGTACCAGTTGCTCAAGTTCTCCACAAAATCCTGTAAAGCCCTGGCCGCCTCAGGAATCCGATAATTATTTAAATTCTGATCCACGTCTTTGACCATAGAATTTAATTTAGATAAAGTCCATTTATCCATAACGGACAGTTTATCGTATTCTAAGGTATACTTTGTCGCATCAAAATCGTCAATATTTCCATACAATACAAAGAAGGCGTAGGTGTTCCACAGCGTGCCCATAAACTTTCTCTGACCTTCCTGCACCGCCTTGCCATGGAATCGGTTTGGAAGCCAGGGAGCACTATTGATATAGAAATACCAGCGGATCGCATCCGCCCCGTATTCTGCCAGAGCCTCAAAAGGATCCACTGCGTTCCCCTTGGATTTGCTCATCTTCTGACCGTTCTCATCCTGAACATGGCCCATGACAATCACATTCTTATAAGGCGCCTTGTTAAACAGCAGGGTGGAAATAGCCAGCAGAGAATAAAACCACCCTCTGGTCTGATCTACGGCCTCGGAGATAAAATCTGCCGGAAATTGCTGTTCAAACAGCTCCTGATTCTCGAATGGATAATGATGCTGGGCAAAAGGCATGGCTCCTGAGTCAAACCAACAGTCGATCACCTCTGGCACCCGCTTCATTTGCTTTGCACACTTTGGACAGGTGATGGTCACCTTGTCAATAAATGGCCTGTGAAGTTCAATATCCTTCGGACAGTCAGAAGACATGGCTTTCAGTTCTTCAACACTGCCGACCGAGTGCTGACAGCCACACTCACACTCCCACACGTTCAAAGGCGTGCCCCAGTAACGGTTACGGCTGATTCCCCAGTCCTGAACGTTTTCCAGCCAGTCTCCAAACCGGCCTTTGCCAATACTTTCCGGAATCCAGTTTATAGTATTGTTATTGTTGATCAAATCCTCCTTCACCGCTGTCATCTTGATGAACCAGGATTCTCTTGCATAGTAAATGAGAGGTGTGTCGCATCTCCAGCAGTGGGGATAGCTGTGCTCAAACACAGGGGCGGCAAACAAAAGGCCTCTCTGATCCAAATCCTTTAAAATCAAAGGATCTGCCTTCTTCACAAAGGTCCCTGCAAAAGGTGCAGACTCTGTCATATCGCCCTTGGCATCTACCATCTGAACAAAAGGAAGATCATATTTTCTTCCCACCTTGGAATCGTCCTCACCAAAAGCGGGTGCAATGTGTACCACGCCAGTACCATCTGTCAGGGTTACATAGGTATCGCAGGTCACAAAGTGACTCTTTTTATTCTGTTTTTGGGCTGCCTGGCTGGCACACTCATACAAAGGCTCATACTCCTTGTACTCCAAATCCGTGCCTTGATACGTCTTAAGAATCTCATAAGCCTTGATTCCCTTTTCACTGTCTGCCAGACTCCCCAACACAATGTCCAAAAGAGCTTGCGCCATATAATAGATGTTTCCATCCGCTGCTTTTACCTTCACATAGGTCTCATTGGGGTTGACGCAAAGAGCCACATTGCTGGGCAGGGTCCACGGCGTAGTGGTCCATGCCAAAATATAAGCTTCTTCATCCTTTACCTTAAACCGGACGATGGCAGACCGCTCCTTCACATCCTTATACCCCTGTGCCACCTCATGACTGGACAAAGGCGTACCGCATCGGGGACAATAGGGCACAATCTTAAAACCTTTATACAAAAGTCCCTTCTCCCAGATCTTCTTTAGGGCCCACCACTCAGATTCAATATAATCATTGTGATACGTTACATAAGGATCATCCATGTCTGCCCAAAAACCTACTGTAGAGGAAAAATCCTCCCACATGCCCTTGTACTTCCATACGCTCTCCTTACAGTGCCCAATAAAAGGTTCCAGACCATACTGCTCAATCTGTTCCTTCCCATCCAGGCCCAGCATCCGCTCGACCTCAAGCTCTACCGGAAGCCCATGAGTATCCCATCCTGCCTTTCTGGGAACCTTATATCCTTTCATGGTCCGATATCTGGGAATCATATCCTTGATGACTCTGGTCAATACATGACCAATATGGGGCTTTCCGTTGGCCGTAGGCGGCCCGTCATAAAACATGTAAGTAGGACAATCTTTCTTGTCCTCAATACTTTTTTTGAAAATGTCGTGTTCTTTCCAGAACTGCTCCACTTCCTTTTCCCGCTCCACAAACTTTAAATCTGTGGACACTTTGTCATATTTCGACATGCTCTAACCTCCATTTAAAAAAGCCTCCGTCCAGTAATCAGGACGAAGGCCGCTTCGCTATACCACCTATTACATCATACCATCATATGAGCCCCTTCTAACGGTGGGAAACCGGCTGGGCCTAGGGGCTTGCTTTTTGCACCCTTCAGCCTGCGACTCCAGAGTGATCTTCATCTTCTGTGCTACCAACATCAGGCTCTCACCTACCCTGACTCGCTGTAATCTTCCACACAGGACTACTGTCTCTATCTCAGTCTTTCCTATAAACATGTGTATTTATTATAGTAACTGATTCTCTACTTGTCAAGTCTCCTACTCCTGAAACTTAAATTTCGCAATCAGAGTTTTAAGTACCTGAGCCTGACCTGCCAACTCTTCACTGGCTGCAGCGCTCTCCTCTGACGTAGCAGAGTTAGACTGAATAACCGTAGAAATCTGAGTAATACTCTCCTTAATATGGCCAATCTCTTCCTCCTGCTGTTGGGAGGCCTCATAGACCACTTTAATCTCCTCTGTCACCTTACCAGCTCCCTCCACTACATGCTGAAGAGATTCCTGTGTGAGATTAGTCAGACGAGAACCAGTATCCACCATGCGAAGAGTTTTATCAATCAGCTCTGCAGTATCCTTCACGGCGTCCGCACTCTTAGCCGCCAGATTTCTCACTTCATCTGCCACAACGGCAAATCCCTTTCCTGCGCTTCCCGCTCTCGCCGCTTCCACAGCCGCATTCAGTGCAAGAATATTAGTCTGGAATGCAATATCATCAATAGTCTTGATAATGTGCTGAATCTCGTCAGAACATGCACTGATCTGTCTCATGGCTTCTGCCATCTCCTGCATCTGACCATTGCAGACTGTGATTCTCTCTCCCACATCGTCTGCCTGCTTAGTGGTAAGAACAACGCTTTCATTACTGCTGTCAATCTGCTGACTGATCTCCTCGATCATATTCATCAGATTATCCACCTCGGAAGCCTGCTCCGTTGCGCCCTGGGCCAGATTCTGAGCACCGTCTGCCACCTGATTGGCTCCCGCATCCACCTGACTGGCAGAAGCATGGATTTGTTCCATAGTCTGGCTTAAACTCTTACTGATGGTCTCAATGGCATGCTGAATCTGAATAAAGTCGCCAATATACTGGATCTGACTCTTCCGCAGCAAATTTCCTGCCGCAATATCCGTTAACACACTTGTGATATCAGAAATATAAAGGTTCAAATTATTAACAGAAGTATTTAAACTGTCTGCTAAAACCCCAATCTCATTCGTGCTCTTTACATCAATATGAAAATCCAAACGTCCCTCTGACAAGCCTTTGCTGGACTCAATCACCTTCTGAATCGGAGCAATGATTCCCTTAAGTACATACATAAACAACAAAACAATCGCAATTACGGTTACGACGATGGCCACTATCGATGCAATCTTAGTACTAAGTACAGCGCTAGACAACCCCGCTTCACTGTCTAATACTTCCTGCTGAGTAATCTTGGATACCTGTTCCAAAAGAGCAACCAGCTTTTCTACATTAGCCTTAGTAGTATTCAGATACATATCCTTTGCTGCCTCATGATCGGTCTCATTCAGCTGAAGAATCGTCTCGGCCGATTCATGAATGGTCTGATGAATCGGTTTCATCTCCTCCATAATCCGCAGCATCTCTTTATCTTCAATAGTAGAAGTATCGCCATAAAGCCAGTTTCCTAAAACACAAGTCTGATAATTTGTACTTCCGGTAAACTCGGTTCCCATAGAAATTGAAGAACATAAATTTTCCACCCATCCATAATGGGCCTTCTCTGCTGTCAGCACCAGAGCATTAATATCTGCTGCCTGGCCTGTAGCTTCACTGTATTTTTTGACTCTTTTCATGCCATTAATTGTCATAAGTCCGGTCACAATTACAACCAGAAGTATAAGAGCGACTCGTACAATCACTTCTTGTTTTATGCTCTTTTTCATGTCATTCTCCTTCACAGATAAATAAGCGCTGGTATGCGGGGAAATCCGCTCCCCGCATACCGACGCTACAATTTAGTTGACACCATCGTCGGTCAATACAAAAGCCACATTTAAATTCTTTTCCAAGTGGCAGTAAACTTATCAAATTTTTAAATTAGTACTTTTCTCCCCCATACGACATAGACATCTGCATATCATCAGTTGACGAATAGGAAGATTCTCTGTTGCTGCTGCGCGCAGGCGCCGACACCATAACCGGCGCAGAGGAATCACCTTCTAACTTAAACTTCCTCACTAAATCCTTCAAAATCTGAGCCTGACTGGACAACTCTTCACTGGCTGCCGCACTCTCCTCTGCAGTTGCAGAGTTTGTCTGGACTACGCTGGAAATCTGATCAATTCCAACAGTAATCTGGGTAATCGCTTCGGCCTGTTCCTTTGAGGCTTTTGCAATGGAATCCATCATAGAAGTAGCCTCCTGGATACCATCCATAACCTTCTCCAAAGATTTTGCGGTCTCATCTGCAATCTTCTTTCCATTATCCACAGCGTGAAGTGAATTCTCAATCAATACTGCCGTGTTCTTGGAAGCGTCCGCGCTCTTAGCCGCCAGGTTACGAACCTCATCTGCCACAACTGCAAAACCTTTTCCTGCAGCGCCTGCTCTCGCCGCCTCAACCGCCGCATTCAAAGCAAGAATATTGGTCTGGAAAGCAATATCTTCGATGGTCTTAATAATCTTTCCAATCTCGTCGGAAGAATTGCTGATATCAGACATCGCCGACAACATATCCTGCATTCTGCGATTGCTCTCTCCAGCTTCCTCCCCAACTTCTCCGGCCTTATCACTTGCCTCGTTTGCACTCTCTGCGTTACGATTAATATGTCCTGAAATCTCATTAATAGAAGCAGCAAGCTCTTCTACAGAGGAAGCCTGCTCAGTCGCGCCTTGTGACAAAGCCTGAGCTCCAGAAGATACCTGGTCAGAACCAGAGGATACCTGCTCTGCAGACTGATTTAATGTAGTCATGGTAGAGTTCAAACTGCTCTTGATTCCTCTCATCGCCTGAAGAATCTTCTGGTAATCTCCAATGTACCTGCTTCTGTCAGAAGACTGGGCCGCAAAGTCCCCTCCTGCCATAGCGGTAAGTATTGTTTCGATATCCTTAATAATATATCCCACTCCGCTGGTCACTTCATGCATGCTGTGGGCCATAGAACCAAATTCGTCATTAGATTCATAATCAACCTCAACAGAAAGATTTCCCTTTACGACTTCCTTCATGGCTGCTTCAATCTTTCTGACAGGAGCTAAGATATTTGCCGTCAATGTTAAAGCAATCGCCAGAGTAATCACAAACGCAACGACAGAAACGATAATCGCAACTGCAAAGAAAATGTTCAGCATTACCATGGCGCTGTCATATCTATCGTGGCTGGTCTGAGTCATATTACTAACTGCTGTCTCCAGAATCTGGCCGCACTCTTCGATTCGTGGCGTATATTCAGTCAACAAAAGTTCGGTAGCCATCGCATTGCTCTCTTCTGTCGATTCGGAAGCATACTCGCCCACCTGAAGTCTGGTATTCGTATTCTCCGACATTGTAGATTCAAATTGCTTTAGCAGTGTCAAATCACCTGTGTAATTAGAATAAAGCCACTGAAGATCATCTTTTACTTCTGTCATGTACTGATCAGAAGAGGAAACTCTTTTGGTAGATTCCTCAGGTGAAGCCGCCAAAACGCCCAGCATCAGTTCTTTCATCGCGCTCTGCTGATTGTAACGGATATCCTTCACCTTGTTAACAGCTTCAAATTCCTCTTCATAAAACCTGCGGTAACTTGATCTGGCCGTCGTAATCCCCAGGCTGGCAACCACAACTGCTATCAAAAACAATGCCAGAATGGCGCCGAATGACACTATAAATTTGCTGTTGACTTTTAAATTTTTCATTTGCCGCTCCTCCTTAAATTGAGCTTTCTGTAATTTTAGGCTGATATTCTTAATAGAGCCTTTTATATCTTTTATTAACTTCGACACATTTTATTATTTCATAAGACCCTTGGTGCAAAATTATTTTTTTTATTTTTAAACTTTATCCATTCTTTAATTGAGGTGGTATATATCGACCGATTTTTGCAGAAAATAACACTAAAAAAACAATTTTTTTTTCTGAGCCCTTAATAATTTTAATTTCCCGTCGATAAGTAAGCTAGTGTGTTATGGTCTGCCACGCATTTTCGCCGCAGATTGTTTATTTTTCATGCAAATATTATACAAGGATAGGTGGTGTAATAGAATGGATAACGGTATGGACAGCAGTATACTCGATACATACCTCTTTGAAACAAACTCCCTTTTAGACCGACTGGACGAGATGCTGGTGGATGATGAGAAGGTGGGAGAATTTTCTTCTGATGATGTAAATGAAATCTTCCGAATCATGCATACTATCAAAGGCTCTTCCGCCATGATGGAGTTCGCTGCAGTGGCCAGCGTTGCGCATCATATAGAAGATTTATTCTTCTATATCCGTGATAAGGGAATTGATTCCTTAAGTTCCCAGCATAAGAAGGAACTGTTTGATCTGATGTTCCGTTCTGAAGATTGTCTGCGGGGACAGGTGGAAAAGATTGAACGAGGAGAACCTTTAGACACAGATATGGATTCTTTTGCCGCTGAAATCAACAATTTCTTAAAAACCGTCAGCGGTGCAGGTGGAGACGAGGCCGAGGAGGCCGCCCAAGATGCGGGGACGCAGACCGAAGGCAAACTGACAGAAGCTCCACAAACCACTTCTGCTCTTCCAGAAAATCTTCCGCAGGACCAAAAAGCGGTATGTTTTATCCATGTTTTTCTTGAGGAAGGCATTGGGATGGAGAATCTGCGGGCTTATATGATTGTCAACGCTGTAAAAGAATGTGATTTAGATTTTCGTTATTATCCAGAACATATGGAATCTGATCCGGCAACTGCGGCAGCGATTATCGAAGACGGTTTTTATATGGGCTTTGAATCTATGGAAATGGCTTCCAAAGCCGCAGATCTTTTGCGGACTCAGGGGCATATCCGTTCCTTTGAAGTAGTAGAGACTCCAGAGCCAGAACCGGAACCAGCTTCTGCTCCCGCCCCTGTTCAGCAGCCAGGCGCGACTGCCGCTCCCGAACAGCCTAAACCGGCTCCCAAGCCGCCGGCTCCGGCAAAGCAGACGCCAAACGCACCTGTTAAGCAGAATTTGATCAGCGTCAGCTTGATGAAGCTGGACAGTTTACAGAACCTGGTAGGCGAGATCGTAATCACAGAATCCATGGTTACCTCTTCCCCTGAATTAAACCAGTTAAGCAGAGATGCCTATGACAACTTTATGAAATCTGCCCGTCAGCTTCGGAAACTTACCGATGACTTGCAGGATATTTCTATGTCTCTTCGAATGGTTCCTATTTCTGGTGTATTCCAGAAGATGAGCCGAATCGTCCGCGACATGAAACAAAAATTAAACAAAGACGTGCGCCTTACTCTCATTGGTGAGGACACTGAGATTGATAAAACCATTGTAGACAATATTCAGGACCCAATCATGCATATGGTCCGTAACGCGGTAGATCATGGTATCGAAGATGATCCCCAGGATCGTATCCGGGCCGGAAAAAGCGCTCAGGGTGAAGTTGTACTGTCCGCTACCCATACCAGCAGCGAGGTTATTATTTCCATCACTGACGACGGAGCAGGCATGGATCCAGATAAATTGCTGACTAAAGCCAGAGACAGAGGTCTTTTGGTAAAACCAGAAAACGAATACAGCAAGAAAGAGATTTTAGGCTTTATCATGCTTCCCGGCTTTTCCACTAATCAGGAGGTCACCGAGTTCTCTGGCAGAGGCGTAGGCATGGACGTGGTGAAGAAAAATATTGAGGCAGTCGGCGGTACGGTGTCTGTTTCCAGCGACTATGGAAAAGGAAGCACTTTCACAATGAACATTCCTCTCACCATGGCGATTGTGGACGGCATGAGAGTGACTGTCGGCAATTCCATTTTCATTATTCCGATTGCCAATATTCGTCAGTCCTTTAAAATCACACCAGAAGAAATCCTTCATGACGAGAGCGGCTGCGAGATGGTTGAGCGGTTAGGTAATTTCTATCCTGTAGTTCGTCTCCATCAGTTCTATGGCATTGAGACCGACATTGACACTTTAGATAGCGGTGTGTTGATGTGGGTAGAAGCTAGCGACCGTTCCTTCTGTATTTTTGTTGACGAGCTGGTTGGGGAACAGCAGGCTGTTGTAAAACCTCTCCCCGCATATTTAAACTGCTTTGATTTGAAGAGCTCCGGTATTGCAGGCTGTACCATCATGGGCGATGGAAACATCAGTATGATTCTTGATATTCCCTGCCTTCACACAGCGGCTTTGGAGAACGTATAATATAGAAGGGAGGATTCAATATGTCTGAACAAATTAACAGCCAGGATCTTTTGGATGTAAGTCTGCCCGAAGCAGAGGAAAACTCCTCTGTAGAGCGCTGCCTTACATTTGATTCGGGAGATCTTGTCCTTTATATCAGTACAAAGTATGTGATCGAAATCATCAATAATCATTCCATTACCACTCTGCCTTTAATGCCTCCTTATATCAAAGGCGTCATTAATCTGAGAGGCCAGGTTCTTCCTGTAGTTGATATTAAACTGCGCATGGGAAACGGCGAGTCTGACTATCCTTCCGAGGCAGATTCCTCTGGCGACTGGAAATCCTGTATTATTGTGTTGGATATTAATTCCATTTCTCTGGGAATTATTGTAGATTCTGTACGGCAGGTCGTGGATATTGATTTAAAAAATGTTCGCCCTATCCCCCTCAAGCGTCAGCAAAAGCTTCTCAATGGAATGATGACTATGGAGGATGGCAGCGTTTATATGTCAATCGACTGCCAGGCTCTTTCTGCTGCAGAACTTTAAAACCAATGAGACAGAGGTGATTCCATGTTGGCATTATCAGATAGTGATTTTCAGCGCCTATATACTTATATTAAGAAAAATTATGGAATTGATTTAAGTAAAAAGAAGCAGCTTATCATAAGCCGCCTTTCCAACTCCTTGTCTGCTCAGGGATATCAGGATTTCTCCACCTATGTGGATGAGATCGTTTCTGGACGCGACACGGAAATGGTTACCGCTATGCTCAATAAGCTGACCACCAATTACACCTATTTTCTTAGAGAAGAAGAGCATTTTAAATATCTTTGGGATGTGATTCTTCCAGATTTAGCAAAAAAGCACGCAAAAGATAAGGTGTTAGCTATATGGAGCGCAGGCTGTTCTTCTGGTGAGGAACCCTACACCATCTCCATGTATCTGAAAGAATATTTTGGTCCTCAGGCTTCCCAGTGGGACACCAGAGTTCTCGCCACAGATATTTCTCAAAAGATATTAAACACAGCAATTAATGCAACCTACGGCGAGGAGGGGATGTCCTCTCTTCCGCCTACCTGGAAACAGAAATATTTTGTGAAGGCAGATAAAGACACTTACACAGTCTCTCCTGCCATTAAGCAGAATGTAATCTTTAGAACGTTTAACCTGATGGACCCGATTACATTTAAGCGGAAGTTTGATTTAATCTTTTGCCGTAATGTAATGATTTATTTTGACCAAAATACAAAAGATGCCCTGGTCCGCCGTTTTTACAATGCTACGGTTCCGGGCGGACATCTCTTTATCGGTCATTCAGAGGGACTGAATAAGGTTACCTGCCCTTATGAATACATAAAACCGGCTATTTATCAAAAGACATAAAGATAGACATGTCAATTCAGCGAGAAAGAGGATTAGAATTATGGGACCGAAGATTCGTCTGATGGTGGTGGATGATTCCATCGTATTTCGAACCTGGCTGATACAGAATCTGGGAGCTGACCCCCGCTTTGAGGTAGTTGGGTATGCGGTGAACGCCTTAGATGCCAAAAATAAACTCCCTCTTTTGAAGCCAGATATTATGACAATGGATATTGAGATGCCAGGAATGACAGGACTGGAGTTTTTGAGAGAGGTTCTTCCCTCTCATCCGGTTCCCGTTATTTTGGTATCTTCCCTGAATGTTCGTGTGTTTGATGCCATGGCTGCGGGGGCTATCGACTTTGTCCGTAAACCCAGCGCAGATCCGGGCGGAAAAGAATCATTTTTAGCCACATTGAAATCCAAATTGTCTGTAGGCGCCAATGCAAGAGTGCGCCTCCCTCATGTAACTACTACGGCCGTTTCCAATACCTCACGCACAATTACTCCTTCCAATTCTATGCCCGTCTCCAGTATGAGTCATACCTCTTATACCAATGGCGGCATCGATTTAGTTGCTATTGGTGCGTCCACTGGCGGTACGGAAGCGATTTTAGAGGTTGTAAGGCAATTTCCGGCCCAAATGCCTGGTATTGTGATTACTCAGCATATGCCTCCCGGCTTTACTTCTATGTATGCAGAGCGTTTAAACCGCTTATGTAAATTGGAGGTACGCGAGGCACGCCACGGCGATAAAGTTCAGCCGGGTCTGATTCTTCTTGCTCCCGGCGGTTTGCAGATGCGAGTGGTCCGTATGGGGTCCGGTTATTCTGTAAGCTGCACCGATGAGCCAAAGGTCAGCGGCCACCGCCCTTCTGTGGATGTATTATTTGATTCTGTGGCTACTGTTGTAAAAAACAGAGCCATCGGTGTGATTCTTACAGGAATGGGGGCTGACGGGGCCATGGGTATGCTTCGTATGAGAAAAGCAGGAGCCTATACCATCGGGCAAGATAAGGAAACCTGTGTTGTATATGGAATGCCCATGGAGGCTTACAAAATTGGCGGCGTGTGTCAGCAGTCTGCTTTAAGCGCGATTCCACAGGCAGTTCTGGCGCAACTTGCCAAATCTAAAGTTTAAGTTGAGTTTAGAGGAATACTGTGTCCAAACAAAAAAGATTATCCAGAAAAAAAACGATGGCTAAATCAAAAAATATTTATGGAAAGCAGGAAGATACACCTGCTTTCCGGTTTTCTGTATCTGATGTAGTCAAAGAATATAATCAAAAACACCGTAAAAAGACCACTACAGAAAAATTCATAACGGGCGGAATCATAACTGCTTCTTCAGCTATGATTATCAGCCTGTTTGTTTATTTTAAACCGTTATCTTTACAAGATTTAGCAGATCTGGTAAACAATACCTATTGTCAGGTAAGGATTTCGCTATGTGGAAACATGACGGAGGGCGTCAAAACCGCCGAACAGAATCTGATGGAAGAAGTCAGGAAAATTCTTTTAGCCCAGGAACCAGAAGAGGTTGCGCCGCCTTTTTTGGAACATTCTACAGAGCTGGGAGAAATCTCCAATTTCAGCGGTGACCCTGTCTTTCCTCCACAAGAGGATTCCATCTATTCCTGTATGTTAGACACCGCCATGGGTCCTCTCCTCTACTACAACCAGGGAGATATCCGCTGGAAAAGCTATCTTTACGGCGGAAAAGATCCTATCAGCCGTTATGGATGTGGTCCTGTGTGTGTGGCCATGATTATTAACAGCTTCTCTTCCACCAGCGTATCTCCTATCGAGATGGCAGACTGGGCTGCACAAAACGGCTGCTATGCCCCTCAAAGCGGCTCCTACCACAGTCTGATTCCCAAAAGTCTTTCTGCCTTTGGACTTCAGGTGGAAAGCGTCACAGAGCGCACTGCAGAGAACGCCGCTGATTTACTGCGTAGCGGCCATATTCTTGTTGCTTTGATGGGGCGTGGAAGCCTGACACAAAATGGACATTTTATTATCATTGCCCAGCTCAGGGAGAATGGAAATGTGTATATCGCAGACCCTGCCAACTACGAGAACTGCTCAAAAGAATGGAACTTAGAACAGCTTATGAAAGAATTGAAAAGAAGTTATGACAGCGGCGGGCCTCTCTGGGCAGTTTCCAGAGGGCCTGTGGCAGAGTAGATGGAAAAGATGACTCAAACATCTAAGAAAAACTCAAATTTTCCTTGCAAATTTCCCCAAAATCTGTTATGATATTCATGTTATGGATTTCCGGTAGAGGAACCCAAATGGCTTTGAAGGAGGTGTAAATCATGGCAAAATGTGCAATTTGCGAGAAGGCTGCTCACTTTGGCAATGCGGTGAGCCATTCCCATAGAAGATCCAACAAAATGTGGAAAGCAAATGTAAAATCTGTTAAAGTAAAGGTTAACGGTGGAGCAAAGAAGATGTACGTATGTACCTCCTGCTTACGTTCCGGTTTAGTAGAAAGAGTATAACTCAAAACTCCAGGACAAAAAGTCCTGGAGTTTATTTTTTACCTTCAAGTGTGCTTGAAAATCGCAGGAATGGATTTTCAAACACACACTTAAACTTAACATCGGCAAAAAAGATTATATCCCACCACCAACAAGCCTATGATAAAAATCAACAGCGCCAGCGTGGTAGGAATCAATACCTTCACCGCCATGCCTACTCCTATGCAAAAGAGAATCAGACCACATAACCGTCTCATATCATCCCTCAATTTTATCCACGCTTATAGCATCATATGCAGCTGTTTTTATTTCTATGACAAACCCTGTTACCTTTTTCCTGCTTCCGCCGCCATATCCTCCGCCACTCTCACAGCTTCTTCGGAAAACTCCTCTCCTACGTTTACCTTGCCTTTGGTAAACCGATTCACCAAGTCAGGCACCATGTCTAACATCTTGTTCACCGTATTTTGATCTTTGATGTTCACCAGCCTGGTAGACCCATTCTGAATTACCAGAATAGCGCTTGGGCTTATCTTGGCGCCCATGCCGCCGCTGCCCTTTTTCTTTGAGTTATCATAAAAGCTTCCGGCTGCCATGCCGCAGCTTACGTCGATTAAGGGAAGGATAATGGCATCTCCTACCCGCACCGCATCCCCTACCACGGTTTTGGTCGTCACAAACTGATCAATCCCCTGAAATAACGCCTCGATTGTTGAGACAAACTGATTCTTATTTTCCGCCATTTTCTTTTCCTCCATCCATCTTACGGCCGCGCCTTAGTAGTAATCTTCGAATCTCTTGATTCATCAATATCAAGATGCCCCAAAACAGTAATACACCCGGAATCACTCTTCCCTGAAGCCTTAGCTCTCCCTCCAACACGTTTTCATCAAAAACCGGAGTAACCTTTAAGTTATCTCCATACCAGCTCCAGGCCAATCCCAAAAGAGCCAAAGCTTTTCCCGTTGTGGCAGGGTCTTCAAATCCAAAGGTAATATCGCCCAAAATCTTCCTGGGAAGAATATGCCTGACCATACGCCAGGCCCTGCGAAACATCTTTTGATTGGCCGGATTCTCTATAAAACCCCTGACCCTTTCATAGAACGCCTTTCCCTCTTCCATTTTCTGAAACAACGACTGAACGCGACATTGGATTTGTTTCCAGGCCTTCTCCAAAGAAAATTTTTTTTGAGGAGATGATTTCTTTTTTTTCTTAATCGTATTTTCCTGTTTCTCCTTTGCAGGCTTTACTTCCTCCCACTCAGGCGGGCTTATCTCTTCTCTCTGATAGCCTTCTGAAACTTCCCTGTCAGATTCATCCTCTTTTTGATTGTCATACCAGACCTGATCTGCCATAATATCCATTTTCTCTTTGAGCTCTTCTGTTTCCCTGCTATCTGTTTGAAACAGTGAAAAGCCCAGAATCCGAAAAGAAATATTCAGGTCTTTATCATATGTACACCGCAGAGACAAAAAGTGTAGCAGCCATGTAATCCTTCCCTCTGCCTTTAGCTCTTTGTGATAGGCTCCACTGGCCTTATAGCGTATGGGCGTCCCCAAGACCAAAAGCAACACAAAGACAAGCAGCGCTGCAAGAATCAAAATCGCAATCGTAGAAATTTTTAATAATAATAATAGGGTAGAAAGCATCTCATCACACCTTACTGCCGCTTTGTTCTAAAAACTCTTCCAGGCAAAATGCCCCCGTCTTCTGATACATGTCCCTGACAATCTCACCAGCCAGACTTAAGGCTTCCTGATAGCCTTCTGCGATTCCCAAAATCATCCGTTCTCTCTGATCAAAATTCAGATGAAACAAGGTAATCGTGGGATAGATGTCAAGAATATTATTCCCGTTTGAGGCGGGCATAATCACAAAAACTCCCAGCCGCCCTTTTCTCCTGCGGATAGTCTGGATAATGGAATACCGATGCTTTTTCGCCTTTTCCCCTACATATAGCCTGTCATACCAAAGCATCTTCTTCCATCATCTCCCAGGTCAAGATTTCCATGCAGGCTTCCTGCTCTGCAAGGTCCGTACAGCTCTCCAGGCTGTCTCTGATATAAGTCTCCAGCTCCTGCATAGAGCGAAATACCACCGGAAGATAGGAAAACATCTTTGCCATCATAGCCCTGACCACAGGCTTTTCCATCCCAGAAAACGCCTGATCCAGCTCTTTGCACAATTCTCTTCCCTTTTCTTCAATCCACGCTCTGTCTGCTGGTTCGTCCGCATCTTCTGTCTCATCCAGACGGGCAAAGGAACTTCCTGAAGTCAGCTTTTGAATTTTTAAAAGGGTGTCATCCTGTTCTCCGTCCTCAAACGTCAGACGCTCCATGGTATCCTCCTGGATTCCCTCCAGTTTTTCCAGGCATTCAAAAAGCTCTTTTCCTAAAGGCGCTTTGTCTTCTCTCTCAAACTGCTTTAAAACTTCTTTGGCAAGGTTTTCAAATACCTGCTCCTCCTGGCTGTCCACAAGGGCCTCCTGTCTGGATAGAAACAGCACATATAAATCATTCACCAAGTCCGAAACAAGCAGGTAAAGTCCTGCATCCCTTCTTAGCCTGTCGCTGGAATTATGAATACAGTCCACACACTCCCAATACTCCTCCTTATTCATATGACGATAATTCATATGGCGAAGCTTCTCAAGAAACGCGTACAGCTCTTCCTCATCTGTCTTCATATTCTCTGGCAGGCTGACCATGGAAGAGGTCTTCAACAGATAGAGCAGATCCTCAAATCCCTTTTTCCCAGTACCTGCATAGACAGTCAGGCGTTCCATCAAAAGGCTGTAAAACTTCTGCTTCGTATAACGGACGGGAAGCTGGCCCATGATTTCCTGAATCCTGCTGTTCAAAATCGCAGCATCCCGATCCTGAGATAAGGTTTCCATCAGGGAGAGGACAAACGTTTCTACAGACGATCTCACCGGCTCTCCTTTTACGAATCGCCGCTCCACTCGATTGAGCACATATTCGTAGATCTGAAAACAATCCGTATAGGCAGTGACAATCTCCATATCGCCGATAATTCTGTTTCTCAAAGTATCCAACTGGGAAAGCTCTCCCTTTCCTTCCAGAAACTCCCCCAGAATCCTGTTAAACTCTCTGGAAATCTCCATTATTTTCTCAGGCACAAAAGCCTGCTCAAACAGCGTTTCATAAAAAGTATAGTAATTCAGCCCCAGCCTGGTAAAAGAGCAGCGATATAAAAGAGACAGCTGTTTTCTCTTACTATATTTTTCCATCCACGTATCCTCCCACTATTTCTCCTTACCACAATTCTCCAACACACAGCGGCGCAGCAGATCAAGAGCTTTGACTACAGACTGCTCCCTGATTTTATTCCGGTTTCCTTTGAACTGATACTGCTCCACTGTCACATGGCCGTCTATATAACAGGCCATATACACCAGACCTACAGGCTTTTCTTCTGTGCCGCCGTCCGGTCCCGCCAGGCCCGTCACGGCAATGCAGATATCCGAATCTGTGGCAAATACGCCTCCGGTAGCCATCTCCTTGGCAGTCTCTTTGCTGACGGCTCCATACTTTTTCAAAGTAGCTTTATTCACATCCAGAATCTTTCGTTTCGCCTTATTGGAATAGGTGATAAACCCTTCCCGAAATACTTCTGACGCCCCAGGCACATTGACAATCCGCCCTGCCAGAAGGCCGCCTGTGCAGGACTCCGCTGTGGTTATAGTCAATTCATATTTTTTCAGAAGCCGTACTACAGCCATTTCCAAAGTTTCCTCTTCTTTTGTGCTGTAAACGGTACTGCCAAACCTTTTCTTAATCTCCTTCACCACAGGTTTTATCAGCTTGTCCGCCTCTTCTTCACTGGAAACTCTGGCTGTGATGCGGATATGGACTTCTCCTGTTTTGGCATAGGTGGCAATAGTAGGATTGGTCTGAGAGTCAATCAAATCCAAAAGCCGCTCCTCCACCTGGCTTTCCCCGCATCCGCAGATTTTCACCATTCTGGACAGAATCATCTCCGGCTGAAGTTTCTGAAGATATGGACACACCTTATCCCGAAATAAGGGATACATCTCAACCGGCGGTCCTGGAAGAAGAATAACCGACTTACCGTATTTTTCCAAAATAAGTCCGGGCGCCGTTCCATTATCATTATCCAAAACCAAAGCTCCCATAGGAACCATCGCCTGTTTCCAGTTATTCTCCGGGATCTCTTTAAAGATTCCATTTTTAAAATATTCCTGGATTCTGGCTCTGGTATGGGCATCTTCTTCCAGAGGATATCCCATAACTTTAGCGCAGACCTCCTTTGTCAAATCATCCTCTGTAGGCCCCAGCCCTCCGGTGAGGATCACAATATCGGATCTTCTTAAAGCTGTTCGCACAGCCTCAGATAAGCGCTCTTCATTGTCTCCTACTACAATCTGGTTGTACATAGACAGACCCAGTCCCGCGCACTCCCGGGCCAAAAACTGGGCGTTGGTGTTGACAATATTTCCCAAAAGCAGCTCTGTCCCCACTGAAATCAATTCCACTACCATACTCACATGCTCCCTTCTGTCAGTACCTTATGATTTTTCATAATATAGTCAATCAGAGACACGACCGTTAAAATCAAGGCTATCCATACGCAAATCTGCGTCACAATGTGAAGCGGCGGAATCTGCAGAATCAAAAGTACTACGGCAATCATCTGAAAGGTGGTTTTAAACTTTCCCCAATAGCTTGCGGCAATAACCACTCCATTATCTGAGGCCACCAAACGAAACCCACTGATAATAAACTCCCGGCTGATGATCATGATTACCATCCAGGACGGAAGCTGTCCTAACTCAATCAGGCAGATTAAGGCAGAACACACTAATAGTTTATCTGCCAAAGGGTCCATAAACTTGCCGAAATTTGTCACAAGATTATATTTTCTTGCAATCTTTCCGTCCAGCATATCGGTAAGACTTGCCACAATGAAAATTGCCGCAGACACATACCGCAGAGTCTGGTTCTGTCCTCCGTCCCAGAGAAGCGCGGCTACAAAAAACGGAATCAATATCACTCTCAAAATGGTCAGTTTATTCGGTAAATTCATCGCATATCTCCCCTGTCAAATCATATTCCACAGCGCCTGTCACAGATACCCTGACAAAATCGCCAGACATCAGTTCCTTTTCTGTGTTGATAAAAATCAATCCGTCCACCCCGGGCGCATCCATGTACGTGCGCCCCACATAGGCATGTTCCTCCACAATTTCGCCTTCAATCATTACATCCAGTTTCCGTCCCACCATGGCCTGGGATTTCTCAAAGGCAATCTCCTGCTGGAGCTCCATAATCTCATCTCTGCGCTTTGCCTTTACCTCTTCTTCCACCTGGTCAGAAAACTCTGCAGCCGGCGTGTCCTCCTCTTGAGAGTAGGCAAAGACCCCCAGACGTTCAAATTCCATCTGGTCTACAAACTCTTTCAGAGTCTCATGGTCCTCTTTTGTTTCACCCGGAAAACCGGAAATTAACGTGGTTCGCAGGGTAATGTCCGGAATCTGCTCTCTCAAATTTCCTATCAGCTCTTCAAGCTTCTTCCTGGTAGTTTTGCGGCCCATACGCCGCAGCACAGAGTCGCTGGCATGTTGAATGGGAATATCCAGATAGTGACAAATTTTTTCTTCTTTTGCAATAGTGTCAATCAGCTCCTGGGTGATCTCCTCAGGATAACAGTACTGAAGGCGAATCCACTGAATACCGGAAACTTTGCATAGCTCTTTTAAAAGGGCGGGAAGTCTCTTTGATCCATATAAGTCTACTCCATACAGAGTGGTCTCCTGAGCCACCAAAATTAACTCCTTCACTCCCTCGGCCCCTAAAGATCTGGCCTCTTCAATCAGCTCCTCCATGGGAATGCTTCGATAACTCCCCCGAAGGCTTGGGATAATGCAGTAGGTGCAATGTTTGTCACATCCTTCCGCAATTTTTAAGTAGGCATAATGTCCGCCTGTCGTCAACACCCTGGGCGCCTTCATACAGGGCAGTCTGTCTAAACTGCGAAATTCCTTTGCCTGTTTCCCAGCCAGGGCCTCCTTTATAACATTTAAAATTTCGTCCAAAGCGGATGTGCCCAAAATCGCGTCCACCTCTGGGATCTCTTTAAAAATCTCTTCTTGATATCTCTGGGCCATACAGCCTGTGACGATCAACGCCTTTACCTGCCCCTCCTGCTTTAACTGCGCCATCTCTAAGATCGTGTTGACACTTTCTTCTTTTGCATCATTGATAAAGCAGCAAGTATTGATGATAATAATATCTGCAGCCTGCTCGTCATCCGTAAATTCATATCCTTCTCTGTTCAGTGCGCCAAGCATCCTCTCAGTGTCCACCAGATTCTTGTCACATCCCAAAGAAACACAACATATTTTCATGTATACTCCTGTCTTTGTTGTAAACAAACCATATGATAAAAGCCATCTCTCTTTCCTGAGACGGCTTATAACACCTATTCTTCCTCTTTAGAGGATGGCTCCTCTTCAGAAAGAATCTTTACCCTCTGTTCATACAATTCTTCCACTGCCACAGACAGCGGTTTTTTGCCATAAGACCCCCCTATCATAGGCTCCTCGCCTCCGATGAGCTGTCTCGCCCGTTTCGCCGTGGCGATCACAATAGAATAACGGCTTTGAACCACCGGCTCGTTTTCTGACTCCGCCCCACTGTTTACCGCGTTGATTAAATCTGTATAGGATGGATGTAGCATAAAAATAGTACTCCTTTCATACATGTTTTAATTCTTCCCGAATCTGTTCAATAAAATCCAGATTATGACAAACTCTTAAATGCTGGGCCTTGATCAGCTCATGCATATCTTCCACACAAGCATCCACATCATCATTGACGAGAATATAATCATAGGAATCCATGCCCTCTGCTTCATCAAAGGCCCTGCGAAGTCTGGCCTCAATCACATCCAGGCTTTCGGTTCCCCGTCCAACCAAACGCCGTTTTAATTCCTGAGCGCTTGGAGGAAGTACAAATAATAAAAGAGCATTAGAAAACTGTCTCTTGATAGCCAGAGCCCCCTGAATCTCAATTTCCAGAATCACATCTTTCCCTTCAGCCATCTGCCGGAGAACGTATTCTTTTGGCGTTCCATAATAATGATTGACATACTGAGCATATTCAATCAACTGCTCCTCTTCAATCATCTGCTTAAATTTCTCCTGGCTGACAAAGAAATAGTCCTTTCCGTCTGTTTCTCCTTCTCTGGGCTGTCTGGTAGTCGCTGAGACAGACAGTGCATAATTATGGTACTTTTCCAACAGAGCTCTCATCAGAGTCCCTTTCCCTGCCCCTGAAAATCCAGACACTACTACCAATATTCCCTGATCACTCATATGCCTCTCCTGATTTACTCAATATTTTGAATCTGTTCCCGTACCTTTTCAATCTCTGTCTTAAGGGTAATGGCCCAGTCGGAGACCTCCAAATCATTGGCCTTGGAAAGGATCGTGTTTGCCTCTCGGTTCATCTCTTGTGCAATAAAATCCAGTTTCCGCCCGATGCTTCCCCCAGCCAGAAGCTCGCTTCTGGTATTCTCTATATGGCTTCGCAGTCTGACTGTCTCCTCGTCTACACAGATTTTATCAGCAAAAATCGTCACTTCTGTGGCAATCCGGCCTTCATCTATGGAAGCAGCGCCTAAAAGCTCCCGCACTTTTTCCTCCAGTCTGGCTCTGTACTCCGCCAAGATATTAGGAGAACGCTCTTCAATACATCCAACCAATTCGGACATGTAGTCCAGTTTTCCCAGAAGATCTCGCTTTAAATTTTCGCCTTCCGTCTCTCTGCTCTGTACAAACTGAACTGCTGCTTCTTCTACGGCAGTGGAAAGAAGCTTCCATATAGACTCGTCATCTTCTCCTGCCTCCTCCATGGTTAAAACCTCCGGCATTCTGGCAAGAGAAGAGACCTTCACATCGTTTGGAATCCCAAATTCCGCCTCCATCTTTTTAAAATATTCCATGTACTCCAAAGCCAGCGCTCCGTTATACTTCAGACACAGCTTATTCTCTGTATAGTCTTCATAATTGATAAAAATATCAACCTTGCCACGTTTGATGTCCTTCTTCAGAAGATTGCGGATGCCTGCCTCAAAATAATTGAATTTTTTCGGCATCTTGATACTTAAATCCAGGTACCTGTGGTTTACACCTTTCATCTCAACAGAGATCTTGTATTCCTGCGTGACCTTCTCGCATCTCCCAAAGCCTGTCATGCTTTTGATCATCGCTATGCCTCTCTTTCGTCATAGATAGTTACCATTATAAGCCAAATAGAAATGCAAGTCAACGAAATTTCCCACAGAAAAAGATTTACATTGAATTATAATTTTTATATAATAATAGCGAACGGACAAAAGGAGGGCGACCATGGCCAGAGGTAGAAAATCAGGAACAAAGGCAGTAGTAAAACCAGAACCCCGTACAGTAACCCGAACTCCCAATCAGCCGGAGCAGATGGTATTTGCACTGGATATCGGAACCCGAAGCATCATCGGTATGGTAGGCGTTGTAGAAGAGGATCGAGTGAAAATCATTGCCATCGAGCAGGAGGAGCATCCGGAACGTGCGATGATTGACGGACAGATTGAGAATATTGAAAAGGTAGCGGCTCTGGCCGACAAATTAAAAAAGCGTTTAGAACACAAGATTCATGTCAAGTTAAAGCGTGTCTGCGTGGCGGCCGCGGGACGAGCCCTAAGGACTCAGAGAGCAGATTTTGAACTGGAGCTGCCAGGCCCTCAATTAATTGACGATGAGATTATCAGCCGTCTGGAGGCCGGCGCAATCAGCAGAGCGGAGGAAGCCTTTGAAGCTGGGAATAACGCAGACAGTTCCCGCCGTTTCTATCTGGTGGGATACACCGTATGCCAGTACTACTTAGACCAGTACATGATATCCAGCTTAAAAGACCACAGGGGACAGCAGGTGAAAGTGGATTTAATCGCCACCTTTCTTCCCAGCGAAGTAGTGGAGAGCCTATACACCACCATGAATAAAATCGACCTCGAGGTAGCCAGCATCACTCTGGAGCCTATCGCCGCTATCAACGCAACGATCCCCAGTAATTTACGCCTTTTAAATCTGGTTATGGTTGATATTGGCGCCGGAACCTCCGATATCGCCGCCTGTACAGGCGGAAGCGTCACCGGCTATACCATGGCCACTGTGGCAGGAGACGAAATCACAGAGACCATCATGAAGGAATATCTGGTGGATTTTAAAACCGCAGAAACCATAAAAATGAATCTTGAAACCGAGGAAGAACTGTCATTTAAGGACATTCTGGGATTTGAACAGACGGTAAAAAAGGAAGATCTTCTTCTGTGTATCCAGGAGACGGCAGGTAATCTTTGTAAAGAAATCTCCAGCAAGATTATAGAGGTAAACGGCGGTCCTCCTTCCGCCCTTTTTTTAGCTGGAGGCGGCAGTAAACTGACAGGACTGAAAGACGAAATCACAAAAGCCCTTCAAATGGAATCAAAGCGTGTGGCCATTGCAGGCAACAATTTCCAGACAAACGCATTTTCTGTAGATTATGATTTAAACAATCCCGAATATGCCACTCCTCTTGGCATTGTCATTTCTTCTGGCTTAAACCTGATTAATGACAGTTTTCGGGTGATTCTAAACGGCCGGCCGGCAAAACTTTTCAGAAGCGGCAGTTTTACGGCTTTAAATCTTTTGATGATGAACGGCTACAACTTCCAGGACATTATGGGACGTTCCGGCCAAAACTTAATCGTATCGGTAAACGGACGGCGAAAGGTATTTTACGGTACGGCTTCCCAGCCGGCTTCTCTGTACATCAATAAAAAAGAGGGGAAGCTTTCTGGGATAATTCATGCAGGGGATTCTATTGATTTTATTCCGGCTGTACATGGCGTGCCGGCATCTGCATGCCTAGGCGATATTGAGGGTGCAAAAGACTGTATAGAGATTACTTTGAACGGTTTGTATGTTCCCTTGGAAACACCTTTAAAAAACGGGGACGTGATCATGATAACTCTCCCTGAACCGCCAAAACCGGAGCCAGAGGAAAAAGAAGATACTGATATAGGCTTTACGCCAGAGACAAAAACGGAATCAGAATCAGAAGATAGGACAATCGGCGAACATGCGGATCCTGTCGCCTTTAAAAACCTTAAGACTGTAACCGAAGCTTCTGCTCTCCCAGAAGTTTCGGTCTCTGCAGAAGTTTTAGTTCCTGCAGACGTTTCAGATCCGACAGAAATCTCAGACCCAACAGAAGCCTTAGTTCCCACAGAAGTTTTTGGGGGGTCAGAATCCTCGGACCTTACAGACATTTCCCTCACGGCCGCAGCTCCTTTCGCAGAACCTGCGGCTATGAGGGAACCTGTGAAGCTTCTTTTTTATTTAAACAACGCTCCCCTTTATCTTCCCCAAAAGGAAGACAAAACCCCCTATTATCTGATGGATATGATTCAATATTCTGGTATTGATTTGAAACATCCAAAAGGTACTGTAACTTTGGCGGTAAACGGGTTTCCTGGAACTTTTACTCAAGCTCTTAAAGAGGGAGACCAGATACGCATCGAAGAAGAGCTTACTCTCCAAACACCGCGATATAATCTTTCTTAAACTTCTCGATTCCCTGGTCTGTCAAAGGATGGCCGGTCATCTGCATAAGCACCTTATATGGAACTGTGGCAATATCCGCCCCTGCTTTCGCGCAGTCAATCACATGGATCGAATGGCGGACGCTGGCTGCAATGATCTGAGTCTTAATATCATGCATGGAAAAGATTTGAGAGATGTCTTCAATCAGATCGATTCCCGGCATGGAAATGTCATCCAGTCTTCCCAAAAACGGAGAAACATAGGTAGCGCCCGCTCTTGCCGCTAACAGGGCCTGAGCTGAGGTGAATACCAATGTCACATTGGTCTTGATTCCCTCTGCTGTCACAACCTTAACTGCTTTTAATCCTTCTTTGGTCATAGGAATCTTCACCACCATATTGGGGTGTATTTTTGCAATCTCTCTGGCTTCTTTTATCATGGTCTGCGCGTCTGTGGTGGTGGCTTTTACCTCGCCGCTGATAGGACCGTCTACAATCGAGGCAATCTCTGCGATTACCTGGTTAAAATCTCTTCCCTCCTTTGCAATGAGGGAAGGATTAGTCGTAACGCCGCAGATGATTCCCATCTCATTGGCTTCCCGTATCTCGTCTACATTCGCTGTATCTATAAAAAATCTCATGGTAACTTCCTCCTTATGTTTACAATTCTTTGACTACCTCTACCACATGTTCAACCGTGAAACCGAAGTGAGGGAAAAGTTTTGCATATGGAGCGCTGGCGCCAAAGCTTTTCATGGTGATAGATGCGCCGTCCAGACCTACATATTTTCCCCAGCCAAAGTCACTTAAAGCTTCAATAGCTACTCGTTTTCTTACGGATTTTGGAAGAACGGATTCTTTATATTCTGGACTCTGTTCCTCAAATAAATCCATACATGGCATGGAAACTACCCGCACGTTTATGCCTTCCTTTCCTAAAGCTTCCTTGGCTTTTACAGCCAGCTCCACTTCAGAACCACTGGCAATCAGGATTGCCTCTGGAGTTTTCTCACAGTCGTCTATGATGTAGCCGCCTTTTAAAGCCTCCCTGCTGCTTCCAGCCATAGGGGCCAGGTTCTGTCTGGTCAAAACCAGGGCGGTCGGTGTACTTTGAGAAGTCACTGCGCTATACCAAGCTGCGGCTGTCTCCACAGCGTCGCAAGGACGGAATACATGGAAATTAGGCAAGGCCCGCAGCATTGCCATCTGCTCCACAGGCTCATGAGTTGGACCGTCCTCTCCCACTCCGATGCTGTCATGGGTAAATACGAAGGTTAACGGCAGCTTCATAAGCGCGGAAAGACGAGCCATTGGCTTGGTGTAATCGCTGAATACAAAGAAGGTGGCCACGTAAGCTCTCAGGCCGCCGTGAAGCATGAGTCCATTGCCAATGGCCGCCATGGCCTGCTCCCTGACGCCGAAATGCAGATTTCTTCCTTCTGGAGTTTCTTTGGAAAAATCTCCTGCTCCTGACAAGTTGGTCTTGTTGGAAGGAGCCAGGTCTGCAGAACCGCCAAGCAAGTTGGGCAGAAGGTCCTTCATATAGTTTAATGTCTTTCCAGAAAGATTTCTGGTTGCTTCCGGCTTTTCGGACTGCTTCCAGAAGTCCTCATCCTCCCATAACTTTTCAGCTGCTTTTTCATCAAAGTACTGATTCCAGAGCTTATCCATCTCAGGATATTCCTGGCAGTACGCGGCGAACATCACCCTCCATGCCGCCTCTGTCTCTGCTTTCTCTTTTGCCAGTTCCTGATAATGATCGTAAACTTCCTGGGGCACATAAAATGGCTCTTTTGAAGGCCACTGCAAAAATTCCTTCATGGCCTCAACATTTTCCTCCCCTAACGGCTCTCCGTGAGCGCTGGCCTTTCCTTGCTTTGCCGGACAGCCGTAGCCGATCTGAGTCTTTATGGTGATAAAGGAAGGTCTGGTAAGATCTGCCTTTGCCTTTTCAATAGCTTCTCCGATGGCCTGAAGGTCATTGCCGTCTTCTACCAAAAGATTCTGGAAGCCAAACGCCTCCATTCGCTTCTGCACATTTTCTGTGAATGCAATGTCTGTGCTTCCTTCTATGGAAATGGCGTTGGAGTCATACAGTACAATCAGCTTCCCAAGGCCAAGAGTTCCGGCCAGAGAAAATGCTTCAGAAGAAATTCCCTCCATCATACAGCCATCTCCGCCTAATACAAACGTATAGTGGTCAACCACCGGATACTCCTCTTTATTAAACACAGAAGCCAGATGTGCTTCTGCCATAGCCATACCTACCGCCATAGCCATTCCCTGTCCCAGAGGGCCGGTGGTGGCCTCAACTCCTGCTGTGTGACGGTACTCTGGATGGCCTGGCGTCAGAGACCCCATCTGTCGAAACTGAGTCAAATCCTCCTTCGACAAATTTCCATATCCAAATAAATGCAGCAGAGAATACAAAAGCATAGAGCCATGGCCGCCGGATAACACAAACCGGTCTCTGTTTGGCCAGTCTGGATCCGCCGGATTGTGGTTCATGTGATTTGCCCACAATTCATAAGCCGCCGGTGCCGCCCCCAAAGGCAGTCCCGGATGGCCGGATTTTGCCTTTTGGATCGCATCAGCGGAAAGAACACGGATTGCATTGACTGCACATTCTTGCACTGTTTTCATGTCTGAATTTTCTCCTTTTCAATGGTGTTATGGGGTAGGTTTAAGCGAATAGTCCGCATGTACCTGGAGACCGTCGGTGCTTAGGCGCTGTATACAGCGCCTTATGCACCGTTACGCTCTCCACGCAGCGCAAGCGTGCCCATAAGAAAACCTACTGTACTCCCTTTTTAGCGGACCTCCTGCAACACTCCATCACGCAAATGGATTCTCTGTGGGATACAACATCCCCTTAGGCTGATTAAATCCAATATCCTCCACTCCAAGATACTTAAACACCTCAAACAACGCTTTTCCATAATGTCCAAAGGCAACTGCGCCGTGGTGCGGATAGCCTTTTTCGATCAGGACATGACGGTAGAATCGTCCCATTTCAGGGATAGCAAAGATTCCTACGCCGCCAAAGGAACGAGTCGCCACTGGAAGAACCTCGCCCTGGGCCACATAGGCCTTTAACTGGTTGTCCGCTGTACTCTGGAGACGGAAGAATGTAATATCTCCTGGAACTATATCTCCCTCAAGGGTTCCCTGGGTCACCTCTTCAGGAAGAGCTCTTGCCATGATCATCTGATATTTCATGGAGCAGGAGGACAGCTTCTTGGAATTGGTATTGCCACAGTGGAAGCCCATAAAGGTCTCCTGATGCGCATAGTCATATGAATCCTTGATATCGGAAGCGTACATATCATCCGGTACGGTGTTGTTGATATCTAACAAGGTAACAATATCCTGGCTTACACACGTTCCGATAAACTCGCTTAACGCACCATAAATGTCTACCTCGCAGGAAACAGGGATTCCTCTTCCTGTCAGACGGCTGTTGACATAGCATGGAACAAAACCGAACTGGGTCTGGAATGCCGGCCAACATTTTCCGGCGATTGCCACATATTTCCGGTAGCCTCTGTGCTCCTCAATCCAATCAAGAAGAGTCAGCTCATACTGGGCCAGTTTTGGCAGAATCTCAGGCTTTAAGTTTCCGCCTCCCAGCTCTGCCTCCATATCTTTTACCACCTCTAAAATCCTGGGATCCCCTGCATGGCTGTTAAAAGCTGCGAACAAATCCAGCTCTGAGTTTTCCTCAATCTCCACACCCAGATTGTAAAGCTGCTTAATTGGCGCGTTGCAGGCCAAAAAGTTTAACGGTCTTGGGCCAAAGCTGATAATCTTAAGGTCAGAAAGCCCTACCAGCGCTCTGGCGATTGGGAGAAATTCCTCAATCATATCTGCGCACTCGGCGGCTGTTCCCACCGGATACTCTGGAATATACGCCTTCACATTGCGCAGCTTTAAATTGTAGCTGGCGTTTAACATCCCACAGTATGCATCTCCTCTGCCCTGAGTCAGATTGTCTCCGGTCTCCTCTGCCGCTGCGATAAACATCACAGGTCCGTCAAAATGTTTTGCAAGCAAGGTCTCAGAAATCTCAGGACCAAAGTTTCCAAGATACACCACTAAGGCATTACACCCTGCGGCCTTTACATCCTCCAGAGCCTGAACCATGTGAATCTCACTTTCCACGATGCAGACAGGACACTCATAGATATTGGCTTTGTCATACTTATCTGCATAAGCCTCCACCAGAGCTTTTCTTCTGTTGACCGATAAGGATTCTGGGAAACAGTCGCGGCTCACTGCCACGATTCCCACCTTCACAACTGGTAAATTGTTCATATTTCGTATCCTCGTATTATTAAATAGTAGTATTTATGAATCCCTCTCCAGGGATAAATGATATACTGTTGAAGATACTGTGGATTGGTTTTCTAATCCTACCACACAGATGGTTTAATGGAGGCTCCAACCACAGTCTCTTTGTATATTTGTTAATCAGTTAGATACCGCATGACGGTTTATTTAGAACGAGGTTACAATCGCAAGGAGAATCTGTGGTTCTAAACAGTATCAATACTTTTCAAAGGAGATTTCTTATGATTTACATTGGAATTGATGTCGCAAAAGATAAGCACGACTGCTTTATCACTCACTCGGATGGAGAAGTGTTGTCTAAATCATTTACCATCTCAAACAACCGCAAAGGATTTG
>CAJTUV010000026.1 GCA_910579515.1 uncultured Hungatella sp.
ATTTCATCTTCCGTCATAAGCTGCTTTCCCAATTTCTGATAGTTCAGCCCATGCGAAAGCTCCCGCCCTCTGGTTTCGGACGTGTTGAAGCTGTCTATCGTTTCTTTTCCTAAAATTTCCGATATTTCTTTAAGGGTGGTTTTCTCCTTGCCGCCCAAGAAAAGCGTGGTGTCGCAGTTGCCGACTATGGTATCGGCGTTGTCTTTGTAAATGGCTTTTAGCTGTGACTGGCTCTGCAAGATGATTGACGCGGATATTTCCCGGCTCCGTATCGTTGCAATGAGCTTTTCAAACTTCGGTATCTGCCCGATATTCGCAAATTCATCAAGTAAGCACCTAACATGGACGGGAAGCCGCCCGCCGTATTCATCATCTGCCTTGTCACAAAGCAAGTTGAATAGCTGTGTGTAAAGGATTGAAACGACAAAGTTAAAAGTGTCGTCGGTGTCGCTGATGATGACGAAAAGGGCGGTCTTTCTGTCGCCTATGGTGTCAAGCTCCATTTCGTCGGTTTCCATAAGCTCCCGCAGCTCCTTAATGTCGAATGGGGCTAACCTCGCGCCGCATGAGATAAGTATGCTTTTTGCGGTCTTGCCCGCCGCAAGTTTGTATTTTTTGTACTGCTTGACTGCAAAATGTTCCGGGTCTTTTTCTTCCAGACGTTCAAACATGAGGTCAACCGGGTTCTGGAAATCCTCGTCGTCCTCGCGGGCTTCCGACGCATTTATCATCTCAAGCAGCGTCGTGAAGTTCTTCTCGTCCTCCGGGGCTTCATACCAGATGTAGCCGATTAGCGCGGTGTAGTAGAGCTTTTCCGCTTTCACCCAGAAATCCTCGCCGGATTTTTCCCCGTCGCCTTTGGTGTTGGCGATAATGGTATTGACTAACTTCAAAATGTCCTTTTCGCTCCGCAGATAGGCAAAGGGATTGTATTTCATGGATTTTTTGAAGTTAATCGTATTTAGCACTTTGATACGGTATTTGTACCGCTGTAACATTTTCCCGGTTTCCAAAATCAATGTTCCTTTCGGCTCTGTTTTTTGAGAAATCCAGTTCCGGTCTCTGGAAAATCGCAATCAGCTTTGTGAGCTTGTCCACCATTTCCTGGCCCTTGCCAATTTTAGCTTCATCATTAAAATGGGCAATATCTATAACCCCTTTCAAGCTGTCATTTTCCTCGGCCAGACGGGCAATCACCTTATCAATTCCATCCCCAATGTTCTTTTTATTTTTCAACGCGATAAAATCGTCAAAAGAACATCCTGTTCGTTTATCCGGATCCCTGTTCGTATCGTGGGCTTTGTCAAAAACTTTTATATCTGCATATTTTTGTCCGTTATACTTGTCCGTTACGTATTTCATGAACAACAAGGTGAGCACATAATCTTTATATTGTGAAGCATCCATGCCTCCGCGCAACGCATCACAGCTCGCCCATAGGGAACTGTATAATTCTGTCTTTTTGACCGCCATCTTATGTTTTCTCCTTCTTCTGTAGCTTATTACCTGTTCCAAAATATAAGCTGCTTTACAATTTATTCATATTATAATCAAAAAAACCTATAAGTACAATATAAAACAGGCTAGCAAATCATTTCATTCGCTAGCCTGCTCACGTCAAAACTCTGCTTCTATATCTTTTCTGTAACTATCCTCAAAGTACCCCAACCATCTTCCCAATCCAATAAATCACCCCAAGCACCCAACTAGCCAATATCCCATAAAGTATCACCGGCCCCGCAATGGTAAAAATCTTACACCCAATCCCAAACACCTGTCCCTCCGCCTTATACTCAATCGCCGGCGCCACCACCGAATTGGCAAACCCAGTAATCGGCACCAGTGCTCCTGCCCCTCCCCACTTCACAATCTTCGGATACACATTTAACCCAGTTAACACAATGCTGGCCAGAATCAACGCCAAAAGGTTCCATGCCCCAGCCGTCTTCTCCTCTACGCCATAAGACTGAAGCCAGTTCAGAAACACCTGACCAATCGTACAGATGGCGCCGCCTGTCACAAAAGCGCGAAGAATATTTTTCCACACCGGATTTGTCGGCGTCACCTCTTTTACATAGGCATTATATGCCTGTTTATTAATTTCCATAAAATCCCTCCTGACTCTCCATCATCTATCAGCTGCCTGTAACCATAGTTCTGTTCTAAAAAGCCAGAACCAGCGTTAGCCAAATTCGATCCAGGCAAACCTCTTTTCTTCTTTTTTATTTTTCCAACTGCCTTACCTTCTGTCAGACAAATACTACAAAATACTACATCCCCATCCTCTGGGAAAAGTACACCAGCGAGCCCACAAGTTTTCCAACCCCAATACTCAAAATCACGTACTGAAGTCCCACAGCCAGTCGAATCCGTCTATTAATCACCGGAAGGGCCTTTAACGTTTCTGCCAGAGACATGACCAGGCAGCCAACAAAAATCCCTATAGACAGCCCGGCGATACCCAAAAGAAAATTTCCGCCAAATAATACTGGAAACTCATAAAAATCCAACACGTTTCCAAGACTTCCCCCAACAATAATCACAGTCTCATAAAGAATGATATGCTGATTCGTATGGGTCTTTCCAATCAGCCTGGGAAATACGCCAATAATGGCAAGGAATGCAAAAACGCCGGCCGCTACCACACCGCCGGCACACAGACCAAAAAAACCTAAAAACATCTGCCTAAGTAACATCAATCCCCGACTCCTTTCTTCCATCATTCTGAATCAGGGTTTTAGAGATATTGTCCTCATAAAGACGCATCTCCACTTCCAGCGGCGTCGGGTCCGTACTCAGCTTCCAGACGGAAAAATGATTAAAAAACAGGACGATTCCCAGCATAAGTCCAATGGAATAGGACAGCTCCAAAATGGTAAATCCGTCTGATTCCCGCCCCATAACAATTTTATAAACTTCTTTAAACACATCGCCCACGCTGGCATCATTATTAAAGGTCATGATGGCAAAAGCAGCGCCAAAGAAACAAACAATACAGACAAACCAGGTTTTGGTCCATTGCCACAGATATTTAGGGGATTTCGATTTCTGATAATCAATGATAAAATCCGTCTCCCCTAAATTAGTTACCTGGATAGAGACGTCCATCTCATGAATCTTCTCAATTACCTCCAAAACATTTTCCACATACCGTTTGTCCTTTTCCTGATGGATAGTCTTAATCTTTAATGCCTGGCAGCGGTTTAAAGTGGGCTTATCGTCACAGTATAACTGAGCCACATCTTTCAGATAAACGCTCTTTTCATGAACCTCAGAAATCTCATTCAGCTTCAGATACAAGGTTTTATTTGTCATGGATTCATCCCCTTTATATCCTCATTCCCTTTACGCTTTCGGCTGTCCGCACCAACATGCCTCCGGCATAAGAAGTTCCGTTTCCAGCCAAAAACAAAAGATACCAGATCATAGCAGCTACCATGAAAACTGTCACAATTAAAAGAAGATAGATCCAGTTGTGCTTTAAAAATTCCATGTTTCTCACATCCTGTCTTTTTCGATTCCTTAATTTCCATACAATCATTTGACTATGCTGCATTTCAAATAAGGTATCCTTAGTATATCCTGATTTCACGATTTTAAAATTGTTCTCGCATCTGTTTTAAAATTTTCTTTTCCAGTCTGGAAACCTGGACCTGAGAAATGTCAAGAGCATTAGCAACCTGAGTCTGGGTCTGGTTGTGGTAGTAGCGCCGCACAATGATCTCCTTTTCCTTTTCCCCTAACTGACCGATTAATTTTTCTAAAACCATATGATTTAACAATTTCTCCTGTCTCTCGTCCTGGTCCACGATTTTATCCAGAAGACAGAGACCGTTTTCATCATTCTGATTTATGGTTTTGTATAAGGACTCTACCTCTGCTCCAGCCTCAATAGAGGCGGCCACTTCCTCTTTACTGGCTCCCACTGCAGCCGCAATCTCCTCCAGCGTAGGTTCCCTTCCCATGGAAAAACACAAAGACTCCCGCACAGTCTTTACCCGCATCGCCATTTCCTTAATAGAACGACTGACTTTAATCATCCCGTCGTCTCTGAGAAACCGTTTGATTTCACCTGTAATCATCGGAACCGCATAAGTGGAAAAACGCACCTCATAGGCCAGATCAAATTTGTCAATAGCCTTTAAAAGTCCTATCGTTCCTATCTGAAACAGGTCCTCCATCTCACATCCCCGCCCCTGAAACCGTCTCACAATGCTCCAAACCAGCCCTGAATTGTCCAATACCAACTGATCTCTGGCCTCTTTATCTCCTTGGTGCGCTCTTTTGATGAGTTCCATTGTCTCTTCCATGGACGTCACCTGCCAATCTGTTTCTTCATAGTTACCACAGTTCCTTCTCCCTCTTTGGACTGCACCGATACCTGGTCCATAAACGCTTCCATAAAGGAAAATCCCATCCCTGACCGCTCTCCTGTAGTGTCCGTTGTATACATCGGTTCCATAGCCTTTGTCACATCGGCTATCCCTATGCCGTGATCTGCAACAGACACTGTCAGCTCTCTGTCTTCAATTTGGGCCTTCAGGAAAATGATTCCGCCATTTTCCTGATATCCGTGAATCACAGCATTGGTCACAGCCTCGGAGACTGCGGTTTTCACATCCTCCACTTCCTCCAAGGTTGGATTCATCCGGCTCATGAACACGGCGACCACAACTCTGGCAAACTCTTCGTTTTGTGATTTACTCTCTATTTCCATAGAAAAAGAATCTCTGTCACGACCTTCCTCTCTTTGATCCTTTGTCAGCATTTCGGCTCTCTGTTCCATCCTCTTCTCCTCCTTTATTCGGCAACCGCCGCTTCCTTCGACTCAAAATGTTCTACCAGCTTTGTTACCCCTCCAATGGCCAGGATCCGAAGAATCCGGCTGTCGGCCCCGTAAATGGCGACCGTTCCGCTGCTTCGCTCCATCTGCTTATATCGGTTTAATAAAATCCCAATCCCAGAAGAATCCATAAATGAAGTCTTGCTGAAATCAAATACCAATTTGGTTATGTAATTCTCTGAAAGCAGCAAATCTGTCTCATGCTTCAGGTTTTTACAATTATGATGGTCCAGTTCTTTTGGCAGGTGGATAATCAATGCCCTGCCTTTTGCCTCATAGCTAAAAGATTGTTCTGCCATCTAAGCCCCTCCTTTTTATTCTGTATCAAAAAAGGACACAACAAAATGTTATCTCTTTTGTAGTGTCCTTTTTTTTAACTTTATAAGGTAAATCAGTACCCTCTGGCCGTCTTAGCCTGTTGAGCCAACTCTGTATTCGGATAATTCATAATAATCTGCCCCCACAGCTCTTTTGCCGTCTCCGAATCACCGGAAGACTCACATAAGGCAGCCATATCGTATAAGACCTGGGGATTGTCTGCCTTCAGTCTCAGACTTTTTTGATAATAATCCATTGCTTCTGTGCTGTTATGATTCGCCGCAGCTGTATTTCCAAGAGCAGCAAGGACCTGATATCCATTGGCCTCCATGTCCGCCCGAATCTGGGCGATAATCGGCTGCAGCCCCTCTGACTGAATTACATCCAAGTTTAAATTGCAATAAATCTTTACAGCCTCAGTAAAATCATCGGCCCGATATGCCTGAATGACCTGGATCAATCCCTCATACTGGCTTAACACATCCTGGTTTTCTCCATCAATGGTCTGAAGCCTGGATTCGGCCTGCCCCTTCTGGTCCTTTAGCTCCTCCATCTCTTCTGTCAGATCTGCAAGCTCCTGGTTCTTCTGGTTCACCTGCTCCAGCACAGCTGTCAGTTCCTGATTATGGGCCTGGTTTAAAGACCTCTGAATTGTCGGCAATACCAGAAAAAACACAGCCACCACGCCCATGACCAATCCTACGGCAATGTGTATAATGGTCTGCCATCCCGTGTTTTCTCTGTAAGTAGACGGAATAATGATGTCGTCGTCCTGCATTTTTCTGTGGGAAAACGCATTGGTTAACTTCTTTTTCTCTACCTCCGCCCTTCCGGTATGCGACTTGACAATGGACATATACCACAGAGCTTTGGAATTGTTTTTGTCAATCTGAAGAACCTTATATAAGGATTTCCCTGCTTTGGTATAATCCTTTCGGCTCATATATAAAAGCGCCAAAACCATATGGGCCTTGATAAAGCGGGGATTCTGCTCCACCACTCTGCTTAACTGCAAAATCGCCAAATCATCACTGCCGCTCTGAGCATAGGCCAGACCCTGATTATATTTTTTGATATTAATGCTCTCTGCCTCCAGCCTTCCAAGTCTTCCCTGAATCTCATGAAGATAATGAATCGCTCTGTTTTTCTCTGGCTGCAAATTGCAGCTAATCACCCATTGTACCAATGCCTCTGCCGTTTCCCCAATTTCATAGTAAACCAGTCCCAGCAGATTTCTTGCTTCAATATTGTACTTATTAAAATGAATGCTTTTTTTCAGACAATCTACCGCCCCGCTCAAATCCCTGATATTAGCCTTTTCCAACCCCATATTATAAAAACTGTTGGAAATCTGGCGGCATTGTTTCGCGTAATCCATAGATCTACTCTTTTCTTTCCTTAATCAGCTCCATCATGATATCTGTCATATCTGTCAAATCACTTTTCACAATGGCGTCCTCTACCTGTTCTATCTCTAAACTTGGTTTATAACGGCTTAATTCCTCTTCAAAATCAATCATCCGCTTCCTCCTTAAGCAGGGTCTTTACCTCCCCTGCCAGATACAGAGAACCAGCGCAAAACGCCAGTCCATCGCCTTTTGTTTTTATAAAATGATGCCACGCCTGCAAAACTGTGGGAAATACAGCCACCGGACAGCTCAACACCTCCTGAAATTCTGAAGCCAAAACCTCGCACTTTGCACTGCGCTTTGTGTCCATATGGGCAATGGTTATCTGAGAAATGTCCAAAGAATCACAAAGATTCTGAATCATCTGTCTGTGATCCTTGTCGGATACAGCCCCAAACAGCAAAGACACCGGCTTTTTGGTTTCCTTTTGCATTCTTCGGATCGTCTGATTTAAAGCAGCCACACCGCCCGTATTGTGCGCGCCGTCTAAATAGACGTCTGTCAATACCTGTTCCATCCGTCCGGGCCAGTAGCTTTGTTCAATCCCCTTCACAACATGTTTGGCGGTAATCCATTCTGGATTAGCGCCCTGTTTTCTTTCCAGACGATACAGTACGTCCACAGCGCGGACCGCCACCGCTGCATTCAATAGCTGGTACTCCGCCTGAGACAAAACGGTAAGCTTTTGATCTCCCCAGTTTAAAGTATGTATCATAACCTGTGCACCCTCTTTTTTCCAATGCAGTAGGTTATAATCATTACAAGTCACTGGAAATTGGGGACTTTTCCGAATGTCTGCATGATGCTTAATGATCTCTGTGCTGTCCTTAGAGGAGGCGTCATAAATTACAGGAACTTCTTTCTTCAAAATCCCTGCCTTCTCTGCTGCAATCTCTTCAATCGTATTTCCTAAATACTGCATGTGGTCCATGCTGATAGACGTCAAGATTGTAAGAACCGGTTTTTGTATTACATTCGTTGTGTCCAGCCTGCCGCCTAACCCTGTCTCCAAGATCACAAAATCTGGCTGGCACTGACTGCAGACAGCGAGAAACATATAAAACAGGAACTCAAAGTAGGTTGGGGGCGCATACCCTCTGGCCGTCATTGTCTCTGACAACTGCCTCGCCTGCCCAAAAGCCGCCTCATAGATCTGCTCTGAAACAGGCTCGCCACATACTAAAAAACGTTCTCTGGTGTGTTCCAAATGCGGAGAAACAAAAGTAGTCACACGAAATCCTGCTTGTCCCAATATAGAAGTCAAATAGGAACACACAGACCCCTTTCCATTGGTTCCCGCCACATGAATGATCTTCAAAGACCGGTCTGGGTCTCCCATTTCCCGTAAAAATTCCCGAACAGACTCTAAACTGTTTTTTCTGGATGCCCACATGGGAATCTTCTCCAGATAATCCTCCACATTTCTCATAGGTTACTCCATCTATTCTTTTGGTTACCATCTTATTATAATATAAGTCCTGCATTATGCAACCGATTTTTTTCGCGAAAAGCGACAGAAAATGAATTCTGCCGCTTTTTTACTCTCTAAAAGCCTCTTAGAGTCTCATATTTAAAAAACGATAAATCTTTCTGGTCAGCCTCAGATATCCCTCGTTTGTAGGGTGGAGTCCATCCTTTTGGATATACTCCTTAAGCTCTGGAATATCTCCGGAAATTCCGCTTTCCAGAAACAAATCCAGAACCGGAACGCTGTATTCTCCTGCAATCTCCAGGATGACCTGGCGATAATCAATCAGACGTTTTCCTGCCTTATTCTCTGTATTCCAGTGAGGAAAGTCCAGAAAATCCCTGACCCTCATGGGCGTGAGGCACACCAGCTCTCCCTTTGGATTTTTCCCCAAAAGATATTCCACCATAGAACGATACGCGCCATAAAAAGTGTCGGTTCCTCTGTCTTTTTTCTCTCCCAAAGGTTTTCCCTGATTAAAATCATTGACTCCGCCGAAGATAACACAGACGTCATAGTCCATGTCCATACTGCCCATCCTCTCGATAAAAGAGTCGTCCCTGTCATTGCCCACGCAGACCGTACTTCCACAGACTCCATACTTGACAATGTCTGTCTCCGGCATAGCCTCCTTTAAATAGTCTACCCAGCTGACTCCTTCATTGCCGTCTCCCCAGGTGATGCTGTCTCCCAGACAGTTTATTTTTTTACCCTTCCAATACCCCAATCCGAAATCCATACTTACTCCTCCTTTTTTCATCTGCAGCGCCTGTCACTTTGTCCTATCTATTGTAACTGTGCCAGTCTCTCTTCCACCTGTTCCATCATCTGTTTGTATTTTTTTTGTTTCTCTTTTTCTTCTTCAATCTTAGCAGCCGGAGCCTTGCTGATAAACTTTTCGTTATTCAGCATTCCGTTTACCCTAGACAATTCCTTTGTAAGCCGTTCCTTTTCCTGATTTAGGCGGCTGATCTCCTTTTCAATATCCACCAATTCCGCAAATGGCATATAGATATTCGCCTGAGGAATCACAGCGGATACAGCGTCCTCGCCGATTCCCTCTTTATCCTTTTTAAGACATACCTGGCTGGCATATCCCAGGGTTGCAAAAAATACCTTGCTGTGTTCAAAAATGTTTAAAAGCTCCTCATTTTCAGAAACCACAAACACCTTTGCCTTCTTGCTGGGCGGCACATTCATAGAGGTACGCACCGCACGGATTGCCCTTACCGCCTCTTTGATTACCTCTACAGAGTTTTTCTCAGACGGAAACTCCCATTCAGGTCTGTATTTTGGCCAGGCAGAAATCATGATGGATTCCTCTTCTTCCTGAAGATTGCAGAAGATCTCCTCCGTGACAAAGGGGATATAAGGATGCAAAAGCTTAAGAGACTGAATCAATACCGTCTTTAAGGTCCAGATGGCCGCAGTCTTGGTGGAGTCCTCCTCATTCCACAGCCTTGGCTTCACCATCTCAATATACCAGTCGCAGAACTCCTCCCACACAAAATCGTACACTTTCGAAAGAGCGATGCCCAATTCATATTTCTCTAAATTATCTGTCGCTTCCTTTGCCAAAGCGTTTGCCTTAGACAAAATCCATTGATCTGCCATGGTAAGAGGCGCTTGGGCTCCCAAAACAGCGGCTGTTTCCTCTGCCTTCTGTCCCTTGCAGCCATACACTGCATCGTAGATTTCCATTTGCTTTTTATCTGCCTTCTCAATGTTCATCATGATAAACCGAGAAGCATTCCAGATCTTGTTGGCAAAATTACGGCTGTTCTCTACCTTTTCCCAATAGAAACGCATGTCGTTGCCTGGCGCGTTTCCTGTAACCAGTGTCATCCGCAGAGCATCTGCCCCATATTTGTCAATAACCTCCAGGGGATCAATCCCGTTTCCAAGAGACTTGCTCATTTTCCGTCCCTGAGAATCCCTGATAAGGCCATGGAACAATACCGTATGGAACGGAGCCTTTCCTGTCTGCTCATATCCTGAGAAAATCATACGGATTACCCAGAAGAAAATAATATCATATCCTGTCACCAGCACATCTGTTGGGTAGAAATAGTCCAAATCCTCCGTCTTTTCGGGCCAGCCTAAAGTGGAGAAGGGCCATAATGCTGAGGAAAACCAGGTGTCCAGCGTGTCCTCATCCTGTGCAAAATGAGCGCCGCCGCATTTCGGACACACCAAAGGCTCTTCTCTGGCAACCACAATCTCCTGGCAGTCCTGACAGTAGTAGGCCGGAATCCTGTGTCCCCACCAAAGCTGTCTGGAAATACACCAGTCTCTGATATTGTCCGTCCAGTTAAAGTAGCTCTTATCCATCCGAGGCGGAATCAGCTTGATTTCTCCGCTCTTTACTGCCTCCACTGCCGGTTTGATCATTTCCTCCATCTTTACAAACCACTGCTGCTTAATCATGGGCTCTACGGTGGTGTGACAGCGGTCATGAACCCCTACTGCGTGAGAGTGAGGCACCACTTTCACCAAAAGACCAAGAGCTTTCAGATCCTCAACCATGGCTTTTCTCGCCTCATACCGGTCCATGCCGTGATACTTGCTGCCTGGCAGGTTAACAGTAGCGTCGTCCTTTAAGATATTCAATTCCTCCAGATGATGACGTTTTCCAACCTCAAAGTCATTCGGGTCATGAGCCGGAGTAATTTTCACACATCCGGTTCCAAATTCCTTATCCACATAGGAATCTGCTATCACAGGAATCTCCCTGTCTGTGAGAGGCAGCTTTAAGGTCTTGCCAATCAAATCCTGATACCGCTCATCCTCTGGGTTCACCGCCACAGCCGTATCTCCCAACAAGGTTTCCGGCCTGGTGGTGGCAATTTCCACAAACCGCCCTTTTTCTCCTGCGATAGGATAATTGATATGCCAGAAAAACCCGTTCTGGTCCTCATGCTCTACCTCTGCGTCAGAAATTGAGGTCTGGCACACAGGGCACCAGTTGACAATACGGGAACCTTTATAGATATATCCCTTTTCATACAGCTTAATGAACACCTCCTGAACCGCCTCAGAGCAGCCTTCATCCATGGTAAAACGCTCTCTGTCCCAGTCTGCCGAGGAACCCAGCCTGTAAAGCTGGTTGATAATCCGTCCGCCATACTCTTTTTTCCAGTCCCAGCACTTCTCCAAAAAGCCGTCTCTGCCCAGTTCTTCTTTCGAAATCCCCTGCTTTTTCAGGCTTTCAATCACCTTTACCTCTGTGGCGATTGCCGCATGGTCTGTTCCCGGCTGCCACAAAGTCTCATATCCCTGCATCCTCTTATAACGGGTCAAAATATCCTGCATGGTATTGTCCAGGGCGTGTCCCATGTGAAGCTGCCCTGTAATGTTTGGCGGCGGCATAACAATCGTAAACGGCTTCTTGTCAGGATTTTTCCTGGCTCTGAAATACTTATTATCCAGCCATTTCTGGTAAAGTTTATTCTCAATCTGTGAAGGGTTGTAGTTCTTTTCCAGTTCTTTCATGTTCTTGTCTCCTTTTTCGGGTTGATTTTCTCACAATGGCCGCCGCGTTTGTTTATTGAGAGCTCTTTAAAATAGTAAACGCCCTTTCCATGATCTCTCATGAAAAGGGCGAATCAGTCCGCGGTACCACCTTTTTTTCACATGATATACGGCTCATTTTGGCTGTTCACCATGTATCTCCTTCGTCTCATAACGCCGACGAAACGGGAACCGCTACGAAAAGCCATCTTTCACGGTTCCGGCTCCAAAGCTACCTTCCACTTACACTTCCTTAAGCCGCCTCTCAACCGGTGGACGGCTCTCTCTGTCAGGGTAATAAGCGTACTCCTCTTCTTCCCAGCCTTTCTCTATGTATGCTATCATAGCCGCTGAAAAAGGATTTGTCAAACATTTTTTGAATCTTACTCTCTATTTCTTGTCTCCGCAAATCTCTTAATATTGCTGGCATTCACATATTTTTGAATCTGCCCGTCTTTTACCAGAACCAGGGTAGGCGCCTGCATAACCCCAAGCTCGCTGGACAATTCTGGATTCTCCTCTGCGTCCACTACCTGATAATCCACACCCTTTAAAAACTCTTTGGCAATCCGACAGTTGGGACACGTTTTTGTTGTGAAAAGATACGTCCCCACAGGAGCCTGGTTTCTTTGTTTCTCCACAGCCTCTTCTATTTTTGCCGCCGCTTTAACGCCTCTCTTTAACGCTGAGCTGGCTGGCACATAAGAAGTACGGTTCTTATATTCCTGGGTCTTTCCTGCATTCCAGTTTTTCACCGGACGGTAATATCCGGTAATTCTGCTGTAAACCTCCGCCTCCTGGCCGCACACCGGACAGGTGAAATGCTCTCCCACCAGATAGCCATGTTCCTTACAGATGGAATAGATGGGGGACATTGTATAATAGGGCAGCTTATAATTCTCGGCAATGGTTTTCACCAACTTCGCTGCCGCCTTCCAGTCAGGCAGCTTTTCCCCTAAAAAAGCGTGGAATACGGTTCCAGAGGTGTACAAGGTCTGCAAATCATCCTGGATATCCAGAGCGTCAAAAATATCAGACGTGTAATCCACCGGAAGATGGGAGCTGTTGGTATAATAAGGTGTGCCGCACGCTCCTCCTGCGGTGATAATATCTGGATAGCGCTCCTTATCGTGTTTTGCAAACCGATAGGTAGTAGACTCTGCCGGAGTGGCCTCCAGATTATACAGATCTCCGTAGGTCTCCTGGTAATCAGAGAGCCTCTCTCTCATGTGATTTAAAATGTTTTTCGTAAATTCCTGAGTCTCCTTATGAGTCAAATCCGCTCTCAGCCACTTGGCGTTTAGACCTGCCTCGTTCATTCCAATCAGGCCGATGGTAGAGAAATGATTGTCAAAATTCCCCAGATACCGCTTTGTATAAGGATACAGACCGCCTTCCATCAGCTTGGAAATGACCTCTCTCTTGGTCTTTAATGAACGGGCAGCCAGATCCATCATATGGTCCAAACGCTTGTAAAAATCCTCCTCATCCTTAGACAGATAGGCTATTCTTGGCATATTGATGGTCACTACTCCCACCGATCCGGTGCTCTCCCCTGAACCAAAAAAGCCCCCTGTCTTTCTGCGCAGCTCCCTTAAATCCAGACGAAGGCGACAGCACATGCTTCGGACGTCGCTTGGCTCCATATCGCTGTTAATATAGTTGGAAAAGTAAGGCGTTCCGTATTTGGCCGTCATCTCAAACAGAAGCTTGTTATTCTCGGTTTCCGACCAGTCAAAGTCCTTGGTGATAGAGTAGGTAGGAATGGGGTATTGGAAGCCTCTTCCGTTGGCGTCGCCTTCAATCATGGTCTCGATAAAGGCTTTATTTACCATATCCATCTCTTTCTTACAGTCTTTGTACGTAAAATCCATAGGCTTACCGCCTACAATCGCTGGCATCTCGGCCATGTCTGCAGGCACGGTCCAGTCCAGGGTAATATTAGAAAATGGGGACTGGGTTCCCCAGCGGCTTGGAGTATTGACGCCATAGATAAAGGACTCAATACACTTCTTCACCTCGGGGTAGGTCAGATGATCCGCCTTGATAAAAGGAGCTAAGTACGTATCAAAAGAGGAAAATGCCTGGGCTCCCGCCCACTCATTCTGCATAATTCCCAAAAAATTTACCATCTGGTTACACAAAACCGACAGATGCTTGGCTGGGGAAGAGGTAATCTTTCCCGGAATCCCCCCAAGACCCTCCATCAAAAGCTGCTTTAAGGACCACCCTGCACAGTATCCGGTCAGCATAGACAGATCGTGGAGATGAATGTCCGCATTCCGGTGTGCCTCTGCAATCTCCTGGTCATAAATCTCAGACAGCCAGTAATTTGCCGTCACAGCACCGGAATTACTTAAAATCAGGCCGCCTACAGAGTAGGTGACTGTAGCGTTCTCTTTTACCCGCCAGTCCTCTACCTTCACATAGCTGTTGACCACATCTTTGTAATCCAGAATCGTGTTGTTCATGTTGCGAATCTTCTCCCGCTGTTTCCGGTACAAGATATAGGCCTTAGCCACCTCGGTATATCCGGCCTGCTCTAAAACATGCTCCACACTGTCCTGTATCTCCTCCACAGAAATGTGACTGTCCTTCATCTTCTTCTGAAAGTCTGCCGTCACCCTAAGAGACAGAAGCTCCAGAATCTCATGATTGAAATCATTCCCTGTAGCTTTAAATGCCTTTTTGATCGCTTCGGTAATCTTGTTTAGTCCAAACTCTGCAATCTCGCCGTCGCGCTTTACAACCTGAATCATCTTTTTGTCCCCTTTCAATTCCAGCCAATTTTATGTGTTCACAAAAGGAACTCTTCCCTAATGAAACATAAGAGCTCCGGAAACGACGCTTTGTCAGAAACCGGAGCGCTATGTGGCTTATTATAACAGAAGCCTTTCTAAAACGCAATATCTAGTTTTACTTTTTTTACCAATACAAGATATAGGTGCTCTGTCGCAGTAAAGCGGACCTGACACATAGATTCCTACACAAGCTTCCCATAAAGCGTCGCCGGAACATACGCCTTTACCCTGATCCCCTCTTCCACATATTCCTCTAAAATGAGCTCTCCAAATTTGCGGATCTGCTGAATCCTTCCTGCCTCCTGATAGGGATACACCTTTTCCAGATAAACCTTCTGACTGCGCAAAATGGTCTCCAGAATTTCCAACAACTCTGAAATCCCCTGACCTGTGCGGGCGGAAATCTTCACCTGATAATCTGCTGACAAATCTTTTAGAATCACTGGCGACTCCATCTTATCCATTTTATTAAAAACCGTCACCACTACTTTTTCTGTAACCTTTAACTGCTTTAATGTTTCATACACAGTGTGCATCTGCATGTCCATCTGGGGGTTGGATACATCCGCTACGTGGAGAATGATGTCGCTGTAGCACGCCTCCTCCAAGGTGCTTTTAAATGCCTCCACCAGATGATGGGGAAGCTTTCTGATAAATCCAACCGTATCTGTCAGAAGAATCTGCTGCCCGCTGGGAAGCTCCAGCTTTCTGGTGGTAGGGTCCAATGTGGCAAACAGCTTATCCTCTGCCAAAATTCCTGCGTCTGTCAGATAATTTAACAACGTAGACTTTCCCGCATTCGTATAGCCCACAATAGCCGCCACCTGAGTATGGGTCTGTTCTCTTTGCTGGCGCTGGACTTCTCTGTGACGTTCTACTTCCTTTAGTTGAGCCTTTAACTGACCGATCCGCTCATGAATGATTCGCCGGTCCATTTCCAGCTTTTTCTCCCCAGGTCCTCTGGTTCCGATACCGCCGCCCAGCCTGGACAGGGAATTTCGGAGTCCTACCAGCCTGGCAGCACGGTATTTTAGCTGAGCTAACTCTACCTGGATCTTTCCCTCTCTCGTGTTGGCTCTGGAAGCAAAAATGTCCAGAATCACCATGGTGCGGTCCATAACCTTTGTCTCCAGCATATCTTCCAGGTTGCGAAGCTGGGCCGGAGAGAGCTCGTCGTCACATACAACTCCTGTAGCTTGAAGTTCCCATACAAGCTCCTTCACCTCATCAATCTTTCCCTTGCCAAGATAAGTTCCCGGATGAACGTTTTCCCGATTCTGAATCACCGTTCCTACGGTAATACCTCCCGCTGTCTCTACCAGTTCTGCCAATTCCTCCAGGCAGGCTTCTGTGTCATCCTCCTCCCTGGTTTTGACTGCAATCAGGATCACCTTCTCCTCTAATTCCTTTAAATCAATTAATTCTGCCACTTATTGTCTCCTTATTTTAACGAGTTCTTAAAAAAGCGATCTCCCGCTCCACCTCCGGATTCGTGCCAAACTCAGCCGAATATTGTAAAAGAAGTTCTAATGCTTTGGCAAAATCCTGCTTTTTCTCGTAAACGACTGCCTGATTGTACAAAAGCTCTCCTTTCGCCTCTGCGTCGCCGCTTTTCATCCCCTTTTCAAAAAACCCTAACGCCTGGTCATAATTTTCGGCTTCCAGCTCGCAGACTCCCATCCGGTTATAGAGTTTACCGCTTTGAATTCCTGCATTCATAGCCGCCGTATAAAGCTCCATGGCCTCTTCTAATCGTCCGTTTTGGGTAAGCCCTTGTCCCAAAGCTAATAACGCGTCGGCAGCCATCTCGCTGTCCGGCTGCTTTTCATAAGCCTTTTTATAACTTTCCAGAGCCTTGTCAAGCGCCTCCATCCTCTCGTAAAGCATACAAAGCCGATACAGATATTCCGGCTTCTCTTCCTCCACCTGGCATAACACCTCGTAGGTATGAGCGGCCGCCTCATAATCCTCTGCTCCCGTCTCTGCATCCGCCCGATATTTCAGCACATCCAGCTCAAACTCCCCAACCACTTTTTGGGAACGTTCCAAAGCCTGGTCAAACGACTCAATGGCGCCATGGTAATCCCCTGCATTAAGCTTGTCAATACCAGCGTTGCGAAGTTCCAGTTTCTCTTTTGTCTTCGCCCCACATCCCGTCATCAAAAGCATGGCCGCCAAAGACATGACAACCATGTTCCAAACAAATCGTCTCATTCCTTCTCCCCTTTCTTCCTTTACTCCTACTGAAGTCCTGTACTGCCAATTCCGCCTCGGTTTTCATCCAAAAGAGCAGGAACTTGCTCAAACGTTAAGGCAGGCTGATGTTCCATGATTCGAAACTGGCAGATCCGGTCGTTTCGTTCAATCTTTGTATCCCTCAGCGCATAAGCTGGAAAATACCATTGGTCCTGGTCGCCGCAGTACGTCTCGTCAATGACTCCATAATGATTCGTCTGAATGATTCCAAAGTTTTTAAAGGTAGAGCTTCTGGGTACAATGTGAGCCTCATAGCCCTTTGGCAGCTTCATAGCCACTCCTAAGGGAATCAGGCAAAACTCTCCTGCTTTTAAGTGTACTGTCTGTGCAGCCCGCAAATCAATCCAATCAGACTTTCCTCCAATATAAGACAATTTTTCAATTTTATCCGTAAAATATTTTATTTGAATCGTTTCCATTCCAGACGCCTCCTCTTTCTGAAGTTTCATATCATCATATTGTAACACAGACCCCTGATTTGTTGCAAATAAAATCAGGTCTCCTGCTTGAAAGAAATTTCACTTTATGATATAACCTATAGAAGCAAATACGGATAACAGGAAAAGGGTACGGCATATTTGTATGGAAATCAAAGCGATTGTAGTGGATAATTCAGAAGATTTAAAAGAAAAACTGACAACTATTTTAAAAAATATGGATGGAGTCACCGTGTGTGGGAGTTTTGACGATGCGGTTGCCGCCATGCAGTATATAGAGGAGAATCCGGTGGACTTGGTCTTTTCTGATGTGGTGATGCCGGAAATCAGCGGCATCACCTTAGCTTCTTCCATTTACAGTCTCCCCAATCATCCAGAAGTAGTGCTTTTATCTGGAATCCCCGGATTTTCTCTGGAAGCGTGGAAAATCCGGGCCTTCGGCTTTATCGTCAAGCCTTATACGACTGCTCAGATCCGGCAGATGGTAAAGACCTACCAAAAAGCCAGAAGAGAGGGAATCTTGGACAGAGACATTGTCTTTACTGAATAGAAACTACCTTGTAGTCCTGATCTTCCACTGCTTTTTTCAGAGCCTCGTCAGAAATCTCTCCGTCAAAGGTTACAACGGCGGTTCCGTTTTCATGGCTGACTACCGCCTGACTAACCTCTGGCAGTGCCTCCAGACATTTCTTCACTCTCGCCTCACAGTGTCCGCACATCATTCCTTCAATGTTCATCGTCTTAGTCATCACATTTGTCTCCTTTTTCTTTGTTTTTATTTTTTTATCTTTTTTGGCGTCTCTTAATTGAAACCAGTTCAGCCTTAAGGCATTGGTCACTACGCAGAAGCTGGATAAGCTCATAGCTGCAGCTCCAAACATTGGGTTTAGTTTCCATCCAAAAATCGGATACCAAACTCCGGCCGCCAAAGGAATCCCCACCACATTGTAGAAAAACGCCCAAAAGAGATTTTCATGAATATTTCGTAAGGTAGCCCTGCTTAAGCGGATAGCCGCCGGTACGTCTCTTAACCGGCTCTTCATTAACACCACATCCGCCGCATCGATGGCTACGTCGGTTCCTGCGCCGATGGCGATTCCCATATCCGCTCTGGTAAGAGCCGGCGCATCGTTGATTCCATCCCCCACCATAGCCGTCTTTCCTTGGGCTTTCAAAGACCGAATCACCTGTTCCTTGCCCTCTGGCAAGACTCCGGCGATCACCTGGTCTACACCGGCCTGGGCTCCGATCGCTTTTGCGGTGCGCTCATTGTCTCCTGTCAGCATCACCACGCGGATTCCCATATTTTGAAGCTCCTTTACTGCCTGGGGGCTATCCTCCTTTATCACATCTGCCACCGCGATGATACCGATAAGCTTTCCGTCTCTGCTAAAAAACAGCGGTGTCTTTCCTTCCTCTGCCAGACGCTCAGACCGTATCTTTAAATCCTCAGACACTTCTGACTGCGTACTGATGAAGGTCAGATTTCCACCGGACACAGTTTGATTGTCCAGAACCGCCGTCAGTCCGTTTCCAGGCAGAGCCCTAAAATCAGAAACTGGTCTTGCACTTATTTTTCTCTCTCTGGCTTTCTCTAGTACCGCCCTGGCAAGAGGATGCTCGCTTTTTTCCTCCAACGCGCAGGCCGTTTCCAAAAGTTCCGTTTCCCCGATCCCCTTGGCGGGTATCATATCTGTCACCTTTGGCTCTCCGCTGGTTATGGTTCCTGTCTTATCCAGAGCCACGATCTCCACTTTTCCCGTTTCTTCAAGAGATACTGCGGTCTTAAACAAAATTCCGTTTTTGGCTCCCATGCCATTTCCTACCATAATCGCCACCGGAGTCGCCAGGCCTAAGGCGCAGGGACAGCTGATTACCAAAACCGAAATCCCTCTGGCCAGTGCAAAACCGATTCCCTGGCCAGCAATCAGCCACACAAGAATCGTGACAATGGAAATGGCGATTACCGCAGGTACAAATACGCCGGACACCCGATCCGCCACTTTCGCGATAGGAGCCTTGGTAGATGCCGCATCGCTGACCATCTGAATAATCTGAGAAAGGGTGGTATCCTCTCCTACTCTGGTGGCCTCACAGCGCAAAAATCCTGACTGGTTCATTGTGGCTGCAGAAACCTGACTTCCCGCTTCCTTATCCACAGGAATACTTTCCCCTGTCAGCGCCGATTCATTCACTGCGCTGGAACCTTCCAAAACCACTCCGTCTACAGGAATATTTTCTCCAGGCCGTACAACGAAGACGTCTCCCTTCCTCACCTGATCAACGGAAACTTCCGTCTCCACTCCATCCCGCACTAAAGTGGCCGTTTTGGGAGCAAGCTTCATCAGACTCTTTAACGCATCTGTAGTCTTACCTTTGGACCTGGCCTCCAGCATCTTTCCCACAGTAATCAAGGTTAAAATCATGGCTGCGGATTCAAAATAAAATTCGTGCATGGCTGCCATCACACCAGCCATGTCGCCTTTCATCTGAGCGTCCGTCATAACAAACAAGGCGTAAGTACTGTATACAAATGAAGCCGTAGAGCCTAAAGCTACCAAAGTATCCATATTAGGCGCTTTATGCCACAGACTTTTAAATCCGCTGATAAAGAACTTCTGGTTCACTACCATAATGATTCCTGACAGCAAAAGCTGCAAAAGTCCCATGGCCACATGATTTCCTGCCAAAAATCCTGGAACAGGCCAATTCCACATCATGTGTCCCATGGAAAAATACATGAGCACAATCAAAAATCCTAAAGAAGAAAAGAGCCGCTGTTTCAGGACCGGAGTTTCCCTGTCTTTTAACAACTCCTCTGAGGCAGCCATAGAGCCCCCTTTAGTTCCTGCTTGCGCAGCCGATTCCTTGCTGCTTCCATGACCCTTTTTGGCCGCCCCATATCCGGCCTGTTCCACTGCCTGAATAATGGCGGCCTCTGACGCCGTTCCCTCTATGCCCATGGAATTAGTCAGAAGACTGACCGAGCAGGAAGTCACGCCATCCACTTTGGAAACCGCCTTTTCCACCCTGGAACTGCAGGCCGCGCAGCTCATACCTGTCACAACATATTGATCCATTGTTAACACCTCCTATTTCATCAACTTTTGTAAAGTCGCAACCAATTCGTCTATGGTCTCTTCCTTTCCCTCCCGAATATCCCTTGCCACACAGGTACGGATATGGTTTGCCAAAAGGACCTTGTTAAAACTGTTTAAAGCCGCGTTTACCGCCGCAACCTGAACCAAAATATCTGTGCAGTACGCATCCTTTTCCACCATCCCTTTGATCCCCCGCACCTGCCCTTCAATACGGTTCAGCCGGTTGAGCAAATCCCGATACTCTTTGTCAGAGCGTTCCTTTGTTTTATGACAGCAGTTTTTTTCTTTCTCCATGAAAGACCTCCTGTTTCTATTTTCTACACTCCTAAAGGCATTATATACCCCTATGGGGTATTTTGCAACTGTTTTTTTTAAATGCAAAGATTTTCTATAGAATAAACCCTGTATCTGTGGTAAACTAACAAACAGAGAAGAACAGCAGGAGGTATTTTAATTATGGCGTTACACGTTATGGACGAGGCAAACCGCTGCCTGAATTGTAAAGTTCCTCAATGTCAGAAGGGATGTCCAATCAGCACCCCGATTCCTCAAGCCATCAAGCTATTAAAGGAAAACAAACTGGATGAAGCCGGAAGAATGCTTTTTGAAAATAACCCTTTGACTACGGTGTGCAGTCTTGTATGCAACCATGAAAACCAGTGCGAAGGCCACTGCGTCCTGGGAAAGAAAGGCGCTCCGGTTCATTTTTCTACCATTGAACATTATATTTCCACCACTTATGCAAATAAAATGGTCCAGGGTCCCAGACCATCTAATGGAATGAAGGTGGCTATCATCGGTTCCGGTCCGGCCGGAATCACCATCGCCATTATCCTGGCCCGATACGGATACGACGTCACGATTTTTGAAGGAAAAGATCAGATGGGCGGAGTGCTCCGCTATGGAATCCCAGAATTCCGCCTTCCGAAATCGGTTCTGGACGACATTAAGTACCGCCACATTGACTTAAAGGGCATCAAGTTCCGCCCCAACACCCATATTGGCGGTTCTATTGGGATTGACGATTTGTTCCGAGACGGTTACAAGGCGATTTTCGTGGGGACAGGCGTATGGAAGCCTAATGCTCTTCATATCAAGGGAGAAACCTTGGGACATGTTCATTTTGGCATCAATTATCTGAACAATCCTGACAGCTACTCTCTGGGAGAGCGGGTTATCGTCATCGGCGCAGGCAACGCAGCCATGGATGTGGCCAGGACCGCAGTCCGCAAAGGGGCCCGGTATCTGACCTGTTTCTCCCTCACCAAAAAAGTGGCGGCCAGCCACCACGAATTCAGCTACGCCCAGCTGGAAGGCGTTTTGTTTGAGTACAACAAATCTCCTGTGGAAATCACAGACGAGGGCGTAATTTTCAAAGACATTATCGAAAAGGAGGACGGCTCCTTTGAAGATGTTCCAGATTCCAGCAAGTTATATCCGGCTGACAGTGTGATTATCTCCATCAGCCAGGGACCTCAGAATCGAATTGTCAACACCACAGAAGGTCTTGCGGCAAATCAGAAAGGACTTCTGGTTGCAGACGAGACCGGCCACACCACAAGACCCGGTATTTTTGCCTCCGGCGATGTGGTAAACGGAGCCAGAACCGTGGTAGAGGCTGTAGCCCACAGCAAGATCGTGGCAGAATCCATGCACCAATATATGCAGAGTCTTCCCAAAGAAGAGAGCGCCACATAACATTGAAACAGCAACTAAGGCGCCTGAGCATGCAAAACATGCCCAAGCGCCTTAAGAGTGCGTTTCAAAATTAGTTCTGTGTACTTTCAAATTTCTCTATACAGCTTAAAAATTTCTCCCCATACTTCTCAAACTTAAACTCTCCTACACCTGATACCTTCAGCATTTCCTCCTTCGTCTTGGGCTTTACGACACACATATGCGTCAATGTCTTATCGGAAAACACAATGTAAGGAGGTACTTTTTCTTCTCTTGCCGTCTCTGTTCTAAGAGCCCTTAATTTTTCAAACAAACTTTCCTCTTTCTCTGTAAACGCTTCCTTTCCTAATTGTCCGCCCCTCTTTTTCCTGCTCCTTACCTGCGCCTCTTTTGTCGGTTTCTCCAGTGCCTTTGCCAATTTCATCATGATTTGCTTATTTTCTTCCATGATCTCTTTCGATTTCATTGTCAGCTTAACCACGGCATAATCATCATTGGTAACAAATAAATATTCTTCTAATTGTAAATGATTCAATACTTGTCTGATTCTGTATGTTGGGACCTTACTCAAAACAGCATAGTAAGGATTTTCATTCATTCTATAACTCTTTATCTTAGCCGTATTGGCTCCATGTACCGTATCAATCATCACAGTCGTCCCATATCTCTGCCTGCTGCTTGCCACACAGCCAATCAAAGCCCTTGCAATCTCCGTTACGTCCACTTGTTCAAATTGAGTTAAACAATTAGAACAATTTCCGCAATAATTACTCCCGTACTCTCCAAAATATTTTAGTATGTAATCCCGAAGGCACTCGTTGGTAAAACAGTAAAAGGTCATTTTCTTCAGCCGCTCTTCGTCACGTTCCCTCACAATCGCCCTGGTTACGTCATCTAAATCCTGATTATCTTGATTATGGTCAATAAAGAGCTGGTTCGTAATCACATCTTTACTGCTATAATATAAAATACACTCCGCCGGTTCCCCGTCACGGCCTGCACGCCCCGCCTCTTGGTAGTAGGATTCTATATTTTTAGGCATCCCGAAATGCAGAACGAACCGGACATTTGATTTGTCAATCCCCATTCCAAAAGCATTAGTGGCCACCATAACAGGAGCCCTGTCATAAATAAAATCATCCTGATTTGTTCTACGCTCATTGTCGCTTAGTCCTGCATGATATCTGGTCACCAAAAATCCTTCTTTTCGCAGCCGCTCCCAGACCTCCTCTACTTGTTTTCTTGTCAGGCAGTAAATAATTCCGCTAAAGTTTCTGTGCGTCTTTAGATAACTTCGTATGAGGCCATACCGGTCCTTTCCTGTTATAACGCTAAAGTAGAGATTTCCTCTGTCAAACCCTGTGGTCACAACTGTAGGATTCTGAAGCTGCAAAATATCAATGATATCCTCTTTTACTTCTTTGGTTGCCGTAGCAGTAAAAGCGCTGACTATAGGACGCCGAGGCAGTCTCTTTACAAACTCCACAATTTTTAAATAGCTTGGCCTAAAATCCTGTCCCCACTGAGACACACAGTGGGCTTCATCTACAGCTACCATAGAAATGTTCACAGAAAGGGCAAAATCCAGAAACTCCTCTGTCACCAGGCGCTCCGGCGCTACATAGATAATGGGATAACGCCCCTGTTTTGCGAAGCTTAATGCCTTAACATACTGGGTCGTTGTCAGGGAACTGTTTAAAAAAGCCGCATGGATTCCTGCCTGGTTCAGAGCTCCCACCTGGTCTTTCATAAGCGAAATTAAAGGAGAAATCACCAATGTGATTCCCCCCAGCATAAGCGCCGGTATTTGATAACACAAGGATTTTCCTGCTCCTGTAGGCATAATGCCTAATGTATCGTTTCCGGCTAAAATATGGTCTATCAGTCTCTCCTGAGCATTGCGAAAACTGTCATATCCAAAATATTTCTTTAAAATCTCGTATTTATCCATGAAAATTCCTTGCCTTTATCCTGTTTTTTCCATTATACCTCTTTAGACAGAATTGACAACCTAATTTTACGGATTTTCCCCTTCTAACATCTCCTTTAAAGGCTTATAATAATGGTACGCGAATCCCAGTTTGTCATAACCGAACTGTTTTTCCAGCCGTTCTCTGGATTTCCACAAAGCTTTCAGCCCTTCATTGGCATACGTATTTATCTCCTCCAGCTCATGTTTTCCAGGCTTCTGAAGCTCATAGATACACAGAATCTCTTTTCCATATTCTCTGGCAAAGCCCACCTCCATGGCCATCTGCCCATACTCATCTCTCCGATTATAATTCATAACCGCCACGCCGTCGCAGGCATAGCTGATCAGCTTTTCCAGAATATCCTTGTTGGTAGAATCATAAAAGGTAGGAATGCACACCCAAAATTTCAGTTGATTCTGCAGGGCGTAGATATAAGCGCGTTCGATTCCGCTCACATAATCCTCCATCAGCTTTTCTCTGGCTTGTTCCCCCTCGTCCCATTCCTCTAAAAGATAGGGCTCCACATCCACCATCACACCCTGGATCCTCTTCTCGTCTCCGTTTCTCTGATTATATTCAACAAGGCATTGAAGGTATTCCACTAACTCTTTCCCTTCCTTGTCATAAGCCCACTCAGCTTTCCCTATGAGGGCATAGACCTTCACCTTTTGTTTCCCCATTCTGGCCACAAACTGCTCCACCCTTTTATCCTCCAAGGTCAGGCTTTCCTTGGAAAACTCCTGATAAAGCACGCTGATTCCTGCCTGACTGATGCAGCCTGACAGCGCCTCATTCTCCTCCTCTTCTATAATCTCTTCACTCCAGCTAAAGCAGCCAAATTCCTTTGGTTTTTCCCCTTTCTGCCATGGCTTCACTGCTCCTAAGACGGTAAGAGCCACGACCCCCGCAAATACTGTAAGAAACGTTATACCGATGCTCTTCACCCTCATATCTCACCTCTTTCCTGATTGTCATGTAAGGTTATCAATACCCTTTTGATCTCCCATTCCGGTGCAGGATAGTGAAAATGAAATCCCTGAAGAATTTGGCAACCCATCTCTTCTAAAATTTTTGCCTGTTCGTTGGTTTCCACTCCCTTTGCGCAAACGGTCATGCCAAGACTTCTGCCTGTCTGAATCATTCCCTCTGCCACTGCCCTGCCTCGCTCTGTCTCAAGACGATCCAAAAGATACCGATCCAAAAGCAGCACGTCAAACAGATTCTCCTTCTGTTCCAAAAACAAGGGAAGATTCTCTCCAAAAGCCTCCATAGCCATCTGTACTCCCATACGTTTCACCGCTTTTATATTTTGAATCATCATATCCGTATGTTTCAATTTTACGCTTCGTGCAATCTCAAAAATCAACTGTTCTCTGGAAAACTGATACGTTTCCAAAATCTTTTTACACCGCTCTGGAAAGTCTTCTTTCTCAAACGTTTCTCCGGAAAAATTGCAGGAGACAAAAAACCTTTCTATTCCCAGTTGTTCGATCTGTTCCAGAAATGCACATATCTTATTTAACAGGTAATAGTCAAGGCGGCTGATAAGGCCCTCTTTCTCCATCAAGGGAACAAACCGTCCTGGCGAAAGAAATCCTTTGGCCGGATGCTCCCAGCGTGACAGTGCCTGACCTCCTATAATCTGCCTGGCCCCAGAATCCACATAGAACTGGAGATAGAGATGGAATTCTTCTCGTTCCAGTCCTGCTTCCACCTCCCCTTGAAGTCCCTGCTCCTCCATTAAAGCCAGGATCCACTCCTCTGTACAGATTTTATAATCTTCTCCTTCTCTGCATGCAGCCTGTGCTCCTTGGCTAACCTGAAGAATCACCTGTTCCAGCTCATGATCCTCTGGCTTCAGTTTGTAAATCCCTGCGGTTATATGGCTTAGACTCCCCTCTAAGGAAAAATCCGAAAAATCACGAATCGCTTTTAATGTCACATCTAACCATTCTTTCGCCTCCCGTACCCCAGGCGACAGGCGCAGAACCACAAAGCCTCCATCGCTGATTCTTGCCAGAATACTTGTATCTGAGGCGGCATTAACAAGAACCGCAGCTGTATGACGCAAAAACTCTGTGATTTTCTCATTCCCCTCCACCCGATACATATACTCCATATCTATATAGAAATAAAACATTCCATACAAAATCCGATTTCTGTCATGGACCATCGTCTTATAGTTATGCATAAAGTACTCGATATTTCCGATGCCTGTAAGGCTGTCCGTCTCCCCTTTTTCTTTCGCAGCCCTTAAGTATTTTCGATATCGGCACACCATAAAGGCCATTCCACATCCCAAAGCCAACACAAGAAAAATCAGCCCCAAAACTGAGGAGAAGAGATTTTTATTCACATGAACGGACTGTTTATTGGCCGCCTCCACAAGCTGTCCCGTCCTGGACGCCTCTGTAGTCCCTGACACAAACCCTCTTAAATCCTCTGCAAGAGTCTCAGGTGCTGTTTCCAAAACAAAAAGCTTAAATGATACCGGCTCCCCCTCCTCCATCATCTCAAAAAGAAAGACTTCTTCGGTAGAGCCATACTTCTCCTCACCGCTTTTTCCCTTGCCGGAAACCATATCTACCTGAAGATTATCTGCCAACTGCTCTCTTACGTCTTTTTTTCCCTCAGAAAAATAGCGAATATCATAAGATGTCTGAGCCGAAAACTCTTCCAGAAGTTTGGGAATCATGCCTTGAAAGGTTTCTGTCCGAAAATCATAGTACTCTACAGGGTAGGCGTTCGGATCTCCTGCTACATAGATGATGATTTCTTCCACACTTCACTCTCCTGATTCTTCCACTTTATCTATCTGCTTTTTACTTTCAGCAGCCTGCTTTGCCCTGACAGTCTCCAGTTCTTTTTCCAGTTCAGCCACCCGTTTCTCATATTCCTGTTTTACCTCTTCCGCCTCCAAGTCTCTCTGCGCCATTTTTCTGGCCGCCTCCTCTTCTAAAGACACAATATAGTTGTATACACCTTCCTTTTTGTACCCCCAAATCCCTGTTTTCAAGTCATTCATCCGCATCCCCTAATCCCTCTCCTTCTCCTCTATTTAAAGTTAATCCTTTTCCGTTCAATCTGTCCCCAGCCTCTCTGCTTTTTCTTGCCTCCTAAAAGAGCGTTCATTCTTACCCATGCCAAAATGAAACGCAGACCAAAAACTTCAACGCCGCACAACCCTATCGCTTTCAGCACATCCCGAAACGTCAATGTTAAATCAATGGTATGAATACGGGTGAAAAACGCTGTCAAAGACAGAATAGACGAATACAGCACATAGATTCCCAAATACAAAACCATAAACCGAATATTTAAAAAATCCATCCACAATGCCAAGGCCATAGTCACAGTACCAAAAACCTCGATATATGGAGACAGCAATTCATAAATCAGAAAATAAAAATAAGAAATGAATCCTACCATGCCATATCTGGGATTAGCCAGAATTCTTCGATGCCTTGTCATAGACTGGTAAAGGCCAATATGCCACCGTCTCCGCTGCTTACACAGATCCGACAATTTTTCTGGAGCCTGAGTCCAGCAGATAGCATCGGACGCATAACGAATACTATACGGAATGTTATGTTCTCTGCAGAACACATGAAGCTTTACCACCAACTCCATATCCTCTCCCATGGTGGTGGTATCATACCCTCCGGCGCCGATCACCACGCTTTTCTTAAAAAGTCCAAAAGCCCCTGATATAATGATGCTCCCATTAAACTGGTCAAACAAGATACGGGCTGCCAAAAAGGAGCGGTCGTATTCCAGCACCTGCATGCAAGGCAGAATTTTTCGGGGCATATGGTAGCGAAGAATCTGTCCGTTTTCAATCTCCACATCATTACAAGGCCGAACCGCGCCTCCCACAGCCACAATATGGTCCTGTTCCAGCACAGGCCGCACAATTTTCTCCAAAGAGTCTCTCTGTAAAACCGAATCCGCATCCATACATAGAAAGTAGGGATACTGAGCCGCGTTGATCCCCATATTTAAAGCATCCGCCTTCCCTCCGTTCTTCTTTCGGATAAGTGTGATAGGCACCTTATAGTCCCTTGTCTCAAATACTGCTTCTATCATCTGACAAGGAACTTTTCTCTGAATGGGGCGGTTTACATGGACCATATGAAAGGCTTTTTGTACCACCTGCCAGGTATCGTCTGTAGACCCGTCGTCCACCACAATGATCTCATACAATTTATAATCCAACGCCAGCAGAGAATGAAGAGTGGCTTCAATGGTCACGCTCTCGTTATGAGCCGGAACCAAAATGGAGACAGGCACATAATACTGATTTGGGAGTTCATTTTTTAATGCGTTCCGCCTTTTCGCGGCATATAAGCAAGAAGCCCCTACCGTAACAGACAGAAAGAGAAAGCTGGCATACCCCATCATGTACACAGTAAAAAAGGCTCCCACCAGATTAAAAAATGTCTGAAACGCTTCTCTCATGAAACAGCTCCCCATTCTTTTTGTTCCATTCGTTTTCTCTCAAGCTGATACATTAGCATTTCCCTTGCATACCTGTCATGGCCGCCTGTCACCTGAGCCAGCTCAGTATAGCTTAACTGATGAGCTTTTAGACTGACAGCCGCATTGTAACGCACATACCAATTAGAACTATGAACCGCATCCACCAGGACCTCAATCACCGCTTCGCCTTGATAACTGGCTAAAGAGGTAATACTGATCGCTGCATATTCCCAATAAAGAGGGTCTCTGTTTCTGGCAAACTGTAAAAGAAGCGATCTTGCCGGCTCATAGAAATACTTTCCAAAATACCGGATGGCGCAAAGGCGAAGTTCTTTATCTTTGCGGGAATTTTCCAAAATCAGTAACATCCCCTGACAATAATCCCCACTTTTAAACCGAATATAATTGAGGATGGCCAGCTGCATTTTCTGAGAAAAACTCTCTAATTTTTCCCACAATAATGAAGTTAACCTGGCATGACTGCCGGAAAAAGACATAAGACCTTCCGTCAGGATTTTCTCATGGAGGAAATTCCCCTCCCAGTCCAGAACCGAGATCGCTTTTACCACATTTTCTTCTGATCCGAACTGGCACAGAGCCTGAAGTGCATTGACACGACAGTAAAAATTCCGTTTCATGTACTCCACCATCATATTTTGAATGACGTCCACAGGCCGTATTCTCCTAGATTTATGCTGAGAGACAAAGTAAGCAAAATAAGCTGCCTCCATATCTTCCTTTCCTGCGTATATAATAGCAAGATGAAGAAACACGGTCTGAATCTGGCGGCTATACTCTTCCATAACAAACGTCTCTTCAAATTCCGTACACTCCTTCAGAGCCTGATCAAAAGCAATCAAATAACGACTGTGACAAAGACGCCGCCTAAGATACTGTAAATGCTTTGGATCTATCTCTTTTCCCTGTTTTAAAACACTTAGCTCTTTAGAAATTCTGCGTCGAAATCTGCCTCTTATCTGAGCCAGCCTTTTATCGCTTTGCTTCAAACTAAGAGAATAAAAAATATTAAACATCATCATACTCAGACATACGGCCCCATAGCCATATAACAATACTTCACTTTCCAGACGAACTCCCCCCTTCTCCCTTCGTCCAATAATCCTGCAGCATATAATAGGATTTTTTCAGTCTCTCATGATACGTAACCTTCCTCCCCCATCCTTCCATAGGAACATATTCCATAGGAATCCTGTGTCTATTCTCATCTTTTTCGCCCACTCCTACATAAATCCCCTGAATATGTAAATTTTCGATTCCATAACACTCATAATAATCATCATGAATCATCATATCCGACGGATTAGAAAAATTTAAAAGCTGCCAGGGAATCCTCATTTCTATGTAATCTCCCGAAAAGATAAAATCCGCCAGAGAATCAAATGCCTCTGCCTTTGGATTTCCATTTCCATACCGAAGCTTTCCTGTCTCATACTTTACCCCAAAGTCCACTGTTCCCACAGGGTTAAAAATGCTTCTGGACAGCACCAGAGGAAGATAGATATTGACAAACTCAGGGCTGTCCGCCTCTGGAGGATTCGCATAAGAATCATCATGGTAATATTCCCCGTCATAGATGGCCCGAAGAACATCATACCGTTTCTGCACCATAACCCGGCTGTCGTTTTTGCCATGAATCACAATCAAAAAATCACAGGGCCGCTCAAACGAAATATCATAATTTCTGCAATAGGTGCTTCCGCTTTTGGGAGTGATGTCAATGGGAAGACACAAAAGGTCCCCGTCTTGAAAGCCTTCCTTCTTTATCAGAAAATACAGAAACTTTTCATCATATTTCATAGACAGCTCCATCCCCTTTCTTGTCGTGATTTTATCCTCCTCCTTCCACTCAGAAAGATCCCCGTCCACATAACAGATACTCTCCTCCTTCCCAGGGTCAAAAGAGAGAAGTCCAAAGTACTGCTCATTGGTCTGACAGTCGCTCCAATAAACCGTATTATTCAAATCCACGCTGTGCATAGTGTTCCAGGTTCGTTTAAACCACTCGTCCTGCCAGGTAAATACACAGCTTCCGGCACAGCCCGCTTCCATAATGTCCCGATAACAGTCAATCAAAGCCAGTCCCTGCTCTTCTTCTGTCATATGCCCCTGATTTCTTCCTGTATTCACATCCCTTTGAGCCATTCCCCTTCCTGTGGTAACTCCATATTCCGAAATGACTACCGGACAGCTATGATAACGGTTCAAGGCTCTTAAATAGGCAAGATAGGTATTATACCGGTTCTGTGTGTCATAATAGTCCGCCTCTTTCAGGTAACTTTCAATATTAGGAGCATGAAGCTGTAAACTCCGATATTCCAGATTCGCTTTCACATACGTGCTCATCCGGTTTTCCAATTCCTCCTCAGGAATCAGGCTCCCTTCCCTCATAATCTCCAGATAATCAGGGAAGTATGGATATACATGATACGAGGCGAACATTCCTGCCTGAAAACAGTCGTTGGATTGTATATGCTCCACATCGACACAGGCCACTTTATTCCTGTAACGCATCACAGTTACCGGATATACAAAAGGATCTGTAGCCGGCCAGTTGGAAAAAGCCACAAGCCGCTGCTGTTTATACCGTCTGCTTTCATATTCAATCATGCGGTCCCCTGTCTCACACAGCATAGCCTCAAAAGCCGTGGCCTCTGGCGTTGTAAAAAGATAACTGCCCAAATACTGATTCCTGTCCTCACTTTTCTGGTTGGTATAGACCACCAGGCTGCTTTCCCATTCCACTCCAATAATATAGCCGAGTACCCAGGGAGAGATATCCTTTCGGTAACTGCCTCCCCCTGTATTTTTTCCCAGAGCCAGACTCTTTTTCCCATGAATAATATCCACAACACTCTGACAATCTTTTTGCAAAGCCCCGAACAATTCCTCGTCATAGGCGTCACAGTGGGAATTAAAAAGATAGTCGTTAATCCAAACTCCATGAATCAGGTAAAGAGGTTCTGCCCTGTCCTTGTTATACTCATAAAAAGCATTATAAAAATCCTCCTGAAGTATGGTATAAACTCGGATGGTGTTTGCCCCCAGCTCCTGGATCTGTTCAAACCACCGCAGATACATCTCCTTGTCAATCGCATAGTCTGTAGCCCATTTGCCTGGAATTCCCACGCCCATATCGACTCCTCTGATTTCAAAGGGAACATAACCGTCTTCCTGTTCCATCAGAATTGTCTTGCCCTCCACCTTCATAAAAGAGGTAACCGGCTTGTCTGGTCTCAAATCTACATAAATTCCCAAACGGTAATACGCTATGTTCCAGATAAGCAGCGCCAGCACAATTCCACAAACGATGAGAATAAATTTTTTCACAGCGCCGCCTCCTTTTTTCCCTGGCCTTAATGATGATAGACCTTATTCCTGCTGAAATGGGAAAACTTTCTTAATGTATGAAGATTGTCATCCATCCATCTGCCCCGCCTTTTCAGCCACCCTTTCAGCTGCCCTACCGCCTCTTCATGGCTATGCAAATTTCTCTCCAAAAGTTCCAGTCCGTTCCACTCTGCAATTTCCGTAGCCCACCGCTCATTATTTCTATCTACAGCCGGTCCCAAATACTTAAGAGTCTCATCAATGTAATTCATCAAAAAATCCTCTTCCAACCATCCGTCTCTCAATTCCTCATACCGTTTTATTACCCGCTCTACAAAATTCTCATCCTTACACAACATAAAAAACCACACATACTGATACAGAAAAAAACCTTCCACTGGTGTTTCGGTTTCAATATAATTATCACAGGCATTGTTGAAATCCCACACGCACAGCTTATATTTCTCCCCCACTTCCTTATAAATATATGTAGAATAACTACCTGCATCCAGATTTTTGGTAAATTCGTTGATCAGAAAATAATCCACAAAATTCCCTACGTCAATCCAGTTCCAATACCCATATTCCTTTGTGTCAAAGTCAAAGGAAAACAACGATTTTTCAAAGGCCCCGTAATCCAGTTCTATCTCCTTGGCAAGCTTGGGCGTAAGCTTTGACGGCCCGGGAAAACGAATACTCACATCCTCTGAAAGATTGCACATTCTTTCGTTAAACGTATAGATGTCCCTGACCGATTCCAAATTCTCCTCTGTAGGACGATCAATCCGAAGAAGATACCCGCTCTCCCTTGAGTTTTTCACCTTCATGGTTAAATTCAACCGACAGTCCTCCCCATCTGTGATACTCTCCACCATCAGATACAGCCCTTCATACTCCCCGTTCAAAATCACCTCACAAAACCTCACATTGGGAGCATAGTCCATCACCTCTCCTGAAATGTTGTACCACATGTAATTGCGCACCAGGGACTTATCCAGAATCGGTCCATTCAGCACCCACTCCTGATGGGCTCCCATTCCCATCACCGGAACCTTCTTGCCCGTTCCATCCTTCTCCACAAGCTTAATAGCATACGACTTTTTAGGAAAATGCCTGGAAGAATTGCCCCTGACCCGCAGTTCACAATCTGTCTTAATATCTGGAACATCCCCCAAATGATTATTTCTCTCTTCATTAAAAATCACCGAAAAGTCCCCTGCAATCACAGAATCTCCATCAGCCGCCTTTGTATATAAAGACTGTCCGAACCGATCCCACTTTCCAGTAACCTGCCCCGGAAGCTCCTGCCCCCTGGTATCAATCACCACAAGAGGCAGATGAGAGCACAGCTCCTCTCCCTCGCAATCACACCCCGCCTCCATACGAAAATCAAGATGTTGATGAACTCTCCCCGCCTTTTCCTCCCCTGTCTCTTTAGAAGCCAACGACACAGAAGTGCCCAGCAAAACCGCCGTCATAATAATGCCCATTAGCCTATATTTCATCCACTTCCTCTTCCTTCAATAACTCCCTTTCTTATTCCTTAACTGCTGATATCATCATTCTGTGTTACAATATTTACATATTCCACATTCCCCATGGCATAAATCTCATCTGTGATCCGCCTTCCCCCTCTTTTCTCCTTATCAAAAATTCGTTTACTCAGCTCATAGATAAATTCCACGCTGGTTTCCGTGGTATTCTGAACCCGTAAAACAGCCTTTCTGGAATAATGTTGAAAAATCAGAGCCTCCACCTGGGCCTCATTGGTTCTGGCAGTACGGATAATCAAAAGAATTCGGCTGTCGTTGCGGATTCTTCCAAACAAAAGCAAAATCCCAAATACAAAGGAGCTTCCCAGTCCTGCTACCAGATAATCTCCCGCCCCGCAGCAGATTCCCGCCACAATCGTCCAAAATATGTAAACCGTATCTCTGGAATCTTTGATTGCCGTTCGAAAACGCACAATGGACAAAGCGCCCACCATACCCAGAGACATTGCCAGGTTATTTCCAATCACAATCATCACTGTGGTGGTAATCACCGTAAGGGCAGCCAGAGATACATTAAATTTTTTGCTGTAAATACTTCCATCATGAGACCATCTATAAGAAATATAAATAAAACAGGCGATTACAACCGCCATTGTTAAACGAGTAAGAATCACCTCTCCTGATAAATCATTAGCAGAGCGAAACATCTCAAACAGTTCTTTTTTCATACGTATTTCCTCACAAATCAACCCCCATAGTGAAGTCCTGCGCTTCTGGATAAGCAGTATTTGCTGACAGAAAACTCGCTTCGGTTTGCCTGACTCACAATCTCTTTGATGTAGGACAGCAAAAACCCGTTATATTTCACCTCCAGAACTACATGAAAAGGGTCCAGCACAGGATACTGGAGAAGTTTCTCAGAAAAAATGTCAAAACAGGACTCCGTAGCTATAATATTGCTGTCTAAAGTAATCCGAATCCGGTTCTCCTTTGCAATAAACGCCTTTCTTTTATATTCCACCACCGCTTTAGGGCGGTAAACTTTTCTGTTCATCAAACCATAGCACTCAAAGGCAAAAGGCTCTTCATAATGAAGCAGCGGGGAATAATTTCCTGCTATCAATTCTTTTGCATCCTCCCGTTTGACTTTCAGGGAGCGCTTTTTCTGATAAGGCCCTTCCTTCTGCTTCATTTCCAGCATGGCAAAATCAGATTTGGGATCATAACACCTGAGACGTATTTTTCTGCGCAGCTCCACTCCGTCCACTTTCTCCTCATAATCTTCGTCATCTAATGTATCGAAATATAAAGAGCGAATCCCATAACCACAGGCTCCATTATGGACATCCTTTATCATAATCCCTTCCAAACGGGCACACAGCTTCAAACTGTCTGTAATGGTCATAAAATATTTCTTTTCCTGCCTCAAAACTTCATTCATTTCCTATTTTCTCCTTCAGGCAGACTTTACATCCGTCTTCTCCTTCACATTCAATAGAACCTTAATAAGAAACGTTGCATCCTGTATTTCAAAGTCCGTTTCTCCGTCATAACGAGAGGCTGTTTTCGCTATACTGGCAACACCGTGTCTCTGTTTTTTCAAATTGACATCCGGATTGCAGGTGTTCCGACACTGAATTACGATCTTGTGGCCTTTCTGTATCATAGAGAGACCGATCTCCTTTTTTTCTGCCCCAGAACAAAGACAGCCATAAATCGCGTTTTCAAAAATATTAGCGACAATGGCCACTAAATCAATGTCCCGAATGGATAGATTCTCCTCAACCGCCACTTCCATCGACACTTCTATCTTCTCTTCTTTTGCAAATCCTGCATAAGCGGACAAAATCGTGTCTACAGCATTGTTTTTACACATCGTCGGCTCTGTCTTCTTTCGTTGTTCCTGTTCCAACTGACGACGCAGAAGCTGTTCGTTCAGTTCCAGAAGCTGTCTCTCAGCCTTATAGCAATGCTCTTTCCCCAAATGAAGGTAAAGATGAAAAATAAGAAATTGAATCATTCCTGTCAAAAACATAATCACCAATATCCGCATAATAGAAAGAACAGAAAATACCCGTTCATTGGGCCAGTATGCCACAAACGCCGCTGTAATAAAAGAGATTACCAGAGTCACACTGCTAAACAGGTCCATCTCTTCCCGAAGAAACCCTAAATTCGCCAAAAATATTCTGCGAAACTTCTTTTCCATAACCCAGAAAATACCCGTCATCATCAAAAGACGGATCCCGATATCCGCCCATAGATTCCCCTCAAACCACCAACGTGCCGAATCAATCCCCACAAAAACACACAAAGACAGCAAGTAAAACCCCAAAGAAATTTTATATAAAGACAAATAGATCCCCTCTCCGCTCATCAGACTGCAAAAAATGCCAACAACCGGCAGGGAACAGAGCCCTGAAAATCGAATATAACTGTTTCTGTCAAGTACATACCAAAGGCTAAAACTTCCAACCGCAATGATCCCAAAAATCAGATAATAAAAAATGGTCTTCCTCATAGGCAGTCTTGGATGATCCAACATCAAAAAAACCGTCATCATCATCACAGCGCCGATAGAATTTCGAAGAAGCGCAACCCAAAACGTTCCACCTAACATACTTTTCTCCTTCCTTTCCGACATTATATCAAAGAAAAAAAATTTTTTAACTGTCTTGGAACGAATCGCATGTTTTGCGACACGGTTTGCCCCTCTTTTTCCAACAAAATCCAAGTTCCCTAAAATATAAAAAACCTCAGAAAAAGCACTTGCTCTCTCTAAGGCTTTTTAAAAATATTCCTCACCGGGTTCACTTTCACAATAGTAATTAAAATATTGTTCCCGCAAAGGCTGGTAAGCTCCTCTGGGAAGATAGATACTGCGGCCTGTATCCAGACAGACTTCCTGCCCATTCAGGCTGTTAATATGTTCCAGATTCAGAATATAAGAAGCTCCTACTCGTGTAAATTGCCGATACGAAGAAAGGACTCCAAAAATCTCTCCCATAGTCATGCGAAGCTGCCCTGAAGTATTATCCGCAAAAGTCAGCTTCTGCGACTTCCCCTGGGCTTCACAACACACAATATCCTTGATTGCAATGCGATGACTTCGACCATCCATGCGAAACAGCACATATTGCTTTCTTCTCTTTTCCATGTTTGCTAAAATCTTGTCCAACACGGGAAAGAGCTCTTTTTCTGTCACCGGCTTCACCAGATATTGAAAGGCTTCCACCCCAAATGCTTCTAAGGCATAATCTGCCGAGGCAGTAAGAAACACGATAGGAACCGTACTTCCCATCTGCCGAAGCTCTTTTGCAACCTCAATTCCTGTTATGTCTGGCATATAAATATCCATTAGAAGTAAATCCGGCGTGTATTCCTGATTTCTGACTCGTAAAAGAAGTTCCTGTGCGTATTCAAAACTTTCTATTTTAAAATCGTAATCCCGGTGACTTTTTTGCCAGGTCTTTAAATACTGTTCTGTTTTTACTAACTCACTCTTATCGTCATCGCAGATTGCTAACAGATACATTCTCATCGTCTCCTACTAAGCTGTCTTACCAATTTTACCATAATTTCCTCTTAAAATCATTATGTTTTTTATGGAATATTCACCTAAAATATAATGTATTGTTTGTGTAATTTTTTACAAAAAAGTATAGTTTCCTTTATGCAATATTGACCAAAAAATGGAACTATCCTTTGTGCAATATGATTCCTTTTTGTGTTCAGATATAAAAATAGAGCCGCTGCTTTGGTAGATACGTTGTCTACGCCTGCAACAGCTCTTCTCATCCCTTTTCCCTAAAGCCTTCCTATACTCTGGACAAATACTCTCCAGTACGGGTATCAATTTTAATCTTGTCTCCTCTGTCTACAAACAAAGGCACATACACAGTTGCTCCGGTCTCTACAACGGCTGGCTTTGTTGCTCCGGTAGCCGTATCTCCCTTAAATCCTGGCTCTGTGTCTGTAATCTCCAGTTCTACAAATAACGGCGGTTCCACGGAGAACACCTTTCCATTATAGGAACAAATCTTGCACATATCGTTCTCTTTCACAAACTTCAGTGCATCGCCGATGGTCTCTGTGTTCAGAGCAATCTGCTCATAAGTGTTTACATCCATAAAGTTAAATAAATCGCCGTCCGAATACAGATACTGCATGTCCACTCTATCAATTCTTGCAGCCGGAAACTTCTCTGTTGGGCGGAAAGTCTTCTCTATTACACCGCCGCTGATCACATTCTTAATCTTCGTTCTTACAAAGGCTGCGCCCTTCCCTGGCTTTACATGCTGGAACTCTAAAATCTGATATACATTTCCATCAATCTCTAAGGTAATGCCATTTCTAAAATCACCCGCAGATATCATAAATGATATTCCTCCTTCAATTCTCTCTCATTCGTTCATCTTATTCTATACTATCTATCCCACATTTTCAACACTTTTTTGTCAAATTCTCATGGTACTTAAGGTAATCCATAGCCAAAATATAGCCAGAAAGCCCCAACCCTGTAATCTGTCCTGTGCACACAGGAGCGGTCACCGACACATGCCGAAATTCTTCCCGCTTATGGACATTGGAGATATGCACCTCAATTTTCGGAATCTCCAGAGAGGCCAGCGCATCCCGCAAGGCATAACTGTAATGAGTAAACGCCCCTGGATTGATAATGATTCCTTCCACACCGCTATGATACGCCTCCTGAAGTTTATCAATAAGGGCTCCTTCTAAGTTGCTCTGAAACGCTTCTATCTCATGGCCTTCTTTTCCAGCCTTCTCCTCCAGCATAGAAACCAGGAAGGCATAATCTTCCTTGCCATAAATGCCTTTTTCCCGAATCCCTAAAAAATTCAGATTCGGTCCGTTCAGTACTAATATCTTCATGCCAGCTTTCTCCTTTTGCCATTTAGCCTGTGCTCTCTATTGTATAAGACTTCCTTCAATCTCTGTGGTAATCTGCCCTACGGTCTTTCCGTCCACGTCCACCGTCAAATGGGCCGCCTCCTGATATAGCTTTTCTCTGTCATTTAACAAAGTCCTTACCTTCTTTTGGGCATCCTCTCCCTGTAAAAGAGGCCTGGTAGTGTCCCCTTTTAACCGCTTTATTACTGTGGAAGGCCGAACTCTTAAATAAACCACAGTCCCCATTTCTTTTAAAATTTTTCGGTTTTCCTCTCGCATCGGAAGACCGCCGCCTACAGAGATCACTGCCTTGTCTTCATATTTTGCCAGGGTTTTAAGCATTCTGGTCTCTGCCTGGCGGAACGCTTCTTCCCCTTTCGTCTCAAATATACGGCTGATGGTAATTTGGGCTTCCTCTTCTATGAGCCTGTCTGTATCCAGAAGCGATACTCCTAACTTTTTGGATAAACGCTTCCCGATCGTTGTCTTTCCTGCTCCCATAAATCCGATGAGTATGACATGCTCTTTCATCCCTTTAACTTTTCCTCCATCATCTGCCTGACCTTGTCCGTAATCTCCTTTGAAATCTGTATCTTGGGATTCCATAATTCAAAAGCAATGATTCCCTGATAAATCAGCATGTCAAGGCCATTCACCGCCCGGCCGTTGGCCTCTCTTACCAATTTCATAAAACGAGTCTCTTTTGGCGTATAGATAATGTCCACTCCTGTATGAATTTTCTTATAAAATTCTCTGTCTTCTATCGCTACAGCATCCACTTGAGGATGCATCCCTACGCTGGTAGTCTGGATTGCCAGATAAGAGTCTTTCTTGAGCATTTCATAATCCCCAAGGGGCATGGCTGTCATAATTTCTCTCCCAAAGAGACGGTTCATCTCTCCGGCTAACGTCTCTGCCTTCTCAAAAGTTCGGTTTAAAATGGTGATGGACCTGGCCTTTTTCTCCATCAGCATATAGGCCGCCGCTTTTGCCGCTCCGCCTGCGCCTAAAAGAAGACAATCCTGCCCCTCTACCTCAATCCCATGTCCCTTTAGAGCCCTGTAAAGACCTGCCGCATCCGTATTGTAACCTTTGTAACCGCCGTCTATTCGAACCAGGGTATTGACTGCCTGAATGCTCAAAGCCGCCTGGTCAATCTCCTTTAAATACGGCATTATGCTCTGTTTATGAGGCACAGTCACATTCAGCCCCCAAAAGCCCAAGGCATAGATTCCCTGGATTGCCGCCTCTATTTGATTGTTCTTCACATTACAGGGCACATAGATAAAGTCAAGTCCCAAAGCCTCGGCAAAGTAGTTTTGCATCAATGGAGACAGGGAATGTCCCACCGGATTACCTATGACTCCACAGACCTTTGCATTTCCACTAATCATGTCTTCCTCCGTTGTTTTCTCCGATGATAAAAAAACAGCACTGGTTTTTCCAAATAACGTTTTAACACAATCTGAATCTCTTCTTTTGGGTTGACAGGCTTTACCAAATAACTGTAAATCCCGGCTCGATTGGCTCCATAGATATCTGTGAAAAGCTGGTCGCCTACAAAAATAGTGGCAATGTTTGAGGTTCCCATTATCTCCATAGCTTTTTGGTAACCTTTTACAGACGGTTTTCCTCCCTTATAGAGGTAGGGGGAATCTACCTGAGCTGCAAAAGAAGCGACTCTGGGTTTTTTATTGTTGGATAACAAGCAGGTTTTCATTCCTATTTTGCGAAAATGCGCAAACAGAGAAAGAGCCCTCTTATCGGCCGGGGCTCCATGGCAAACCAGAGTATTGTCAATATCAAAAATCACTCCTCTGATTCCATTTTCATATAAATGCTCATAGGGAATCTCATAGGCAGATTCCACCATTTCTTTTGGATAAAACGGCTCTAACATATTATTTCTTTAACAGCTTTCCCAGCTCCTCCATAAATGTATTAACGTCCTTAAACTCTCGATAAACGGATGCAAAACGCACATAAGCCACCTCATCTACATCCTTTAATTTCTCCATAACCTTTTCACCTATCACTGAGGTTTCCACCTCTTTTTCCTCCAGGTTAAAAATCCAATTTTCAATCTCGTCAATCATGGCGTCGATCTGTTGAGGAGACACCGGTCTTTTGTGACAGGAATGAAGGATTCCCGCCTCAATCTTAGAACGGTCGTAGACCTCTCTGGAGTTGTCCTTCTTGATTACCATAAGAGGCATGGTCTCCAGTTTCTCATAAGTTGTAAAACGCTTTCCACATTTCTCACACTGCCTGCGGCGGCGAATGGAACTATTGTCATCAGCAGGCCTTGAATCGATTACTTTTGTTTCATCTTCATAACAGTATGGGCACTTCAATGGTATTCCCTCCTGATTCTCTTAGAGTACTTGCGATTTATAACTATTTTACCCTATGAAACACCAAATGGCAAGGTGAAATCCAGGGAAAATATTCCAGTTTACCCTTCCTTTACTGCCTTATTAAAAAACAAAAATCCCACGGCAAATAAAACTGCCAGCATCCCCACGCCGCTGCTTGGATTTTGAGTAAGCTGGGTCATAAAGCCTACCAGGGCTGTGCCCATAAAAGAAGCCCCTTTTCCGCAGATATCAAAAATCCCAAAAAATTCTCCAGATTTCTCAGGCGGAATGATTTTCGCAAAATAGGATCTGGACAGCGCCTGGATGCCTCCCTGAAACATGCCGACCCAAACCGCCAGCACCCAGAACTCCCACTGCTTATCGAGCTGAATAGCAAACAGGGCAATACAAAAATAGCTGGCAATACAAAGTTTTATAAGAGAAGTGTTCCTATATTTTTTTGCCGCCCTTCCAAAAATCAGAGCAAATGGAAACGCCACAATCTGAGTAACTAAAAGCGCCAGCAAAAGCCCCTGGGAATTCAGCCCGATAGCGCTTCCATAGGCAGTGGCCATCTCGATAATGGTATACACTCCGTCAATATAAAAGAAAAAGGCGATTAAAAACAGATAAATTTTCTTGTGTTTCCCAATATCTGCCAAAATCCCAGAAAGCCTTCTAAAGCTCTCTCTCACCACATGTTCCTGTTTCTTTACGCCGTGCTTCTGCTTATAATTGCGAAGAAGGGGAATCGTAACCAAAAGCCACCATCCGGCATTTATAAAAAAGGCTGCGCTCATGGCCACAGGCATGGAAATGCCAATAGCCTCATTTCCCAACACGAATATCAGACTGACAACAAAGGGGACGCAGCTTCCTATATATCCCCAGGCATACCCTTGAGAAGAAACCTGGTCCATCCGCTCTGTGGTAGTCACATCGGAGAGCATGGCGTCATAAAAAATCAGACTTGCAGAATATCCTACTTTTGCAATAACAAAAATTGCAAGAAATACAATCCATGGCGCAGGTACAGAAAGGGCCGCGCATCCAAGGACTCCGGTCATCATACTGAATGTAAAAATCGGCTTTTTGTATCCGTCAGTGTCTGCAATAGTGCCCAAAACAGGCCCAATCACCGCAACCACCAGAGTGGACACAGACGCGGCATACCCCCAAAAAGCCATGGCATCTACCTCTGACAGTCCATCTTTTCCTGCCAGATAATTAAAATAAATGGGCAGAATCGTAGAGACCAAAAGGACAAAGGCAGAATTTCCTACATCATATAAAACCCAATACTTTTCCAGCTTTGTCAGCTTCATCAACATTCCCTCCTTCATGTCTGTTTTTTGTTAAAGGTCAAACAGGCTTAACTGCATGTTCTCATACCTTCTTTTATACGCACAGATAATATCCTTCATATTATATAATATCCCATAACGCTCACATTCTGCTGTGAATCCTTTCCACAAAGATTTTGCCTTCAGACTGTGGCATTCATACCGATTACCATACGTTTTTCCATATTGCGCCAAAAGACCTTCCTCTGGAAAAATCCTCTCCAGCTCTTTAAAATACCATTCCCTCTGGCTGTCCCGCAGCGTCATGCCAAAGAAGGCGTAAATAAATTTTGCGCCAGCTTCATGAGCCGCCTTCACAATTCCTGAGATATTTTCCTGATTGTCCTCCAAAAAAGGCAAGACAGGCATCAAAAGAATCCCTGTAAAGATTCCCTTGTCGCTTAAATTGGAAATCATATCCAAACGTTTGGAAGACTCTGGGGCATTCGGCTCCAGTTTTTTTGATAACGTATCATCTATGGCAGTCACAGTCACTTTACACAAGACTGGTGAATGCTCTCTGATGCTGTCCAGAATATCCATATCTCGTAAAAGAAGCGTGCTTTTGGTGGCAATCCCAATGCCGAATCCAAAGGCGTCTAAAAGCTCCAGGGCATGTCTGGTCAAATTCAGCTCCTTTTCAAAAGGATTATAAGGATCACTCATGGAGCCAGTTCCCACCACCCCTTTTTTCACTTTCCTGCGCAGCTCATCCCGAATCATCATAAGCGCGTTTTCCTTGGCCCGCACCTGATGAAAATCTTTAATCTGATAACAGTCCGAACGGCTGTCACAATAGATGCAGTCATGGCAGCAGCCTCTGTAAATATTCATATTATAATCCAGTCCAAACCAACTGCTGTCCTTTACCTTGGTGATGATGTGCTTGGCGGGAATGTAGTCTATCATATTCTTAATACCTTTCGTGGGGGAGCGAGGGGGATATTGTTGAAACGGTTGTGACATTTGCCAAATTTTCAACCTCGCCGGGAATAAAAACAAAAGCCTCTTTTGTAATCATATCCTATTGTTTTGTATAGAGTCAAGTATTTTCCAGAAAGACATAGAACGCGGATTGTTTTCACTGAAGTGATGTGCTATACTTGGGGCGGCAAACTAACTGACAAGCATCAATTTGTAAAGGAGATTTAAAATGAATATTAGGAAAGCGATAATTGATGATTTATCAAGAGTAGCCGAAATATATGTATTTAATAACAGGATAAATTTTTTCCCTATATTTAAAGACGAAAGTTTCTCTTTTGGTGAATTGCAAGTTGTTTCATTGGTAAATAATTACTTCAAAAAAGATGAAATCATAAAAAACATATATGTATTTGATAGCGGATTGATAAAAGGTTTTATTCAAATGAACGAAACAGAGATTTGTAAATTGTATGTAGATATAGCTTTTCAAAGCGAGGGAATCGGCAGTGAGCTAATCGAATTTGCAATTAGAGAACTTCATGCAAATAATTTATGGGCATTAGAAAAAAATGTCAGAGCAATTTCTTTTTACCAGAGGCATGGCTTTCATTTGACAGGTCAGAAAAAGTTTGAAGAAGATACAACAGAATATCTTGTTAAGTTAGATAGGAGAGTGTGAGACTGCTTTTGTGGTCTCTTCCCTCACTCTGCCCCAGTCTTTCCCCATACAGAACGATCAGCTGGTTCAGCAGCTGGCCCCAGCACGGTATCTCTGCGGACAATTTCTGGCTTCATACATATCAGTTGTACATACCCTCAGTGGACAAGGGGACACATGGTTTTTCACCCCAGATTTGTGATTCTGCCGCGTTACTGTCGTTCAGCGTACGTCCAGTACGCTTCGTTCCAGTGCCTTACAGAATCACAAATCTGGGGCGCAAAACTCCTTCGGACCCCAAGTGCCGTATTTGGGGCGTGTGTCCCCTTGTCCACTGAGGGTAATTAATCCCGATAATCGCTTCTAATAAACGGCTTGACAATGTTCAATTCGGTCAAAATTCTATACTTTTTTGGACGTCGATATGCATTCCCGTGCACTTCGCTTTCCCGATATCTTCGGAGCTGCTCTAAATCAAGCTCGGCAATATAAATTCCTTCTTCTTCACCTGCCTGAAAAATACAGGTATCTCTTGAACCGCCTTCATTCGGCAAATAGGCAACACCGTCGAATACGCTTGAGTTACCGTTACAATCAGGCACAGTTTGGGGATAATTACAGGTAGCAATCGCCAACATATTTTCAAAAGTTCTGCCACGAAGTTGTGAAAGGCGGTTTATTTCCATTGGGCAGGCATTTGGAACAAGAATCAGTTCCGCACCTTTTAACATGAGTATTCTCGCACTTTCAGGAAATTCTCTGTCATAACAAATCATTGCGCCTATTTTTACCTTTCCACAAGACGTATCAAGTGTTGTAACATAAAATTCCTCGCCTGGTGTCAAATTTCGTTCTACACTAAAATCACAGGTATGCACTTTCGCATAAACAAATTTTAACTCTCCATATCTGTCAAAAAGGGCAAGCGAATTACGGGGAGCATTTTTATATTTTTCAAGCAGTGTAATTCCAATAGCCATATTAAGCTGCTTTGCAAGTGTGCCAAACGGATTGATAAAATCACTATCAATAGAAACAGCTTCTTTTTTCCACTCGTCCACAGGTCTGTCATAAATGTTATATCCGTTGCTCCACATCTCGGGGAACAGTGCGATGTCAGCCCCCTTCTCTTTTGCTTTTTTACAGCATATGATTCCTTTTTCGAGATTTTCATCTGAATTTTTACACGGTGCAATTTGTAATAATGCAATTTTGAGCATACTCATATTTCATTTTCCTTTCAAACAAAAAATCAATCATGTTCTTGCCTAGCTTGAATGTACAACATTATACAACGAAAATTTAAAGTTAGCTATGATCTTTTCTATTGTATAAGATTGCAAACTTTTTTGACATCCATTCTTTTCATAAAATCCCTCTATCCCCGGTTGAGAACCAAAGTATAACATAGTAGGCGTACTATCTTTTGCCAGTAAGAACGCTCCGTATTTGAACTTGTAACGCTACAATACGCTTTTCAGTTTTTCCCAATCTTCATTTCCCTGCATATAATTAAAGGTTTCATCTCGAAGAGACTTCAAAAGCTCCTGCTTTAATCCGACTAAAAAATTAGAGTCAACAGATTTTATCGTCATATGTTGATAAAGCTCAGATTTTGTAAAATCACCTATCGTTCCAACGCTATCCAATATTTCCTGCATAAGCTGTGCCGTCCATACAACATCCCTTTCCCATGCTGCAACATCCAGTCCGAAACAAACCTCATTATATTTGCCCATTTCAAATGTAGACGCAGCAGAGGACGAAACTTCAACCAGCTTTTTTGCCATTTCATGATTATCATCTTCCATGTAAAGAATGCGCAAATCATTTAATACCATCTGTATGTGTTGATATCCGCAATAAATCAATTCTTCGTATGCACGATAGGCTTCCGTCCGTTTGCCTGTTTTACTGTTCACAAGTGCTTCCTTGCGTTTGCGTTCTGGATTCTCCATGGAGAAATAATCCAAATAATGAGATGCTTTTTCATAATCCTTTTTCCGAACAAATGCATGAAACAGTGAATCCGCTGCTTGATTACGAATCCGTTCGTCCTCTGAGAGTAAACATCTCTCGTACCATCCAAATATTACATTATCATAATTGTCCTTGTTTGGGAGTTTTATGGCCATTCGGTTCGCATCCAGAATAACTGCCACCTGCCAAATCAACTTTTCGCAATTAGGGTATTTCTCGATCATTTCCTTTACGGAAAGAAATACATCATAGAAGCCTTTGCCCTCCAACTCCTTTTGAATCTTTGACAGATATTGGTTAATTTCTTCGTCTGTTAGCTCATCTTTAAAGGACAGAAGTTCATCTGTAGTAATACCAAGAAGCCGTGCAATAGGAGCAAGCAAAGCAACATCTGGCAGTGTGTTGCCTCTTTCCCATTTGTTTACAGCTGGAGCGGTCACGCCGAGACGAGAAGCCATCTCCTCTTGTGTCATACCTTTATTCTTTCTGTATTTTTTTATAACATTTCCCATTGTCATGTTCAACTATCTCCCTAACAATTTTTGAATCGATTCTGTGTATAGTATAGCTGATTGGAACTCAAAAATCTATTGAATGCAAGTAAACTAACTAGAATTATTTTTTACTATTAGTTAATTTTGATGCGTGAGTCCATATTCTGGATATCTATGTACGTTACTTTCTCTGCTTTCTGTCAAACTTCCATTCACATAAAACAAAGTCCCGATTTTTAGCCCCTCCTATTGGTCATGTATAAAATAATTTTAGTCATTTACTGGGGTATTTTCAATACACCAAACATTACAGACGTTATGCCCTGTGTCTGTTTCATGCCCTCCTTCTGGCGCCTACCTTCATGCGGCTCTCTCTTGCCATTTTTCCCAGTCCATGATAATATGCTTTTATAGAATAATGAAAAGAAAAGGTGCAGCCATCTATGATTTCCCTGATTGTTCACGGCAAAGAAATTTTTGACAAGTACAAAAGAGATGAGGTTACCGTCTATGCGGCCCAGGCCTCGTTTTTTACTGTCATCTCTTTTTTCCCTTTTATTATGCTCCTGCTCACTTTGATTCAATTCATACCAGGAGTAAACAAATCTGACTTATTGTCCATTCTGGTAACGATTATGCCTGACATGCTGGATGCTTTGGTGGTAAGCATTGTGGATGATTTATATAACAAATCTCCTGCAACCATTGTGTCTATTTCCGCCATTGTAGCACTTTGGTCTGCGGCCAGAGGTATGCTGGGGATTGAGCGTGGCTTAAACCGAGTGTTCGAAAGCCCTGAGAAACGGGGCTATATTCTCCGTCGGCTCATCTGTGCAGGTTACACCGTCCTCTTCATCATCGCCTGCGTTGCCAGCCTGCTTTTGTTGGTATTGGGAAGCTCGATTCAACGCTTTTTGGTGAAATGGCTGCCTGTTTTTTCTCACTTTACTGGATTTTTGTTCGGTCTTAGGCCCTTATTGACACTCTGGCTTTTGATTTTTATTTTCAGCGGCCTATATACCTACGTCCCCCTGCGCAAGCACAGCCTGCGCAGCCAGATGCCCGGAGCGTTATTTAGCACTGTAGGATGGATGATCTTTTCGGCTCTGTTTTCCATTTATTTTAATAACTTCAGCAACTACTCCTATATGTACGGAAGCCTGACCGCCGTAGTGGTTTTAATGCTGTGGCTTTATATCTGCATCTGCATTCTCTTAATCGGCGCAGAAATCAACTATCACTTAGAGCGTCATAATACTTAAATTTCCTCTGGTTTTTCCATGTATCCTATGTTATAATTAGGAACATTGGAGTAAAAATTCGCGTTTGGAGGAAAATTTTATATGTATGGAAATGTTATTGTAGGCCAGTCTGGCGGCCCTACCGCTGTTATCAATTCCAGCTTGGCAGGAGTTTTCAGAACTGCCATTGACCGCGGAGCAAAAAAAGTATACGGTATGCGCTACGGAATCCAGGGGTTATTGGATGAGATGTATGTAGATTTGTCCGACTATATCAAGAATGAGCTGGACATCGAAATTTTAAAAAGAACGCCTTCTGCATTCCTGGGCACCTGCCGTTACAAACTGCCTGCGATTCATGAGAATCAGGACATCTATGTTAAGATTTTTGAAATCTTAAACAAGCTGAACATTGAATGTTTTATCTATATCGGCGGCAATGATTCCATGGATACCATCAAAAAATTGTCCGATTATGCAATCCTCACCGGACAGACCCAGAAATTTGTAGGGGTTCCTAAAACCATCGACAACGACCTGGCTCTGACGGATCACACTCCTGGCTATGGAAGTGCGGCAAAGTATATTGCCACCTCCACCAAGGAAATCATCCGCGATGGAAACGGATTCTCTTATAAAAAACAGTTAGTCACCATTATTGAGATTATGGGACGTAATGCTGGATGGCTGACCGGCGCTGCTGCCCTGGCAAAGGGAGAGGAGTGCGAAGGAGTGGATTTGATTTATCTTCCAGAAGTTCCCTTTGACACCGAAGCCTTTATTACCAAGATTAATGAACTGTTAAAGAAAAAAAGCACCGTGTTTGTCGCTATCTCTGAGGGAATCCGCTTAAAGGATGGTACGTATGTCAGCGAGGCAGGCGGCGGTTCCGACTATGTAGATGCCTTTGGCCATAAGCAGTTAACCGGCTCTGCTACTTACCTTGCCAATTTAATCAACCATGAAATCGGCTGCAAGACCAGAGCCGTAGAATTTAGTTCCCTTCAAAGAAGCGCCTCCCACCTGGCCTCCCGTGTAGACATCAACGAGGCGTTTATGGTAGGCGGAGCTGCGGTAAAGGCAGCAGATGAGGGAGACAGCGGTAAAATGGTTGTCATTGACCGCGTGTCTGATGATCCATATCAGTCTGCAACCGGTGTTTATGACGTTCATAAAATTGCCAACGGCGAGAAACTGGTTCCGAGAAACTGGATAAACGAAGACGGCACCTATGTGACAGAAGACTTTATTGACTACGTACGCCCCTTGATTCAAGGCGATTATCCATGCGTTATGGTAAACGGTCTTCCAAGACATCTGTATTTAAAGCACGAATAATTATAAGGAAACCGCAGAAATCTCCATTCAAAGGACATTTCTGCGGTTTTTCTTACCTGTCAATATGATAAATCCGGCCATACTTCTCTATCAGATAATCCACATAATATTGAGGATTAAAGTCTTCCCCTGTCACCTCTTTAAGAATCTGACGGCTGGTTTTCAATTTTCCATACTTGTGAATATTCTCCCTGAGAAATTCCCGAATCACCCTTATCTCTCCGTTTCTCAAAAGCCCGTCAAAATCCATCTTCTTTTTCATGGAAGCAAAAAACTGAGCGCCAAAAGCGCTGCCCAGAGCATAGGAAGGAAAATACCCAATGGAGCCCTGAGACCAGTGAATATCCTGAAGAACCCCCTGTGATACGTCTTTGGGGCGAACGCCTAAGTATTCTTCATATTTATCCGCCCAAACCTCTGGCAGTTTTTCCACATCCAAACCTTCCTCAACCAGCATCTTCTCTATCTCATATCGAATCATCACGTGAAGGCTGTATGTCAATTCATCTGCCTGAATCCGAATCAGGCCAGGCGTCACTTTATTGATCCCTCTAACAAACTGTTCCAGAGAAATCTTTCCCAGTTGATCCGGAAATGTTTCCTGAAGCTTCCCATAAACCGGCTCCCAAAATGCCAGGCTTCGTCCAATGATATTCTCAAAAAATCTGGACTGGGATTCGTGCATCCCCATAGAAATCCCCTGTCCCACAGGAGTCTGAGTCAGCTCGTTTGGTATTCCCATTTCATAGATGCCATGACCGCACTCATGAATCACGGAAAATATAGAGTCATCTACATGGTCATTATATGCCGTGGTGATTCTCACATCGTGGTTGTGAAGGTTTGTAGTAAAGGGATGAGCGCTGACTGCCATCACGCCTTTGTCAAAATCAAACCCCACATACTCTGCCAGAAACCGTCCGATCTCCTCCTGTTTTTCCTCAGAATAATCGCCTGTCAGAAAACTGTCGTCCACAACTCTTTTACTGTCTGTTAATTGTTTCAAAAACGGCACTAGACGTTCTTTTAACATAGCAAAAAACTGGTCCAGAGACTTCATATCAAAATCTTCTTCAAAATTTTTTAGCATCACATCATAAAGCTTCTGGCCCTCTTTTGCCTGGTAAGAGGCAAACCGCTTCTGATAGTCCAGGATCTTTTTTAACACCGGGGCAAATGCCTTAAAATCTTTTTCCTTCCTGGCCTTCGCCCAGATTCTGGCGGATTCTGAAGTCAGTTCTGCAAATTCTCGATACTCGTCAGCCGGAATACAATCAAGGCGTTTTTGCTCCTTTTCCACCTCACGGACAATGGCAGTCTCGACCTCCGATAAATCGGTTTCTTCTTTACATGCCTTTATCAAAGCCTTTCCCTTTTCGTCAGTCATAATCCGAAAATATTCGCCGGACAGAGCGCCAATCATTTTTCCAGTATAAGCTCCCGCCTCTTTGGGGGCCAATGTCTCATTGTCCCACTCAAACAAGGTCAGGGCTGTCTGAAGCGCCTGGGCCGTCTCCAGGTAGGTTTCCAGTTCCTGATATGCTTTCGTCATGGTTTTCTCCTTCTTCTTTCTTGGTATTCTCAATTAGTTCTCTCTTATCCACTGAGGGAATCCTTTCAATATAAAACTGCCCCTTGCCGAACAATGCCAGCAAGACAGGCAGTTTTCATCCTTAGTAGTATTTCCTGGAACCCCACAGGTTATTCTTTTTCAGTTCCAAATACTCGTTATACGCCTTCTCTAAAATCTGTTTCTCATTAGAAAACTTCAGAAGATGGTAGGCCTCATAGAACTTATAGTATCCTGAATCCATGAAATACTCCTCACGTTGTGGTTTACTGTAGTAGCTGTCTGCCATCATCAGATACCAGTGGACGTCTTTCTCCACCATATCCTGGGGTGTACTGAAAGAGTATTGACTTTTTCCAATATATTTTATAATGGAAGCGCTGACACCAGTCTCTTCTTTCACCTCGCGCAAAGCCGTCTCTTTATACTCTTCTCCCTCCTCTACAGTTCCTTTCGGCAAAACCCAACCCTCGTATTTGTTTCTGTAGTTCTTATACAAAACCAGAATCTTACCTCGAAATATCACCACACCGCCACAGCTCGTTGCCTCTATCATTGCAATTCCTCCTGTTTGGGCCTGCCCCACGAACACCTTTTGCAGGCTATTGGTGTGTCATCATAGACTGATGCTAGTATACCTCGTTTTGACTGGTTATGCAAGGTTATATGATTACTTTCTTCCAAACCACACTGTAGGTTTACAATACATGTGTTACAACTGAATAATTAAAAAGACGGAAATACCGAATTCGTGTTATATTTTAATCGCCAAACCAAAATCTAACCGAAAAGAGGTATTCCCGCATGGCTAGTATAACACAAGATATGAGGTATCGTCTATCACTGATTAAATACGCTGAAAAATATGGAGTGACTAAAGCTGCCATAAAATATAAGACCAACCGGCAGTATATCTATCGTTGGAAACGCCGTTATGACGGCTCTATCGAGTCTCTGCGTGACCATTCTCGCAGACCACACCATCATCCTAACCAGCATACTCTGGAAGAGATCAAACTCATT
>CAJTUV010000027.1 GCA_910579515.1 uncultured Hungatella sp.
TTGGAGTGGTAAGTCCTTCTTCCTTGCGAGTTTTCAGGCGTTCCAAGAGCTTTGCAGCCTTTCCAGCATTCTCAATCTCATCTGGAAAAATTCCATGTTTTTCTAATATCTCCTTCTGTTTATCAGATGGTGGAGCCATCTCCCATCCAAACGACGGCTTATAGCCGGATAAGTCCTCTGCCTGGATACTCATTTCAAACTGGAACGGGTCCACCAGTTTCTTTTTTCTATGCTTCATTTCTTCGAGTCGTTTCGCCAGCGCTTCCTCCCTCTGTGCTATCACTTCTCCCGCCGCCTGCTTTTCTGCTGCCTCAATATCTATTGGACAGCCGGCCTCTTCCAGGTTCGCTGTCATTTTCTGTGCCACTTCCTCATTTTCACAAATCAGATTGGCTGGATGGCACAGTTCATGGCGTTCGGTATGCCAGAGAAAATCTAACAGAAGCAGATGTTCTTTGCCTGGATACAACCTTGTTCCCCTTCCTACCATCTGGCTGTAAAGGCTTCTTACCTTTGTAGGACGCAGCACCACAACACAGTCTACAGACGGGCAGTCCCAACCTTCCGTTAACAACATGGAATTGCACAGCACATTATAATTTCCTTCTTCAAAATCCTTTAAGATTTCGCTTCTGTCACCGCTGTTTCCGTTTACCTCCGTCGCATGAAATCCTTTTTCATTTAAGATATCCCTGAATTTCTGGCTTGTCTTTACAAGCGGGAGAAACACTACCGTCTTCCTGTCCATGCAGTACTGCGCCATCTCTTCGGCAATCTGGTAAAGATAAGGGTCTAACGCGGTGGCCAGCTCCCCTGATTTAAAATCCCCTGCCTGGATTCCGACACCGGATAAATCCAGTTTTACCGGAAGCGTCAGCGCCTTAATAGGAGACAAGTACCCTTCCCTGATTGCCTTCGGAAGCGTATATTCATACGCAAGGCTTTCAAAATATTCCCCCAGGTTCCTCATGTCGCCGCGGTCCGGTGTTGCTGTCACTCCTAATACCCTGGCTTCTGGGAAATGTCCTAACACCTTCTGGTATCCGTCAGAAATACAATGGTGTGCTTCATCAATAATAATGGTGCCAAAATAATTGCGCGGGAACTGTGATAAACGTTTTTCCCTCTGCAATGACTGTACAGAGCCTACCGTAATCCGGTACCAGCTCCCCAGACAGGAGCTTTCTGCCTTTTCAACGGCGCTTTTAAGCCCTGTGCTTTTCTCAATTTTATCCGCTGCCTGTTCCAGCAGTTCCCCCCTGTGCGCCAGGATCAGAACTCTTTGTCCTTTTCTAACGCATTCTTCCGCAACTTTTGCAAACACTACGGTCTTCCCGCACCCTGTAGGCAGCACCAGAAGGGTTCTTTTTACGGTCTCCCACTGCTCAAAAACAGCTTCCCTGGCTTCTTTTTGATACGGCCTCAATTCCATTACTGCCATCGTTTAAAACCTTCCTGGAGTAAACTTTGCCCCTGAATCTTCTTTTGGATAAAACTGTTTTACCTCATTATAGTTTTTTCCATCATAAGTACGGATGCCTAACTTTAACCTTCCCGCTGCTCCAGGCACCGCATTCCAATTCATCCGTAATGTTTCTCCTTTCTTTTTCTGGCCGATAGAAGTAAAGAACTCTGAAAGCCTCCATTCTACATTTGAATGGAGAAGCAGGTTATGCGTTACTGTAACCGTTCCTTCCGGCGTATCAATTCGAATCTTTAAGACGGCTTTGTTGCAGGCCGGAACCTTTTCGCTTCCATTATGGCGTGCCCTGTCAAAGCTTTCTACTGTAAAATCATAATCTCCTTCTGGAAGGATAATAAACTGATTCTCTTTTTCAATGACGTCCTCCCACCCTAATTCTCTTCCTGTATTTTCTGCACTCATGAGTTTTGCCTCCTTATTCATTAAATGGAACCGCTTCGTTTTCCTTCATTTCCCTGACTGCTCCATAGACCTGTTCCCAGGCTCCTATCAGGACTCCTTCTATGAACCCCGGATTAACCGTTTCATACTGATACAATGGTGTACCTAATGGAACATATCCTTTTGCTTCACATACATTTTGTATATCCCATTCGCATACATGGTTTTCTATCATCAAGTCCCTGAGAGCTTTTGGTATCCTTTCATCCGGCATCCATAAGCTGTTTTCCATTCCATCATCCGGTTTTTCCTCCTGTTGAGCCTCAAATTTCATGGTCTCCTGGACTGCACTTTCTGTGTCGGGTTTCCGGTCTGGCCGTTTGTCTTGGGCAGGAGCAGATGAAGCCGTATCCGGCTTTTCCGGCTGTGCACAGGCATGAGGCTGTTTCTGATCCGGCTGCCGGCTGCCAGCGGCTGGTTCAATAATATGCTTTATAGAACTATAGTCAAACGGGACCTCTTCTGGCAGGTCGTATCGGTTTTTTGCGTCCCAGCATGGATTGTGGGATGTATACATGACCCGCGCCCCTCCCTGGGCTTTCCGCTTTTTCCCCTTATCGTCTACGGCCACAGACCAGGTTTTGTAATTGGCAAATAAAACCATATCTGCCCACTCTTTCAGAAGCGGCGCTGTCTGAGAAGACGTCTTTTTTCCGATTTTCAATTCCCAACGGTCATAAGCCCCCATTTCGTCCGGCTGTTCAAATTTTTTCAGATGTGCATGGGCTGTCAGCACTACATGAATGCCAGATTCGATGATCTCCTCCAGAGCATTAAGGAAACGCCCCCATTCTTCTTTTACGTATACATAGCCATTGCCATACCCAAAATCCTCCACGCCCTTTTTCCCATAACGCGCACATACATCTGCCACACACAGCTGCTCCGCCCAGTCTGCAGTATCTATGACCAATGTTCGGCAAACACCCTGATTCTGCCTCACATATCTTACCTGTTCCATCAGCATTGTCCAGCTGCTGGCTTTCTCAAATCTGGATATATCCATGTCCCTTGTGCTTCCTTCTGTATCAATGAATACAGGCTCAGGAAACCTGGAAGCAAATGTGGATTTACCAATCCCCTCCGGTCCATAGACTACAACCTTTTTGGCCCCTGGGATTTTCCCTTTAATTATCTTCATTAAAATACGCCTGCCTTCCATTCTTTTTTCTCTTCCACAACAGGATTCTCCTGCCCTAAAACATATCCATCTTCAATAATGATAGAGCATTCCCCACCAGTAGAGACACGGGTTGCAATAGCCTGAAGGCCCTCTGCTTCCAGCCATTGTCCAAACTCGTTGAGGGTATCTGTATCCATCTGTTCCAGCTTGTCCAGGAGTACAAAACCACATCTGGGATTCAGCTTCCTGACAATAGCTGTAGCCACACGAAGCTGGTCCGAACCGGACATACTGTCCCATTTGAAACCATTGTAAGTCAATTCTCCTTCTTTTACAGACAGGCCTGGAAGGGGCAGGTCCGCATTGTTTAACAAGTCCGCCTTTGACTGTCGCATATCCTCAATCTGCTTTGTCAATTCCCTATACTGGCGCCTGTATTCTTTTGCATCTTCTTCCGCCTTGTCCTTATCCAGATTGGCCCTGACTTTACGGTTCACCTCCTCTATACTCAAAATACTTTCCTCAAGTTCTTTGGTTGACTGGTCTGTTAAATCTGCGGCGGAAGTTTTTGCTATTTCCAAATCGGCTTCCAAGGCTTTCTGCCGGCGCAGGAGGTTTTCCAGCTCTTCTATTACCTTCTGGTATTCCTGTTCTAACTGATGGAGCTTGTCCCGTTTCCGCTGGTTTTCCCCATTCTGGGCTAAAATGTCCTGCTGCTTCCGTATCAATTCCGTAGCCGAAACCAGTTCCTTAGGCGCCTCTGGGTAATAAGGCTGCTCTTTAGCAAACTTCTCCTTCTGGTCCGCAATCTGGCCGACTGCCAGCCGCCTGTTATACAGTTCCTGTTCTTCTTTATCCATAACTGCAAGGCGGTCCCCGACGCCGATTATATTTAAAAGAATCCTGGCCTTTTCCTTTTCATTCGCGTCAATAAACTTAGGAAGGTCTAAGGCAAGCTGCTCCACAAATTCATTTAGAAGCTGCTGCCCGCTTTTCTTTCCGCTTGGGTCGGTAACTTTTAAATCGCTGTTTTTTCCTTTGCGTTCCACTATTAGGCCATTGTCCATAATGATCCGCAGGTTTGGCGGCGTTATCGAACCTTCTCGCTGTGCCTGCGCTGGTCGGTAACGATCGCCTCCCAGCGCCCATGCTATGGAATCCAGTACAGAAGTCTTTCCCTGGTTGTTTTTTCCTCCGATTACTGTCAGTCCGTTCGCTGTCGGCTCTATTCTGACAGATTTCACCCTTTTAACATTCTCAATTTCAAGCCGGTTAATTTTTAAAGTTTCCATTGTTTTTACTCCTATTTATTGTTATAATGACATTAGTTTTTGTTTCTTTTGCCCTCAATGGAAGTTCCCGCTCCCTGAGGGCTATTTTATGTATATAAATAAAAGGCTGTACATGCAAGGCAGAAGACAATCAGATAGAAGGCTATTATTATGCTGTTTCTTCTGCTGATCTCTTTTCGGTACTGCCTGCGTAGCTCTGGAAGAGGAATCACTTCATACTTTTTCATAAGTACACGTCTTTCTTTTCAATCTTTATCGTATACCCTACCATCCTGGCCAGATTCATAATACTGACAAAGGAGAGAGTATAAAGCTTCTTTTCTGTGCGCTTATTCCTTAAGGTCTGTTTTCCCACTCCAATAATCTCAGCCATTTTGTCATCAGACCATCCTGTTCTTGCCTTTACTTCAGATATGAGGATGTTTATTTCTTCATTAGCGTGCTGGAATGAGCTTTCTTTTGCCACGTTACATATCACCTCCTTATTCCATCATTAAATCAAATGTCATCTGTTCATATCGCGGAATTTTCACAAAATCATCTGGGAGCCGGATTCCAAATTGTTCGGACACCATTTTGAAAGCTTCGCATATTTTCCAGGGTTCTGTCCCTTGTCTCTCCATACGCCTATCCATTTCTTTTGTAAAGGAAGCAATCTCGCCAAGAGACGTTGCTTTTATTTCATAAACTTTTTCCTGGAAGCCGCCTTCCATTTCATGAAAACGGTTGATGTACCGTGCTGTGAACTCCGTGCCTTTCTGCCCTGTCAGCTTGTGCGCGATAAACTCGCAGCCTTTCTTTGTGACAAGGTAGCATGGGCGGCTTTCTCCTTTTCCGTCAATATATGTACTTCCTGTGAAAAATTCAACGGGGGAAATCTTGCCCTCGTTAAGCTGTTGGGTATAACGACGAATGTCCTTTAATATTTGCTTATACTCCTTTTCTACCATCTGCGCTACTTCCATAGAAGTGAGCGTTGTCTTTACTAAATCTCTCAAATAGTTGCCTCCTGATTTTTATATTCTGTTTTCATAGTTCTGCGCTTACATCCTTCCCAGCTTCTATCTGGTCCTTACTCCTTCCATGTGCTATACTGTCCATACAGGCCCCGCCAGGCCGAGTATGGAAGACAGGAGAATATATATGACCGATAATGAAAAACGTGCTCATGATTTAGCCTTGCTTTACATCAAGGAACATGGTGGAAATCCACAATACCAGAGCAGAAGATATAAAAGATTTCTCTATGAATTACACCGATGTCTATTTGTTCATTCTTGATAACCTTAATCAGGCTCTATTGTGAAGCCAACTCTTTGTTCTGTTTTACTGATTTCCGCTTTTACTTTACGTGGAAATATAAGGGCAATTTCAAACATTTCTGCAATCGTGAGACCGTTTTCTACACAGACTTCCATCAATCTACTAGAAACGGTCTCGACTTTTTGTTTATCCACTTCCTCACCTCCTACTCTAAAAATAAGCTTGTCAACTCTTAAAATAAATTTGGTACAAAATTATTTTCACATTATGTTAAGATTCTTTTACAGGTGTTACCGCACTGAGTAAAAGAGAAAGGAGATAGTCTAATGACTGAATTAGCTAATAATGTGCTTCATGTTCTAAAAGAAATGCGTTCCCCAAAAAAACAGCTCTTCAGCGAAATGGATTTAATAAGAAACGGCTTTTCTGAATCAGAATCCCAAATCGCTATTAAGGAACTCGAAGAACAAGGATTGATAGAAGTCAATTATTCATATGTAAATCACTCATTTGAATTGTTGTAGCTTCTATTTGGGCATCCACATACATTGCAGCATTTGTGGATGCCTATTCTTCTTCACGATTCCATTTCCCCCATGCCGATTCTGCTATTGTTTCTTGCCATTATTACCTTCCTAGCTTATACTGTGTGTACAGGCTGTTGCCGCAGTCGAGTACAAAAAGGAGAAAAGCATATGTATCATCATGTTGAAAATGTAACATTATTGTATCTTATGAACCAGGATACAGAGTCTTTATCTCTTGATGAGCTCTATAATCTTTACAGAGAAACGCTTAAACATGTACAAGAATCCGAAGAGCGCTATAAGGATTCTCACAAGCAAGATGTGTTCAGCTTCGACCAACCTTCTGTATAAAAACGCAATCGCCTGGCATGCTTCAGGCGCTCTGTCAATTCCGCATGTTCTGGAATACTCTGTCAACATTTCTATCTGTTGACGGAGTATTTTTCTATTACTAGCTTTTCTAATTCTTTTGTGCATTTCTTCCCGTGACTGTGTCAATATTTCTCACCTCCTTTTCCCCTTTTAAAAGCTGGAAATAGTCTCATAATAGATTTTTGTATGAATCAATTATGACTTCGGGGCTTGCCATCTTAATTTTATTCCTCTGCATGGAAGCCTCGCTGTCAAATTTCCGCTCAATCACATGTCTTAATTTTTTCCATTCCAAGTATGTAATCCCCTGCATTGCTTCAATAATGGCTTTCAGTTTTTCATCCTTCATCTCCCTCACCTCCTTGATAACCTTTTACTTTAGCAATAGCATTGCCGTAATAACTAAAGCAATAATTGACATCACTGTCTGCGGCATCCACATCCACCATTTAATCATTTGCTTATTTCTTCACCTCCTTTTATTGCAATACAGTTATCCCTATCTCTCTTTGTCTGGCGCGAACAAACTTTATGATTGAGCAACGCATATCACTTGTTTTCAATGTTTTATGTAAAGAATTGTTTCTTGAACCTTACTCCATAAAACATGCAGACAAAATTACCAAAAAATGGGATAAGTTACCTTGATTCCTTCTCTTTTTCCCACTCCTTTACCCGCCTTTGATACTCGGCTTCATCCCATGGTTTCCCGTCCCACATGGAATCAATTTTATCTGCCTGGTAATTTTTCCAAGCGTAATACAAACACCCCAGCACAAGTGGGACAATCACTATCAGAGACCAAATGTTCTGATAGACAAATTCCTTCAATTCCCTCACCTCCTCTCTTCGCTATCCTTTATCTCACCTTCTCCATGCCGATCCTCTTATTGTGAGCATATTGAAATAATTAGAGCTAAAAGATTTAAAATGCTTGTGACAATCAAAACGACTGTCTGAAAATGCTTTCTGCCACTAAAATAGTCTTCCCTCATCCAATGGGTTATTAAAGATATTTTTCGTTTGATTTACTCCACCCCTCTTGTTTCTTTTCATTTGCTTTCTGTGATGTCTAAAACATATCCTTTTTCAAATTCTGACATTTTTTGGCTAATTTTTCACCTTCCTGAATAATCTCTTGTTGCTGCTTTCCTCCATTTCCGTTATACTAAATATGGACACTATAGCGCTGAATACGGCGAGGGAGGTATTTTATATGAATAATACATGTTTTGTTATTATGCCAATCGGAACACAAACAATCGGTGGGATTACCATTACAGAGGAAAAATTGCGTGAAAAATATGATTATATTATTAAAAACGCAATTAAAAAGGCGCTCCCATCACTTGAGGTAATACGTGCTGATGAAGAGCTGAATCCCAGCTCTATAAGTAATGATATTTTCACTAAACTAATGCACTCTCAATTTGTCATCGCAGACATTACATATCCTAATCCTAATGTTTTTTATGAATTAGGCATCCGCCATGCTATTCGACCTGGTACAATATTAATTCGTGAAAAAGTTGACTTTTCAATTCCTTTTGATATTTCACATTTACGCCATATTGAATATACTCAAGAACCATCTGGCATGGATAGGTTAGCTGAGCAACTTAAACGCAGATTTGAGTTTTATGCCAATAACCCAGAAAAGCCGGATAATCAGTTTTTAGAACTCTGCTCTTTTACAAATTACATGCCAACTGTTTATGGAAAGCCTAACACAAGCAAACAGGAAATGGTTGCTAACCTTTTTGGCCTCTTTCTCAGTAATCCCAAAATGTTACAAGCAATAACAGATAAATCTTTATCAAAAGACGAACAACAGCAAGCATTCATTCAAGAATTAGTACAAGATCCTAATTATGCCAAACAGTTTATTCAAGCATTACTCCAAACTGGAATTATCCAAATCTAATTCCTTCATCAAACGTTCAAATATAGTTCTCAAAAATGTGCAAACAACACTTGTTTGATTTTTTGGAGAAACATTCTCTAAAGTGATTACAACAGAAAATGTTTCTCCACTTTCTTCAAAATGCAATGATTTTTCTATAGTTTTACATGTCTTTTCAGTAATTTTCCTCGCCCCCTTTCGTTGCTCTATGCAACTGTGTTAGAAAAAAAATATACCCCAAACTCTCCTGGTTGGATTTTTAACATTTTTGCCAAAGCTTCTGCCTCATCCAAATCCATTGGTCGTACATTATTTATCTTCTGACTAACAGTAGGTGGTGCAATGTTTAAAGTTATAGCTACATCTTTTTGAGTTATTCCTAATTCTACCATTCTGCCTTTAATCTTATTGCTATTAATCATTTTTGTCCTCCTTTCTTAAATATTGTAGCACTGTGCAACATTATTGTCAATAGCTTAGTGCAACATTTTTTATAAAAATTTATTTTTTATATTGCACTATGCAATCTTTTATGGTATTATAGAACCTAAGACGGAGGTGTAATATGAATAATATAGAAATAGGAAAAAGAATCAAACAATCACGTGAAGAAAAAAATATGAGCCTTCAAGATGTTGCAGATTTAACAGGTGTTGCTCGTTCAACTGTACAGCGTTATGAGGTAGGACGAATTGATAAAATAAAGTTACCTGTTATAGAATCTATTGCCAGAGCTTTGGGAGTTCGTCCTGATTGGATTATTGGAAAGACAAATAAACGACTTCCAGATATAGAATCTACTCCAGAAATCCTACTTTACTACAATAGCCTAAATAAAACTGGTAAACATGTCGCTACTGAACAAGTACGCCTTCTTACTTTAGACGCAAAATATACCAAGTCAGATAATGTTATTCATATTGAAAAAGAACCTATACCTGAACACCTTATAGTCCAGGCCGCCCACAATGATTCTGTTATTGATGATGAAGAACTAGAAAAAATGCAAGAAGATTTAGAGCTGCTGAAAACCTACCGTAAATAATGGAGTGTGATGAATTATGGAAATATACGAGCAGTTACTGCAAGATTCAGATAATGTGGGATTGAACATCATAGAAAACGTTCCATTCAAATCAAACGCGAAAGGTTTTATATATGGTAATTGTATCGCTCTTAGTGATCAGCTAGAAACGCATAATGAAAAAGCGTGTGTCCTTGCAGAAGAAATGGGTCATCATTATACTTGTGCAGGAAATATCATAGATTTATCAATGGAAAGAAATAGAAAGTTGGAACGTACTGGAAGACTTTGGGCTTATGATAAATTAATTGGGCTGTCTGGTATTGTTCGAGGGTATCATGCCAAATGCCGCAATCGCTATGAACTCGCAGAATGTCTAAATGTAACCGAGAAATTTCTTCAGGAAGCTCTTGATTGTTACAAAGAAAAGTATGGCCTCATGGCTGAAATAGATGGATACACTATCATATTTGAACCATCACTAGCAGTAATTGAAAAGGTTTAACTAATACTAAAGGAGTCTATTATGGGATTATTTTCAAAAAAACAGCTTTGTAGTATTTGTAAAAAAATGAAACCACCAAAATATTATCTGATGGCTGTATTTGTACAGATTGTATCTCTCAATGTGGTTATTTCATTTCAGCATGGGATTTAAAATCTATGTCCGTCTATTCAATACAACAGGCCATAACCGCTAATTCAGAAAATAAAGAAAGGTCTACTGTTTATAATAAAACAAAAAGCATTGAAAAGTATATTGAAGTTGATGAAGTCAATCATTTTTGGAAAGTTCCTGTGTATCAACCTTTTGTTATCTTTCGTTATTCTGATATAGTCAGTTTTGAACTAATAGAAAATGGTGAATCTATTACAAAAGGAGGGTTGGGTAGCGCCATTATCGGAGGGGCTTTGTTTGGAAGTGTTGGTACAATCGTAGGTGGAACCATTGGGAAAAAGAAAACACAGCAAGAAGTTACAGAATATCGCATAAAAATAGTTACCAAATGTTTTCACTATCAAGAAATATACATAAACTTTCTTGCTACAGGAAAAGTCAAATCTGGTAGTTTATTATATAATTCATATGCAACTGCCGCACAAAAAATTTTGTCATTACTAAGCATAATTACAACTGAATGTACTGCTCTTCCAGAATCATCTACAAATTCAATTTCTGCTGCAGATGAAATTATGAAGTTTAAACAATTATTAGATGGAGGAATTATTACTCAAGAGGAGTTCAATGAAAAGAAAAAACAATTATTAAATCTTTAAAACTGTGAAATATATGTTAAATTTTCTATTTATTAGTAAATGTAAAAACCGTCCCTGCGCCAACAGGAACGGCTCTTACCCTTGAATTATTAATGTGCTATGCTCTATAGTATCACACAAGCAAAAGAAGCTGCCGACACCATAACCGAACACTTAAATGTCGGAGACATAGGCATTTTTCAAAAAGCTAACAATATTTACATTAAAAAGGTGGGGGAAACTGGACTTATTTCTTTAAACCCTAAATATCCTGGACTTACGGCTGATGGAGATAGGATTTTAGTATTAGGAAAAGTATTGGGGAAGGCAGAAAATAATTAAAGGAATTTCAGGAGGATAAGAAAATGTTAGAAAAGAAAGACCTGGAAATGATAGCTGAAATCGTAAAGGAAACAAACAAGCCTATATATGAAAGGCTGGATAAGATGGACTCCAGACTGGATAAAGTAGAAGCAAAGGTGACTGAAGTTCAAATGACTCTGGAAAATGAGACTAACAAAGAAATCCGCATTATTGCTGAAGGCCATCTTGACTTATCCCGTAAACTAGATGATTCCCTGAAAGTGGAAAATGAAAAGGAAATGCTCCTGCTTCGAGTAAACCGTTTGGAAAATGAGATTCGACGGATTAAGCAACGGATTGAAGAGATCGCATAGAGAATTGGCAATTAAATATTCTGGGGGTATATTGCAAATTGGATTTGCATATGCTATAATGCCAATAGGCAAATAAAGATAATAGTGTTCAAACAACACAAAAGGAACAAACCCCCGAATGTATGTCAGTACAAACGGGGGTTCTTCTTTTACGGAGAAGTCAACCGTTGGGCCTGGTTACCGGTTATTCATCTCCATCAAGCCACTTGCACAGGTACTACGCTGTCCAATACGGAGAGAGCGAAAGATTGAAGTATATCCATAGGGTCACCCCTTCCTGTTTCCACTATCGGGGCGGTAACAGGAAGAATATAGCACAAAGAAATCATTTCGACAATATTTTATGCTTTTACATAAAGTAAAACATCAAACGTAAAAACCGCCCAGTGTTATCACCCCCCAGAAGAAAGGACATTATGAACAACGATTTTCAATTTCTAATTTACCGTTCTGCCTTAGAGAATGTCACAGTAAATGCCATTATTCGGGATGAGACTATATGGTTGACACAAAAATCTATGGCTGAACTGTTTGAGGTAGAAGTTCCCGCTATTTCAAAACATCTCGCCAATATTTTTGCAGAAGGAGAGCTCATCTATGAAGCAACTATTTCCAAAATGGAAATAGTTCAACAAGAAGGAAGCCGAAGCGTAAAAAGACAAACTACGTTTTATAATCTTGATGCTATAATCTCCGTTGGATATAGGATAAATTCTAAAAGAGCTACCAATTTTCGCATATGGGCAACAAGTATTTTAAAAGAGTATATGGTCAAAGGATTTGCTCTTGATGATGAACGTTTAAAACAGGCAAAAACAGCCTTTGGAAAAGATTATTTCAGGGAATTATTAGAGCGGGTCCGTTCCATCCGTGCAAGCGAACGACGGATATGGCAACAAATAACTGATATTTTCGCAGAATGCAGTATAGATTATGATAAAAATTCCCAAGTAACACGTGACTTTTATTCTATGGTTCAAAACAAATTTCATTATGCTATAACAGGACAAACAGCAGCGGAAATTATTTATACAAAAGCTGACCGCAGCAAAGAACATATGGGACTTACAACATGGAAAAACGCTCCTGATGGCCGCATTTTAAAATCGGATGTCAGCATTGCTAAAAATTATTTGGATGATGCTCAAATAAAGCGACTAGAAAGAACAGTAACCGGATACTTTGACTACATCGAAGATTTGATCGAACGTGAAAACACCTTCACTATGGAAGAATTTGCCGCCAGCATTAATGAATTTTTAGCTTTTCGCAAATATGATATTTTAAAAAACAAAGGAGGAATTTCAAAAAGGGAGGCCGTTGAAAAGGCAGAAACCGAATACAGCGAATTTAATAAAACTCAAAAAATAACTTCAGATTTTGACCAGGAAATTAAACGTTTCATAGAAAAGCATTAAATTGAAAAACCGCCCAGTGTTACCAGCACTGAACGGCTCTTACATAGATTGTACCCTGGACAGTATGCCAGAGAATGATACAAACTTATTCCAAAGATATTGTATCATTTCCCACACCAACTGTCAAAGGTATGGTGTATTTTTTATACTCAAATTTCAGGAAAAAGGAGAATGATATCATGGCAAAGAAGAAAAAGAACCAGCTCCCATCAGGAAACATCCGTGTCCAAGTATACGATTATACGGACGTGGACGGCAAAAAGCACTATAAATCCTTTACTGCCCCAACAAAGCAGGAAGCCAAATTTCTGGCCGCACAGTGGAAGGCAGGCAAGGCCAGTAAGAAACCCAACCGTATCACTGTATATGAGGCTGTAAGCCGCTACATAGAAGCCAAAGAAGGCGTCCTGTCCCCCAGTACCTTAAGAGGATATCTGGCTATGCAAAAGAACTGTATGAAAGATATCGGACGGATATGGTTGGATGAATTAACTAATACTGATGTACAGATATGGGTTAGCGATATGTCAAGCAAACATTCTTCTAAATATGTTCGTAATCTCTACGGACTGCTCTCATCCTCTCTTGAAATGTTTAATCCAGATCTAGTACTTAAGATTACATTACCTGAGAAAAAGCGCCCAGATCTTTACTGCCCCTGTGATGAAGATATTATAAAGCTTCTAAAACAAGTAGAAGGGACTGATTTGGAAATTGCTGTCCTGCTGGCGGCATTTGGCCCTATGAGGCGCGGCGAGATCTGCGCTCTGGAAGCCTCAGACCTTAAAGGGAACAAAGTGTCAGTAACAAAAAGCATGGTTATAGGTCCCGATCACCAATGGCATATAAAACAACCTAAAACATACGGTTCCTACCGTGATATCGAATATCCGAAATTTGTGATTGAAAAACTAAAGGGACGCACCGGCCGAATTATTGAACTTAATCCAAATGACGTAAGCAATAAATTTAAAAGGGCCATTATAAATGCACAATTACCACATTTCCGTTTTCATGACTTAAGACACTATGCTGCCTCTATCATGCACGCGATTGGCGTTCCAGACCAATATATCTTACAAAGAGGCGGATGGTCTAGTGACAACGTAATGAAATCTGTCTACAGAAATGCCATTGATATTGAGACAGTGCGGCAAACCAAGAAAATCAATGAACACTTTCAGAAAATAAGCTCTGAAAGCGTGTGATATTTCGTGTGATACCTAATACCTTTTATAAGTACTGCAATACTTATGTTGGTTCTAAATATACTGTTTTAAATTCCCTGAAAGCATTGATTTTTCAACATCCCGCTATTTTCAAGGAATTTCTTCTAACGGAGAGTGTGGGATTCGAACCCACGTGCCCAGTAAAGGACAACTGCATTTCGAGTGCAGCTCGTTATGACCGCTTCGATAACTCTCCTATTCACTGTCTGATGTCTTCCGACCATTAAATTATACACGAAAAATGTAGTTTTGGATAGTAGTTCCTGAAAATTTTTTCAGTTTATCTCCACCACCCTGGTAGCCACTTGTTCCCGAAACTTTTTATCATGCTCCACAAACACCATCGTAGGTTCATATTTGAGAAGCAGCTTTTCAATCTGCATTCGCGAAAACACATCAATATAATTCAAAGGTTCATCCCACACATACAAATGCGCCGGCATAAGCAGACTGGCAGCCAGAAGAACCTTCTTCTTCTGCCCCTCGGAATAGTCCTCCACATTCTTGGAAAACTGAACCCGCTCCATATCCAACTGCCTGAGAATCGAACAAAACAAACTCTCTTCCAGTTTATTTTCAGAACAGAATTTGGAAATACTCCCTTTTAACATCGAGGTATCCTGGCTCACATAGGAAATCACCAGACCGGAAGCCGTCTCACAGATTCCGGTTTCCACAATCTCCTTCTGCACGTCCCAGATTCCTGCCGCTTTTTCCAGAATCACCCGTATAACCGTCGATTTTCCACAGCCGTTTTCTCCATGAAGAGCTATCCGGTCCCCCTTTTTTACCTCAAAGCTCAGGCCGGAAAACACCGGTTCTTCCCTGCCTGCATATCTGACAGAATAATCCCGCACATTCACCAACACGCTTTTATAGTGCTCCAGCGGCATAAGTTTCAAGTCCACAGGCTCCTCCAAATCCACCAGGAGTCCTTCCTTCTCCTGAATTTCCCTCTCTATCCGCCTTTCCATCTGTTTCACCCTGCTCTGCATTTTCTTGGTTTTGGCTCCAATATAGTCTCTCATTCCCAAAGAGCGTTCATGCTCGTTTATGGCAGCATGGCGGTAAAAGCCAATCTTTGTACTCTCATTTTTATCCGCCCACTGACCTGCCTTAGCTACAGCCTGCCTCAATTTGCCGATTTCCTTTAAATGCTTCTCATTCTCTCCTTTTGCAAACTGGTCCTTCCGCCTCTTATTCTCCCACCAACTGGAAAAGTTTCCGCTCTGCACCTCTATGGTCTGCCGATTCAGCACCAGCACGTGGTCAATACAGGCGTCCAGCAATTCCCTGTCATGAGAAACCAGGATAAACCCCTTTTTCGAAGACAAATACTCTTTTACATTTTCCCTGGATTCCTGATCTAAATGATTGGTCGGCTCGTCAATCAGAAGAAAATCATTTTCCCCTGAAAACAAAACCGCCAGCATGATTTTCGTCCGTTCTCCTGGGCTTAATGTGCAAAAGGGCCGGAATAAAATTTCCTCCTCCTGGCGAAGTTTCCCCAATTCGCACACAACCTTCCATAGCTGGCAGTCTGCTTTCAAATCCTCCAGAAAATCCGCCGCAGGATTTTTCATCTGCTCTTGTGTAATCCAATATGGAAAGTAGTCAAATGCAGTAGAAGCATGGATGCTTCCCTCATATTCCTGCTTTCCCAGCAACAGATTTAAAAATGTGGTCTTTCCCTTTCCATTTCGTCCCACAAAGCCTAAATTCCAATTTGTGTCAATAGAAAAAGACATATCCTCAAATATGGAATCAAAACTGCCTTCGTAGCAAAATGTCAAATGACTTACTTGTATTTGCGACATATTCATTCCTCCTTCAGGTCGCTGCCAAACAGCTCTGTTACATCCCACAACCCTGAATTTTAAGTGTCGCAAATACTTATTTGCACGCAAAAAGAGAGGTTATGAGAACATAATCCACTTTTGGCAACATGATCAGATCCTACTATCTTCATGTAATCAAAAGTAAATTATCTTCTCATCCTTTCACCTCTCTCATCAAGAATGAATTTATTCTATCATACCTTCCTAGCCTTTGTCAATCCTGATTTAGCCCCACATTTTTCTCATACGTCCATACAGATAAGAGATACCATGCTGCCAGAATCCCAAATACCACCGCTACGCTGAGAAGATTTACCAGGATTAAATCTGTCTTCATCACATGACTCAAAGCTTTGACAGAAAAGAAAGAAGAAATTCCCATCAAGAGAAATGTGATTCCATATGCAGCCCCCAGCTCGCTGTATATGGATTGTTTCAGGCGCTCCTTGTCAAATCCCAGCTTCCTCATCACTCCATACCGCTCCTTCTCTTCAAAGGCATCGTGATATTGCTTCATAAACATAATACTTCCACTTGCCAAAATAAACACCAAAAACATAAAAATGCAAATGGAATATGCCACCTTCACCCAGTCCAGCTCATGACTGTCAGGGTCTATGGCCACCCTTCCTGTAGTATCACGGATTCCCTCATCCTGAATCATCTGATCCAGGCTGTCTCTTGTCTGGGCGAAAAGCTCCAGATTTCCAATCCGGTAATGGCATGTGTATAGTTCCTGCCCCATATGGCGAATTCTTTCATACTCCCTGTCGCTGACCACATAAAAGCTCATGCTTTCCTGAAGATATCCCAGATATGGCGTGGTGGTATCTTCCACCTGTCTGTAAGTCTTTCCACATATATCCACCGTAACATTAGAACGGGCTGTTATGAATGAAGCCAACAATACATGAGAAAGTTTCAGTACCTCATCGTCTTTTAGCTCCTCAAATCCAAATTCCAGTCCGGTTTCCTGCGCCAGTTGCTTTAAGTCTGAAAATGGCAGTATCGCATACCTGCTGGAATACATTCCGGAATTTACATAGGAACGGTCCAGACCCAATATGGGAATCTGAGCTTCGGATATAATTTGGTTGGTTCTCTCAATGGCGGCTCTGGCCTTTTGTGCCACATCCTTTCTGTCGCTTATGAGCTGGAATGTATAGGTGTTCTCAAACTGAATCATACTGTCATACCTCCCTTTCATAGCAAAGCCGGTTGCAAGAGCTGTGACAGAGCAGAGCATCAGCACACATACCATGGCATAGGTTCGATAGTTTTTCTTCATACGAAAAATCATACTATTTACCCACAATATTCTCTGTTTCTGATATAAAAACCGCTTATTCCCCGCCAGTGCCTGAACCAAAAGAGGAATCAGACCTCCAAACAGCAGATATACCCCCACAATCACCAAAATTACCGCCAAAAACGCATTTGCCATGACTTCTACGCCGCCCTCCTTGACAGCCAGAGCATATCCTCTGCATAAGATTCCCAGCCCCAAAGCCGCCTTGACAGCCAGAATCCTTCCTTTCTGTTTTACAAACTCATTCTGCCTGGAAGCCGCCATCATAGCTAACACGCTGCTTCTGGCAATATTCACATACCCTTTTATCGCAAAAATCACATACAAAATTCCATAAACCGCTGCAGTAAAACCCATAGGCCGAATTCCGGGCCGGAACCGGATTTCCACGGTTATGTCTGAGATGGCCAGAAGAATCATCTGAAACAAGCCTGCACTGAATCCTCCGAAAACCAGGCCCAAAACCAAAGCCGTAAGTCCGATAAAAATCATCTCTATCAAATACATCTTTCCGATTTTCTCATTGGAAAGCCCCATAAATACATAGATGCCGATTTCTTTTTTCCGTCTGGTCAGAAATACATTGGTGGAATACCAGAGAAAGAAAAACATAAAGCAGCCCAACACAACCGAGATAACCTGAACTATGATTTCCACATACTCTTGGTTTTTACTTCCCAGCACCTCAAAAGCCTCCGAATCAATGAGATTCTGAAAATTAAACAGCACAAGAATCGTAAATGCCAAAGAAAGAATCAGAGATAAATAGTTTCGAAAACTATTTTTAAAATTGATCAATGCCAGCCGTATCATTGACATGAGAAATCACCTCCCATGGAAGTCTGCACATCCACAATCCGGTCATAGAATTCCTTTCGGTCTGTTCCTTTTGTGATTCTGCATGTGATTACACCGTCATTTAGCATATACACATCTTTAGCATAAGAAGCGCAGAACGGGTCGTGAGTTACCATCAATATGGTAGCCTTTTTGCTGTCATTGACCATTTTCAGACACTCCAGAAGATCTCTCCCTGACTTGGAATCCAAGGCTCCGGTCGGTTCGTCTGCAAAAATAATCTCCGGATTAGTAATCAGCGCCCGGCAGGTGGCTCCTCTTTGCTTCTGGCCGCCAGATAACTGATATGGATATTTTTTCAAATGCTGCTCCAGTCCAAACATGGCCGCCCATTCCCTGGACTTTTCTACGCATACCTTCCCTGAAACTCCATTTAAAGACAGAGGAAGGGCAATATTGTCCTGAAGGGTCATGGTATCCAGAAGATTGTAATCCTGGAAAATGAATCCGATTTTGTCCCTCCTTAATCTGGAAAGCTCTTTATTGGAAGCTTTGGTAATGTCCTGACCATCCAAGATTACCGTCCCCTGAGTGGGTTTATCTATGGTAGAAAGAATATTGAGAAGCGTGGTCTTTCCTGATCCAGAAGGTCCCATTATGGCAATGTAATCATGCTCGTAAATCGTTAAGTCAATTCCTTTCAAGACCTGAGTTTCAAATCCTTTCGCCCCATACACTTTTGTCAAATTTCTGATTTCCGCCTTTTTTTCCTGCATCTTTTGGCTCTCCTTTCTGTTCCTAAACATTTTAAAACAAAACGGAGAAAAAATCCTTACATCTGTGTTACAAATGTCAGATCATCGGAAAAAATACGGGTTCTTTTGAAAGAGAATGCAGACTCTGGTAAATCTTTCGTACTCGCTTTCCACCTGAATCTTGATTCCCAGCCGGTCCGCGATTTTCGAAACCATATAAAGGCCCATTCCCGTAGATTTATATTTTCCATTGTGGTAATTGCTTCCTGTAAAGCCCTTGTCAAAAATTCTGGGAAGATCTTTTTCCCTGATTCCCTCCCCATGGTCTTCCACAAACAGTTTCACAGTCTCATGCTCTTCTTCCTCCCATATCCGAAGCCAAGGCTCTTTTTGCACACCATCCTGTGTTTTTGCTCCTCCATATTTCACCGCATTCCCAAGGATCTGGTCCAGCACATACACCAGCCAGGCCGAATCCGTATAGACAGAACGCTCTCCCACCTCCACAAGGAGATGAAACCCCTTTTGAATCAGAAAAAACTGGTTGTTATGAATAGAAGTTTTCACACACTCTAACAGCCATACTTTTTTTATTTGGATATCAAAAAGAGGGCCTTGAATTTTGCAGCCCAGCAGCATGGAATGAATCTGCTGATTCATCCTCTCCATCTGCTCCTTTATGGCCAGTTTCAATTCTCCATCTTCAATCCTTTCACTCATCAGCAGCGCCGCAGCCAGTGGAATTTTCAGTTCATGGCACCATTTGGCCACATAATCCTGCAAATCGCAATTCTCCTGAAACCGCTGGTTAAGCTGTTCCTCCAACACCCCCACATCATGTTCTGCAAGATCCTGATTTTCAAAGCCAGGAAGCACACGGCACAAAAGTTCTTTTTGCGCCATCAGCCGCTTTTTCTCTCTGTCTCTTTTTTGAAACTTCCAAAAATCCCAAAGGATGAATACCAAAACCGGCATGAAAACAAGGGTATCCAGATACATCAGATACCCTATCTTCTCGTTCTGTATAAAAAAGAAAAAATAAACGTGATATGCAGCAAGCAAAAAAACGCCAAATAGGGCCTGTTTCCATCTACATTTCACATAATTCATGCTCTGTCCTGTTCTGAAAATATTTCTGACGGGCTCGCCAGAAAATACCCAAGCCCTTTCTTAGTCTTAATAAATTCTACGCCGCATACAGTTTTCAGCTTGCTTCGAAGTCTGCTTATCATGGTAGTCAGCGTTCCGTCTGACACATATTCATCCGTGTCCCACAAATCCATCATCAGTTCCTCTCTTGTCACCACCCCAGGGCGGCTTTCTACCAATCTCTCCACTACCCTCCGCTCGGACTTTGTCAGTTGGATTTCCTGTCCGCCAAAATACAGGGCCTGCTCCTCCCAGTCAAAACGAAGCTCCCCGCCGAGAAATGCCTGTTCTCGTACCTTATATTCATAAGTCCTTCTCAACATGGCCCTAATCCTGGCTTTTAAAACTTCTGGATGAAACGGCTTTTCTATATAATCGTCTCCGCCCTGAGCCATGGCCCTAATCTGATCTGCGTTGTCTCCTCTGCTGCTGATATAAAGCACCGGCACGTCAGAAACCTGGCGAATTTTTGTGCACCAGTAAAAACCGTCAAAATAAGGCAGATTGATATCCATCAAAACCATCTGAGGCGCAGAGGCCAGAAATTCCTCCTGAATCTGATCAAACCGCTCTGCCTTCAAAGCCTCATAGCCCCACTGTTCCAAAAAAGAGCCCATCTCTTTGGCCAGCGTCTCATCGTCTTCCACAATCAGGATTCTCATAGCTATCTCTCAGCTCCTTTATGATTCTTTTCGCGCCGTTTCCATCCACAAGAGCCCTCTGAGCCAATGCAATGCGCTTCCGTTCCCCGTAATTCTCTGCCAATTTTACAGCCTCGTCTAGTAAAGAGATTGCTAAGCGGTCAGCGCCCATCTCCCTGATGTCTCCCACACATCTCATCACCCCCTGCCTCTCAAATTCCCTTGCTCCTGAAATCTGATTATCCGCAAGAATATAAATCACTGACGGTGTCTGGGAGGCACAAAGCTCATAAAGGGTAGACTCTGTAGCTGAAACCGCCGGGGATCTGCCAAATTCTGTACTGGTACCGCTCGCCACAGACTCAGCCAGCCGGATACTGGTATGCTCCTGTCCTATTCGCTTCCATGGTAACCTATTTTCCCTAGATTGTAAACACCAAATATCTATTCCTTTACAACTTTTGCTGCTATGTAAAAAGAGCGGAATCCAGCTCCCTGCATTCCGCCCTCATCTATCCAATCACTTCTCCTTAAGCTCCAGCATTTCCCCATTCGTTGCAATCACGTCCTTATACCAGTAGAAAGAGTCCTTTTTTCTTCTGGATAAATCGCCGGTTTTGTCATTGTGTTTATCCACATAAATAAACCCATAGCGTTTATCCATCTCTCCTGTTCCAGCGCTGACTAAATCAATGCACCCCCATGGCGTATACCCCATTAAGTTAACTCCGTCTTCCTCTACAGCCTTCTTCATTTCCTCAATATGCTTCTTTAGATATTCCACCCGATATGGATCATGGATGCTTCCATCCTCCTCCACCTTGTCATAGGCTCCAAATCCATTTTCCACAATAAACAGAGGCACCTGATAGCGATCCGTAAACCAGTTTAGGGAATACCGAAGCCCTGCCGGGTCAATCTGCCAGCCCCACTCGCTGGCTTTCACATACGGATTCTTAACGTAATCCTTGTCTCCCCGGTAATCATAATTGGGATTATCCTCTTTGTGCTGTACACAGAACGACATATAATAGCTGAAACCAATGTAATCTACACAGCCAGATTTAAGAATCTCTAAATCCTCCTTCGTCACATCAAGATCCAGGCCCTTTCTGTCCCAGTACTTTAAAATATTAACCGGATACTCTCCCTTTACATGAACGTCTGTATAATAATACCGTTTCTGCATAGCCTTCTCTGCCATTAAAACATCCTCAGGACGGCAGGTGGCCGGATAAATGGGACACATAGCTATCATGCATCCAATCTGGAAATCAGGATTAATCTCATGCCCCAGATGAACAGCCTTTGCACTGGCTACCAGCTCATAATGAGCCGCCTGGTACATTAACTCCTCTGGATTCTCTCCCTCTTTGCAGAGAATGCCAGAATTGGCATACAACATAAAAGAGTCCCCGGCTGTGATATCCGCCTGGTTGTTAATCTCATTAAAGGTCATCCAATACCTGACTTTGTCCTTATACCGTTTAAAACAGGCCAAAGCAAACCGTTCAAAAAAATCAATCAGCTTCCGGTTACGCCATCCGCCATATTTTTGTACCAGATTTAGAGGCATTTCAAAATGACTTAAAGTGATTACCGGCTGGATTCCATACTTTAAACATTCGTCAAACATGTCGTCATAGAACTTTAATCCTTCCTCATTGGGAGTCTCCTCATCTCCATTGGGAAAAATTCTGGTCCATGCAATACTGGTTCTAAAGCATTTAAAGCCCATCTGTGCAAATAACCGAATATCCTCCTTGTACCTGCTGTAGAAGTCAATGGCCTCGTGGTTAGGGTAATCCTCCCCTTCCACGATAACGTCTGTAACCCTGCGCTTGGTATTCACGTTTCCCGCAGTAGTAACATCCATAATGCTAAGACCTTTTCCTCCTTTATTATATCCACCCTCCAGCTGGTGAGCCGCCACAGCTCCACCCCAGAGGAAATCTCTTCGGAATCCCATAGTCCCATCTCCCTAGCCTATTTTCTTATAAAGTGCAATAAACTCATCTGCCAGAATACGGAAGGCTTCTGCACTCATCAACTGATCCTCCGCATGCATAAGAATCATGTATCCGCCTTTTAATTCTCCATTGGCGTCTTTGGTCAGCAATCCTGCATGTCCCTTGTGGCCCTCTGCAAAAGCCTCGTCTCCCTGTTTTAACAGGTTTTCTGCCTCCTCGAAGTTGCCAGCCTTGGCGCTCTGGATGGCATTAATAAAGTATGTTCTTGCTGTTCCCACATATGTGATAATCTGAAAACACATTAATTCAAATTCCTGATCCATCTTTCTCCTCCTATTATCTTTTACCAGTCTTCGTCCTCATCATCACTGCTTCCGCCTTCGGACATCTGCTGCTCTTGAGCCAGATTCATCTTGTCAATCCGCCTGATGAAAGGCAGATACACAAAGAAGGATATAAGAAAGATCACAACCTGCAATAAAGCGCTTCTCCATCCTCCCACTAAAAATCCTGAGATAATAGGCGGACAGGTCCATGGAACCTGAGTCGCACCATACAGAGGGCATATTCCAAAGTAAAGAGCAAAATACTGAATCACACAGGAAATCAAAGGCATAGCCACAAATGGCACCGCAATCATAGGGTTCATAACAATGGGAATACCAAATAAAATCGGCTCATTGATGCCAAACAGAGCCGGAACTGCCTCCACTTTTCCAAGAGTCTTAAGCTGCTTGGACTTTGCAAACAGTACCAAATAGATTACCAGTCCGATGGTGATGCCTGCGCCTGTCACATTAATATACTGATCATAAAACTGCTGTGTCACAATGTGGCCGCCATTGGCAACCGTAAGTTCCAGACCACTGTCCAGAATCGCCTGATTTGCAAGGCTGTTAGCCTGCAAAAGGCCACTCATGATTCCGCCCACAACGGTTGAACCATGGACGCCGAAAATCCACAGAAACGGTCCTGCAAAGCACATGAGAAGAGCTCCGCCTAGAGAGTCTGTCATACCCTGTAAAGGAGTTTGAATCACTCGATAGATAGCTTCCATCAAAGTTGTGTGGAATCCCAGCGCACAGATTCCATGAATAATCGTGGCTCCGGTAATAATCGCCATAGCCGGAAGCAGAGCAGAGAAGGAATTGGCTACGCCTTCCGGAACGCCAGCCGGCATCTTGATTCGGATTTTCTTCTTCAAAAACCAACAATAGATTGCCGGGACTACCAGCCCCATGATGATGGCTCCGATCATTCCCTGACCAGCTGTCCAAGTCTTATTGATGATTCCCCCTACCACTTCCCCACTCTCTGTTGTGATGGAGGATGGCATAAACAGCAAAAAGGTTGACAGAGCAATCATAGCGCCGCTCAAAGGCTCCTGCCCCTCTAATTTTACATAAGTGTAGCTAATTCCAATGACTGCGATCATAGCGCTAATATTAAACGTAGCGCCATAAGCCTGATCCAAAATCACCTTGATTCCTGAAGCCTCTAATGCATCTGTCACAGCCTTCACAGGAAAGTTGGAGAGAATTAAAAAGATAGAACCTACAATCAGAAGCGGCATGGAGTAAACCATACCATTTTTTATAGACTGGACTCCTTTGGTATTAATAAACTTCATAATCCCTGGAAGCACCTTTTCATTGAAAAACTGTTTCATCTTTTTTGGCCCCTTTTATTTTTACTTTTTCGCAAGCTTATAAGCAAATTTTAACACATTCATACCATTGCACATTCCATAGTCCTGCATAGGAATCACATCTACCGGAACTCCTTTTGGCTCACAGATCTGTTTTGCTCTTGCGAGCTGGAAACCTACCTGAGGTCCTAAAAGGGCCACGTCCACTCCGTCAAGCATACGTTCCATCTCAGAAAACGGGTAAGCCGCAATATCTGCGTCCTTTCCCTTTTCTTTTGCTGCCTCCTGCATCTTCTTTACCAATACGCTTGTTGACATACCTGCCGCACAAAATAAACGAATAACCACGTTTCTTTCCTCCTTTTTTTGATGAGCTTAGTATAACAGACTCCCATTCCCCCTGTCATCCCTTTGGAGGCCGAAAGAAACTGGTTCCCTTTGAATATAATTTGTCACAAATAAAAAACAGTGCATTTCCTTTTCTTGTGAAATATGCACTGTTTTTACTAATATTATTTGGTAGTTGTATCTATATTTTTTTCATTCTGTCTTTTTTGTTTTTTCGCTCTTATTCATTCAAAATATCCTCTGCAGAATTATGAATTCTTCTCAGCTGCCTTCCCAAAGATTCTAATATAAAAGCCACTGCAATCTGAGAAGTGATGTCATAATCTCCATGAGTCTTATACGCAGGAAGATAGTAATTGATAGTACAATCTCCCATCTTCGCAATGGAGCAGTTGGCTTTATTGGTGATGGAAATCAGGGGGCAGCCTCTTCTCTTTAAGCGCTCCGCCAAGGTTATAGTCTGTTCCGTTTCTCCTGACACCGAGAGAGCCACAGCCACCGTATTCTCATTTTTTCCACGAAAGACAGGGGTAAATGGGTCCCCAATCGCAAAAGAAAGCCATCCCACATTATTAAAATATCTGGCTCCATACTGTCCCATAATCGCCGAGCTGCCTACCCCTACAAAAATAATGGAGGTAGATTTCACAAGAAGCTCCAGAGCTGCCTTTATGTTTTCCTGAAATGCCTTTGTCTGGGCGCGCTGAAAAAAGTCCTTCAGCACCTCAATATCCATATCCAGCCTGGACGTTTCCTGGCTTGCCATCTCCTGCTTCAGCTTTAGCCGAAACTCTGAATACCCTTCACAGCCTGCCTTTTTGCAAAACCGAAGGATCGTGGTTGTGGACACATGAACCGCATCAGCCAGCTCTCTGACCTTCATACGAATCACCTGCTCCTCATTCTGCACAATGTAATTGTATACATCCATTTCCAGTTGATTAAAAGATTTTACAATCTCGTGTGTAAACATGTTCCACCCCCTGTCTGCGCGTTTGCGAAAAAAGAGAAGTCCCTGGCCGCTCCAGGGATACTTCTCTTTCTATCCGCCTTTTTTTACTTCTTCTGCAAATACTTTCTAAGGTCAAGGGCAACTGCAACCACAATAACAAGACCTTGTGCAATATAAGTGTAGGCTGGGTCCACACGAAGGAACTGAAGACAAATCTTCAAAATCTCAAATACCAGAACGCCTACCAAAATGCCGCCGACTCGTCCCACACCACCATTTGCGGATACGCCTCCGATGGTACATGCAGCGATTGCTTCCAGCTCGTAGCCCATACCAGTTGCTGTAGAAGCGCCGCCTGCCTTTGCGCCTACCAGGAATCCTGCCAACGCGTACATACAGCCTGCCAGAACATAGATCCGAATCAAAGAAGCGCGAACATTCACACCTGCTACCTGAGCCGCATTCTCATTTCCGCCGATGGCATACATATACTTTCCATGGCGGGTTTTATTATAGAGAAACAGGAAGTAGATACCCACAACCACTGCGAAAATCATCAAATAGGGAATCGGTCCAAGGGAACCGCTTGCCACAGTCAGATAACTTTTCTTGTAACCGCCCATAGGCTGATTATTGGTAATCAGAGAGCAAAGACCATAAATAATGGTCTGCATACCCAGAGTCGCAATAAACGGAGGAACCTTAAGAACAGAAATTACAACGCCATTAACTGCGCCAAAGCAGCCCATAATTGCCATAACGATAATCAATGCCACCGGCCATGGAATATCCGGCATCCATGGAAACATACGTGCCGAATAGTCCAGGCTCTGCAACATCATAGCAGAAAGACAGGCGGCCAGACCCACCGCACGTCCTGCAGAAAGATCAGTACCTTTGGTAATCAGACAGCCTGACACGCCGCAGGCAATGATAAATCTGGGAGAAACATTAACCACCAGATTTTTAAAATTAGTTGGTGTAAAGAAATTCTTCGTCGTACATCCGGTCAGGATAGCCAGCAGTACGATTAAAATAATAATCGCATTATTGGACATGAACTTTTTTAAATCGAATGTTTTTTGCATGGTAAAATTCTCCCTCCTTATTCAAACTGGGTTGCCAAAGCCATAATATTTTCCTGATTTGCCTTATCGCCGTCAATAAATCCGGTCACTCTGCCGTCGCACATTACCATGATGCGGTCTGACATTCCGATAAGCTCGCTCATTTCAGAAGAAATCATGATAATGCTCTTGCCCTGCTTCGCCATCTCGGCAATGATACAGTAAATCTCATACTTAGCGCCTACGTCGATACCACGGGTAGGCTCATCCATAATAAAGATATCTGGATTGTTTGCCAACCAGCGGCTGATCAAAACCTTCTGCTGATTGCCGCCGGAGAGAGACTGAATCTGCGTCTTGGAAGACGGAGTCTTAATGGAAAGCTTTGCCACATTTTCCTGGACCAAATTCTCAATCTTAGCGTCGTCTAACATAACTCCGCCAATTAAGTATTGATTCAAAGAGGCAATGGAAACATTATCTGCAATAGACAGAACCCCTAAAATTCCTGTAGCCCGGCGATCCTCGGTCAACATGGCAATTCCATTGTTAATGGCGTCCTTAGGCTGATTAATTTTAAGCTCCTGGCCCTTATAAGTAATTTTACCTGTCGTATGATCTCTAAGTCCAAACAGCCCCTCCATGAGCTCTGTACGTTGGGCTCCTACAAGACCTGCCACCCCTAAAATTTCACCCCTGCGAAGCTGGAAGGAGGCGTGACGGAAACTTTTTGGATTGATGGAAGTAAAATCCTCTACCTCAAATACCACTTCCTCCGGCCTGTTCTCCCGTTTCGGATATAATTCAGAAAGTTCACGCCCTACCATCTTTGTGATAATAAAATCCGTAGTCAATCCTTTTGCAGACCAGGTGCCTATGTACTGACCATCTCTCATGATCGTTACTTCATCGCTGATTCGAAGAATCTCATCCATCTTATGACTGATATAGACGATAGAAACTCCCTTGGCTCGCAGCTCGTTGATAATGGTGAACAGAGCTTCTACTTCAGCCGCCGTCAGAGAGGATGTAGGCTCATCCAAGATAAGCACCTTACAATCTGCAGAAACCGCCTTTGCAATCTCTACAAGCTGCATTTGAGACACGGAAAGACTGCCCAGTTTTGCTTTAGGCTCAAAATTGAGATGAACCTCCTTCAGCACTCTGGCAGCATCTTCATACATCTTATTATGGTCGATTACCGTGACCGGACCAACCTTTTTTGTAGGATAACGACCCACATAAATATTCTCACCAATGCTTCTTTCGGGAATGGGCTGCAGTTCCTGATGTACCATGGCAATTCCACGATTTAAGGCATCTAACGGCCCCTTAATCTGAACCCGCTCTCCCTCATAAATCACCTCACCCTCATCCATGTGGTAGATACCAAACATACATTTCATCAGGGTGGACTTTCCGGCGCCGTTCTCCCCCATAAGAGCGTGAACCGTGCCCGGCCGCAGTTTTAGCTGGGCCCCATCCAGTGCTTTGACGCCCGGAAATGTCTTTACGACATTTTGCATTTCCAAACGATACTCTGACAATTTGCAAACCCCCTTTATCATTTTCTAAAATCCCATACCTGAGTACCTGATCCCAGTTACGGGTTAAAAAGAAGTGCATGCGCTAATGCACACGCACTTCTTCATCATTTACCTGTTCTGATTGTTGTCAGTCAATCTGATTACTGGAAGTCGCCTACGTTCTCTGGAGTAACCTTTACATAGTCAACATAGATAGACTGCTCGCCTGCTGCGAAGGTTGTGCCGTCCAACAAGGACTCCATAGCCTCAACTGCACCTGCTGCCTGTCCGTTTGCGTCGTTCAATACAGTACCAGTCATATTTCCATTAGCAACCTCATTCAGAGCTGCGTCCAAAGCATCAACACCTACCAAATAGATGTCTTTGTTTACAGTACGGCCTGCTGCCTGAATTGCCTGCAATGCGCCGATTGCCATATCATCGTTGTTACAGAAAATAACTTCAATCTCATCGCCGAATTTTGCCAAGTCGTTCTGTGCAATCTCCTGCCCCTTGTTACGATCCCAGTCGCCGCGCTGTAAGTCAAGCTCTTCTACTTCCATACCTGCGTCAGTCAACGCCTTTACGGAGAACTCTGTACGATACTGTGCATCTACGTTCTCTGGATCACCCTGAATCATGATATAGGAAACCTTGCCGTCGCCGTTGATGTCGCCCTTGTTCTCGGTATCCAGAATCAGTTCACCCTGCATCGTACCGGACTGACGTGCATCACATCCAACATAAACCAGCTTATCATATGCGCTCATCTGTTCTGCAGTAGGCTCACGGTTAATCAAAACTGTAGGAATATCTGCATCCTTTACAGTAGCAATAATCTGATCCGCTGCGGAAGTCATAACCGGGTTAATAATCAGAGCGTCCACTTCCTGAGCGATAAAGTTATTAATCTGGTTGTTCTGCTCAGCCTGGTCATTCTTTCCATCCATAACGGTTACTGTATATCCTTTGCTCTCCAGAATATCCTGTAATGCGTTACGATAGGTGGTCATGAATGCATCGTCGAACTTGTAGATACATACGCCAATATTGCCGCCTTCTCCTGCGCCTTTTGCCTCTGTCTCTTCTACTGTCTCCTTAGCTGCCTCTGTTGCCGCCTCTGTAGTAGCTGCCTCTGTTACTGCCTGTGTAGCCGCTGTGGTCTCTTGTGTGGAAGAACCGCCGCCACATGCTGTCATGGAAAACACCATCATGGATGCCATTGCCATAGCGGTTACTTTTCTTGATAATCTCATCGTTCTAAAATCCTCCCGTTATTCTGCTCATTTTGAGCGATTTTGTCAGTCTTTGCCATGGTATCACATACCATTTTTGTATACTATGACAAGCTGATACTGACATTATAGAGGATTTTTTGAATATTTTCAATAAGAATTTCTTCGATTTTTATTGAAATTCTTTGTTTAGCTGCTCCGATTCTCCAATTAAAATTTCCTGAGGAGTCCAAAAATAAACTCCATCTGTCAACGGATATTCCTCTGACGGTTCTTTTCCCATAGCACAGCTTGCCGCCAGTTCTATAACTGCGCTGGCGTAAAGCTCCTTGTTGGCTGAAACCGTTCCCAGAAGCTTCCCGCTCTCCAATGCTTCTAATCCTGGAGTGGTCCCGTCGATTCCAATGACATTGACATTGGTAATCCTTTCCCTGTCCAGAGCGTCGATCGCTCCCAGGGCCATATCATCGTTGTTGCTCACTACCAGTTCAATGGTTCCCGGATATGCCGAAAGCCATTGCTCCATCAATGCAGAAGCCTGACTCCGCTCCCAGTTGGCAATTCCGCCGGTAATTTTTTCAATGGGAACGCCTCCGTTTTTTAAAGTCTGGATTGACCACTCTGTCCGAATCAGGGAATCCTGATGACTGCTTTCTCCTTCTAAAAGGACATAACTGACCACTCCGTCGCCATTCAAATCCACCTTTTCCGGGTGCTTTTTGTATAAATCCACCACCATCTGTCCCTGTAATACCGCAGTCTCTTTTGCATCCACCCCAATATAATACAACTGATCCCATCGGTTCATATCTTCTTCTACAGGCTGCCTATTAAAAAAGACCACCGGTACTCCTGCAGTCATCGCCTGATCAATGATGACAGACGCATCCATTCGGTCTACAGGGTTGATACACAACACATCGCAGCCTAGTGAAATAAAACGTTCCACCTGATTGTTCTGAGTATTCTGACTTCCCTTGGCGTCCTGAATATCCAGAGTTACTTTGATATGATTCTCCCGCTCGTACTCTTTGGCTTTCTCTTCTACCACGCTTCTAAGATTATTAATAAACGTATCGTCTCCCCTGTATAAACTGATTCCGATACGGATTGACGTCCTTTGCGTTTCTCTCTGAGTTCCTGTGCACCCTGCAAGGCATATGCACAGCCCTGCCAAAAGCAGGATCTTCTTTCCTGATACTTTCATGTTTGCCTCCGTCACTCTATCGGGAACAGCAGCTTTTCATAAACCGGATCCCGCAGACTTTCTTTGTCAATATAAACAGAATCTATGGCAACTACCTTTTTTTCCGCCCCCTTCTCCGCCGCTTCTACAGCCATACTCACACTAAGATATCCTATGCTGAATTCATCTGTCACACAGATTCCTTTCACCAATCCTCTGTCCAGATAGTTGAGAATGGGTATCGTACTTCCTCTTCCATAGAGTCCCCATATTCGTTTGGAAAGTGTAGGACTGTCTGCCAAAAGCTCCGCCGCTTCCGCCAGGATTTCCGGACTTTCCGCCAAGATCGCAACCTGACCTCCTGTCCAGTTTTCCAGGCCCTCCATAAAAATTCTGATTTCTTGTTCTCCCGCCGTCTCCACAATCTGAAAGCTGCTTTTGCTGTTTCCAAATGCTTCAAAAGCCCCCTCTAAAAAAAGACGGCTTCTAATACTATGCATTTGAGAATCAGCAAGAGCCAGAACAGGGCAATTTTCCGGCATGTCCTCTATCATTTTCTGAGCCAGGAGCTCCCCCATCTGTTTATAGTCAACCATAATATTTTTCGTCACACTTTCTCCTGCCTCGCCAGCCCCCAAAAGCACAAACGGAATGGTCACCTGATTTTTCGTCAATGCGTTCATGACTTGCTCTCCGTCAGCCGGCGCCACAATCAACGCATCTGCGCCGTCCTGCTGCTCACGGTCAATTAATTCCATTTGTTCCTCTGCATTTAGCTTTTCATACAAGGTAATAAATCGGACATCTGCATTAAACTCCATAGCCGCCTGGTCCATCCCTTTACGAAAATTACCATAATTGTCGTCCCTTGCCTCCTCAATGATTACAGCCACCTGGTAAATCTCTTTTTCTGGCTCTCTAATGATTAAGTCTGTAGAGCACATAAGAAACAGCACGGCTAAAAATACCACATACAAAACTACCAGCAGCTTCCCTCGTTTCCCAATCATGTATGCTCCTTCTCTTTCATCGCAAAATATTCCACCGCCGGAAGATGAATCTTAATTATGGTCCCTTCATCCGGCTCCGACTCAATAACAAGACCATAATCATCTCCAAAGTACAGACGAATTCTCTCGTTTACGTTCTTAACGCCGATTCCAGATCCTCTTTTTGAGGAGACATGCGTTTTTTCGCTGAGAAGATTCTTTACCCGCTCTTGTGTCATCCCCAGCCCGTTATCCTGTATTTCAAGCCATAAATCCTCTTCCTCTTTCCACGCTTTTACATGGATCTCTCCGTCGCCGTCCATAAATTCCATGCCATGATAAATCGCATTCTCCACCAAAGGCTGAAGCATAAGCTTTAGACTGGCCAAATTCAGGACTTCCTTGTCTGCCTCAATCTCATAAGTAAACTTATTCTTAAACCGTCTCTGCTGAATCATCAGATAATTCCGCACATGCTCCAGCTCGTCTTTTACAGGGATAATGCTTTTTCCCTTGCTGAGGCTGATGCGGAAAAAACGGGCCAGAGCCGTTACTACCTTAACCGCCTCCTGCTTTTGCTCATTCTCAATCATCCAGACAATGATGTCCAATGTATTATACAGAAAATGAGGATTAATCTGGGATTGAAGGGTGTCAAATTCGCTTTTCCGTTTGGACTCATGCTCTGCCACAATATCCTCCATAAGCTCCTTAATCCGATGCGCCATATCTCCAATGGAACGTCCCAGATGTTGAATCTCATACGAACCGCCAATGTCCACCTCTTGATCCAGTTCCCCAGCCTCAATAGCGTTTACCATCTTTTCCAGCTGCTGAATCGGGTTGGTGATTCGGGAAGAAATAAAGGCGTTAATCAATACCAGAACAAGGAGAAAGGAGGCTACCACAAACACTACAAACAAACGCATCTTCAAATTGCTTAAAGGCAGCCCCTTTTCGGGTGTGACGCTTAAGAGCTTCCATCCTGTATATCCTACGGACTTGACGCTGATATCCCGCATTTCCCCCGCATATTTTTCCCTGTAACTGCCGTCTCGGTATCCTATGGCTGCGGCAATATTTTCCGCAGCCTGTCCGGTCTCAATCAGCTGCATTTTAGGGTGATAAATAAGCTGGCCGCCGCTGCTGATCAGATACAGATATCCCTGATTTCCCAATGTAATATTCTCTAAAATCTGCTGTATACTGCTGTAACGGATGTCAATCAGAAGTATCCCCTGCTCTGTGGAAGTCCCATGGGTGATCTCTACAGCCCTGGTCAATGTGACTACCCAGCGGTACTGATTTTCATTGTTGTCAAAAATATACTGTACATGAGGCGTGGTAAAATGCAGATTATCCGTCCTTTCCAGCGTTGTGCCAAACCACTCTTCCCTTGTCACATCCAGCCCTGTTTTTAACCGGGCGGCAGGCACCGCTTCCAGAAGTTCTCCCTCTTTGGACAATAAGGCAATATTGGCAATACTATCCTTGTTGTTGTCATAAAGTAAGGTAATCTGGCTGTTTACAGATTCCTCAGACAGATCCGCATTTTTAATAACTCCATAGTACAGGCTGTCAGAAAGCTTCATAATCGTGCGCAGATAGGAATCTACGGAACGACTTACCTGGCCCAGCACCGCCTCATTTTCCTCTTGTACCGCTTTCGTCAGCTGGCGGGACATCTGCACATACAGAGCCACGCCGCTTAAAAGCAAAGCTCCCAGAGCGCTGATGGTAAAATATAGGAATATGGTATAGCGAATACTGGTCTTTCTCCAGGAATAGCTCTGCAATTCCTTATCCATTTCCCTGAGTCCCCCTGTACTTGGTAGGCGACACACCGTATTTTTTCTTAAACACATAGCTGAAATAGTTTTGTTCCTGATAGCCTACTTTTTCAGCTATCACATAGGTCTTATCGCTTGTCTCATTCAGCAAGTCCACCGCCTTATCTAAACGCACCTCGGTCAGATAATTTACATAAGTCTGGCCGGTTTCTCTTTTAAAAACTGTGGAAAAGTAGGCGGGACTCATATGCAGATGGCGGCAGAGCATTTCCACAGATAGATCCGGATTGGAATAATGCTCCTGAATATATTCTTTTGCCTCCAGAATCACCTTTTTGGTGGTATTGTCTCTCTCCTGGTTCATAGTCTCATTCATGCGGCATGCAATGGGAATCATCCATGAAGCAAATTTTTCTCTGGAATAACCGCCTGCCAAAGCATCCAGATATTGAAACCCTTCTCCAAACATATCGTCCATGTTCAAATCATATTGCTGCATCATTTGTATCATGCAGTTGACAATCGACAACATATACACCTGATACTGACTGGCGTGAACCTTTGCATCTTCCATGCGGTTTGCCATGTTTTGGATTACAGTTTCAATCATCTCCTTGGGTCCAAATTTAATGGCTGTGATCAGCTCTGCCTCTCCTTTTCCGTCCAGCTGCAGCTTTCCTCTGCTCACTGGCTCCACATCATTGATGTAAATCACCTTTCCGACGCCCACAATAGCTCTGTATCCCAGTGCATCCACAGCTGTCTGATAGGAACGGCTGATTTCCTGCAGAGCATCGCTTCTGTGCCCCACCCCCACAGTGATGGTTACCTCCAATACACGCCTGCTTTCTTTACAGATGTCGTTAAAAAGGTTCATCAGTCCTGTCTGCGTATTGTTCTCATCTATAGCCGCAATTACCGTAATGCCGTCCATAGAATTAAAAATCGCAAAACGGCAGTAGGGTCTTAGATGATCCTCTGCCAATCCCCTTACTGAGATTGGAATCAGTTCCTGATGATTGGAAAATACCGGAGTTTCTGTCCGTTTCAGGTCTTCGATATGAATAACCGCAGCCAGCCACTTTCGGGCGTCTAAAATATCTATCCCATACTCTCTCAATTTAGGCGTCACCAGATCTACATCTGTGGTTCGTCTTACCAGATCGTTTAAAAAAAGCTCCCTGAGAATGGGCAGACTTCCCAGATAGCTTTCCCGCAGACTGTCAAAATTTCGGCGCTGTTCAATCTCCTGGTCCAAACTGATTTTTATTCGATTTAAAATCTCTGCCAGTTCTTCGCCGTTGACTGGTTTTAAGATATATTCCGTGACGTTCAGCTTGATCGCCTGCTGTGCATACTCAAAATCATCATATCCAGAAAAAATAAGAATCTTAATAGATGGGTACTTCTCTCGAATCCGGGCCGTTAACGTCAGACCGTCCATATAGGGCATTCGGATGTCGGTCATAATCACCTCCGGCTCCAGCTGCTCCAATTTTTCTAAAGCCTCTTGTCCGTTTTCTGCATCTCCCACAACTGTAAACCCCAAACGCTCCCAGTCCATTTGACGAATCATGGCCTTACGAACCTCTTCCTCATCATCTACCAGCATAATACGATATAAACTCATCAAACTACCTTCACCTTTCTACAGTTCTATTATACCGATTCCTCATACAGATTACAACGTACGCTTTTTCTTTTTCACCGGCGCCGTCAGCTCATAGCTTAACTGAATTAATCTCTGTATCTCCTCCCCGTCTACACCCCCGTCCAGTCGTATTGTAATCCATTTATCTTTATTCATATGATACGCTGGATAAAACCCGGCTCTCTCCCTCAAAGAGCCGACCAGAACGGGATCACATTTCACATTTATCACATCCGCCGTACCGTCTTCTGACAAGCCAATCTTATCCTTTCTTACTTCCATAACAAGAGCAAACCATTTATTATTTTCCGGATGCCGCAATACCCCATTCCCATCTGCCCAGGGATAATCCGGCTCAATCCCATACATCTCTTTTACCCAGGCAAATACTTCCGCTTTCTTCATACCTTCTCTCCATAAAAACAGAGCCGCTCCCTCTGCCTTAATCAGCAGTGAGTGCGGCTCCACATTTCTCACGTCTTATTTTGCGCCTTCTAATGCATTTGCAACTGCCTCTTTAATACCATTGCTGGTATTGGTAGCCCCTGATACAGCGTCTACCTCTGCGCTCTGGCTCGCGATAATGTCTTTTACCACGCCTTTCTCTGCGGCCTCATAAATGCCTTCGGTCTCTGCGTGCTCTTTTAATACTACAGAAACAATATTTCCATCTTTTACAGTTACTTCTACTTTGATGTCTCCATTGTTTCCTTTGCCAGTCCCTTCATATACGCCGTCTTTGAAATTTCCCTGTGCGCTCGGGGCTACGCTCTCGCCGTCCTCTTCTGCAACAATTTCAGCCTCTGTATGGCCTCCGTTTGCCGCCACATAGTCTTCTGCTGCAGTACCGGCAATCCGCCCAAATACCACAATATCTGTCACCGCGTTGCCGCCCAGACGGTTTGCTCCGTGTACGCCTCCAGTAACTTCGCCGGCTGCAAATAATCCCAAAATGGCACTTCCGTCTTCTTTTAATACTTCTGTATTTGTGTTAATCTTCACGCCGCCCATGGTGTGATGGATGGCCGGAGCACACAAAGCAGCATAATATTTTGGCTGGTCCAGAGCAAGCTCCATGCTTTCTCTTCCAAATTCCTCGTCTTTTCCAGCAGCCTGATATCCGCCATAGGTTTTTAAAGTCTCTGCCAAGGCTGCGCCGTCCACGCCGATAGCCTCGCCCAATGCTTCTGGAGTATCAGCTTCAGTCACAATCCCTGCTTTGATATAGGATTCAATCGCAGCCAGACTTTCCCTTACTGCCTGGTCAAATACAAGATAGCACTGTCCGTCTGTCTGTTCCAAAATCGCAGCGGACACCACGTCTCTGGTTCCCAGTTCGTCGCAGAAACGTTTTCCCTCTTTGTTAACCAAAATCGCGCCGTTTCCACGAACACCTTCCGTGTACATAGTCTGGGTATCAGGATTCACGGTTGGATGAGTCTGAATCTGCTCCATATCAACAAGAGCAGCTTCCAGCTCTTTTACCATGGAAATGCCGTCGCCTGTAGCCCCGCCGTGGTTTGTGGTGCAGAATCCTGCCAAATCCGGCTTATACTCTACGACCATGTCAGAGTTTGCTCCAAAACCGCCTGTGGCTAAAACCACTGCGGTACAATCAATGGTAAAGCTTTCTCCGTCTTTATCTGTGGCTGTGACGCCGCATACTTTCCCGCTGTCATCTACCAAAATCTTCTCGGCTGTTGTCTCTAAAAGTACCGGAATGCCCAGCGCTTCTACTTTGGCATTCAGAGCCTTTACCAGCATAGGTCCTACTGCAGAAGTATCGGTAGGTCTGTGAATACGTTTCACGCTTGCTCCGCCAAACATTCCCACAACGCTTAAATCGCCGCCGATTTCATTCACCCAGTCTACAGCCGCAGCTGAATTTTCAGCCATAACCGTAACCAGCTCCTTATCATTTAACTCCTTACCGCCCTTCATGGTGTCTTCCACAAACAGCTCGATAGAATCCTCGATTCCGTCTGCTTCCTGGTAGGAAGTTCCTGCTGCGTTCAGTCCGCCAGTCGAACGAGTGGTGTTTCCGCCGGTGATTGGCATCTTCTCCAGAATCACCACATCGGTTGCACCGTCCTGTACCGCCTGAATGGCCGCAGTCATACCAGCGCCGCCAGCACCGATCACCACAATATCTGCCTGCTGATTTCCTTCTGTCTCAGCCTCTGTGGTCTCTGCTTCTGTAGTCTCTGCCTGGGTCTCGGCCGCAGTAGTCGTTTCAGCCGCGGTAGTCGTATCGGCGCTCTTGCTTCCACAAGCTGCCAAAGACATGGCCATGGCTGTCGCCATAACCGTTGCAATCAGCTTCTTGCCTGATTTTCTCATAACTTGTCCTCCTAAAAATTGTTTTCTATCCAAAAACACGTCACTTATTCTACTACATAGGAAACCTGATGTCAAATGTTACTTCCCAAAATACCGGTTTACACCGTCCACCAGCCCCTGAGCCAGGACCTCCAATGCAGCATCAGAGTGATCGGAAGCCTTGTCTCCAAGTTCAATATCAATAGACGGTACTGTAGAGAAGGAGGTCTGAGTCAAGTCCATTTCCATAGCGCCGCTGGAAAATATTTTAACCCCTGCATCTTTTAGCCCTGCTACCAGGCTCTCTCCCAAAGCATTGTGCTTTTCCCAGTTGGACTTTACAGGTTCCATATTCCGGTAGGAAGAGACATTTGGCACACTCATATAAAACGCTCCTTTATTCTTGGCTGTCGAATCCCAGTGCAGTGCAATATGGCAGTCTGCCTGGTTGTTAGCCATTACTGTGCGGGCCACATTATCAAGCTGAACGTCGTCGCTTTCCCGAATCATGAGCACATCATAACCGGCAGCCAGAAGTTTTCCCTTTAATTTCTTTGCCATAGCCAAAGTTACCTTTGCCTCAGGAGTGCCGTCCGAAAACGTCATACCGCTGGATACCGCCACTGCCTGAGTTGCGCCTGCGCCTGTGGTTCCTCCGGTTACTTTAGGTGTTCCGTCTGGGTGGCAAAGGGTCTTTACACTGGATCCGCCGCTGGTCCCATGACCGGCATTTACACAAACTGTAATTCCTTTCCGGTTGGCCGCCTCGGATCGATACAGATAAGCCGAGCCGGAATTTATCTTGGAAAATTCTGCATATTTCCAGGAGGAATCAAACTTTATCTCTCCTCCTGAAAGAGAGGCGGAAGATTCTACATGGGCCGCTGCGGTTTCCACTGGTTCTGGTTTTGTCAAAGATACATATTGGCTGGCAATATAGCATTCTTTCTCCTGGTAAATCACACGGCTCCAGGCATCGTGGTAACCGGTGCGCTTAAGCTCTGCTCCCTTATTTAACATGGTTAATATTGGTCCTGACAAACTGGCCGAGGACCTTACGTTTACCTGATCTCCTGTCACATAAACCGTTTCATTTCTTTCCGCCATGGTTATGGCCGCTTCTTCTGAAAGGTGAGTTTCCTTTCCGCTGATGGAAACAGTTACCGCCTTCGTCTCCTTCTTTTCTGGTTCCTCTGCTTTACTGGTCTGTGCAGTTTCATAAGGCTCATAGTTTGACTGACACCCTGTGACAAAACATGTCATCCAAGCCGTTGCCAAAAGGCATACCGCCCATTTTTTTGTACCATTTCTTCTCTTCAACAAATAATCCCTCCTCCTACAACGTAATCCCCATTATAAAATACCACTGCTTGTCCGGGGGTAATGGCTCTCTGAGGCTCCTTAAACTGAACCTTCACTAAATCTGGTTCCACCTCTTCGATGACGCAGACGGCCCCTTTATGACTGTAGCGAATCTTGGCCGTGACTTCCATTCTTCTTCCCTGCAGTCCTTCCATTCCCATCCAGTTCAGGCGGTCGCAGGTCAAAGAGTCTGAATACACATCCTGATGTTCTCCAATGACTACTTCATTAGTCTCAGGACGAATCTCCACCACAAACACAGGCCGTCCCATGGACAAGTTCAGTCCCTTTCTCTGACCTACGGTGTAATGTGTAATTCCCTTATGCCGCCCCAGTACCCTGCCGTGAATATCTATAAAATTTCCTTCAGGAAGTTCTTTTTCTGTGTTCTCTTTGATAAACCTGGCATAATCATGATCTGGAATAAAACAGATTTCCTGGCTGTCAGGCTTGTCCGCCACGGAAATTCCAATCTGAGCGGCAATCTGGCGAATCTGCTCTTTGCTATATTGTCCCACAGGCATCAGCGTATGAGCAAGCTGATCCTGAGTCAGATTATACAACGCATACGTCTGATCTTTGGCAGCAGTAGCCGATTTTTTCAACGTATATCTTTTGTCAGGCAGTTGTTCTATCTGAGCATAGTGGCCGGTGGCAATAAAGTCTGCCCCGATATCCAGACTCCGCTTTAAAAGGGATTCCCATTTCACAAAACGATTGCAGGCAATGCAGGGATTCGGAGTTCTGCCGTGGATATACTCATCCATAAAATAGTCAATCACGCAGGACTTAAATTCCAGCCGGAAATTCATCACATAATGAGGAATCCCCAGCTTCCAGGCTACATTTCTTGCATCTTCTACAGCGGAAAGCCCGCAACAGCCACCGTTTTCCTCTTGAATCTGCGCCTCTTCCTCCTGCCAGATTTCCATGGTAACTCCCACCACATCATAGCCCTGCTCTTTTAAAAGATAGGCCGCCACAGAAGAATCCACCCCTCCTGACATGCCTACCACGACTTTTCCTTTTTTCTTCATTCCATCAATACTCTTCCTCTTCCTCATGTTCACTGATGTCGGATTTGGGCTGTACAAGTCCCTCTATGGTGATTCCATTTTTCTGGGCATAATCCCAAAGTGCGGCGTGAATTGCCTCTTCAGCCAGAAGAGAACAATGGACCTTTACAGGCGGAAGTCCGTCAAGAGCCTCCATCACCGCCTTATTGGTCACTGCCATAGCCTCCTGAACTGTTTTTCCTTTTACCATCTCTGTAGCCATACTGCTGGTAGCCACAGCCGCGCCACAGCCAAAGGTTTTAAACTTTACATCCTGAATCACCTGGTTCTCGTCAATATCCAGGTAAATCCGCATAATATCGCCGCACTTGGCATTTCCCACAGTCCCCATACCGCTGGGGTTTTCCATCTCTCCTACATTTCTTGGGTGTTCAAAATGATCCATAACTTTTTCTGTATACATGGTTTTTCTCCTTTATCATCTGACAATCTGTTCGGATTATCTCCCGTTTTTTCTCATAAAATCCTCATACAGTGGAGACATATTTCTCAAATATGCCACAATCTCTTTTATTTTCTCCACCACAAAATCAATCTCCTCTTTTGTGTTCTCCTCGCTTAAAGTCAGGCGCAGAGAGCCATGAGCGATTTCGTGGGGAAGTCCGATAGATAGCAATACATGGGAAGGGTCTAAAGAGCCAGAGGTACATGCAGAACCACTGGAACCGCAAATTCCCTCCATATCCAGTTTAATTAATAGAGACTCTCCTTCTATAAACTGAAACGCAAAATTCACATTATTGGGAAGACGGCTGCTCCTGTGCCCATTCAGTCTTGTGAAGGGAACTTCATCTAAAACCCGTTTAATCAAGTAGTCTCTCAGCTCGATCTCCTTTGCGGCCCGTTCTTCCATATCCGCCATAGCCAGTTCCACAGCCTTGCCGATTCCCACGATTCCTGGAACATTTTCTGTTCCGCCTCGCCGCTTCCGCTCCTGGGCTCCTCCATGGATGAAGGAACGGCTCTTGATTCCTGTGCGAATATATAAAAATCCAACCCCCTTGGGCCCGTTAAATTTATGTCCGCTGACGCTCATCATATCAATCCCATACTCATCTACCAAAATGGGCACATGGGCATAAGCCTGAACTGCATCTGTGTGGAACAAAATGCCATGTTCCCTGGCAATCGTTCCAATCTCTTTAATTGGCTGCATGGAACCTATCTCATTGTTAGCAAACATAATGGAAATCAGAATCGTATCAGGACGAATTGCCTTTTTCAGCTCTCCTAATTTCACAATTCCGTTTTCATCCACATCCAGATAGGTAACCTCAAATCCCCGTTTCTCTAAATATTCACATGTATGCAAAACCGCATGATGTTCAATCTTGCTGGTGATAATATGCTTTCCTTTTGCCTGGTATGCCTCTGCCGTAGCCTTGATCGCCCAGTTATCTGCCTCAGTGCCTCCTGCTGTAAAATAGATCTCATTGGTCTTTGCGCCAATGGACTTAGCAATGGTTTCCCTGGCGCGGGCGATGGCCTTTTTACAAGGAGTAGAAAACTCATAAATAGAGGACGGGTTGCCGTAATACTCGGTAAAGTAAGGCATCATGGCCTCTGCTACCTCTGGCCTCGTCCTGGTCGTCGCCGCATTATCTAAATAAATCGTTTGTTTCATCTGTGTGATCCGCCTTTCTGTAGTAATAAAGTTAAAAGCTTCATCTACGTCTTCTATTATATAGTATATTCCTAGTATTGCAATAGGTTTTGTAATGTTTTAAAAAGTCGCTACACTTTTGCCATTTTCGTTCATGTGGCCGTCCAGGTTCGCCTTAAAGGTGAGCCTGGACGGCCATATAAACTGTAACATGCTCTTGCAGCGGCTTTTTGAGGCCTGTCTATATTTTGATATCCCAAATCCTGTTATCATCAGACTCGCCTTTTCCCAGCAACATACCTGTAAATTCACGTTCTCCTTTATTCACCACCACATTCAGCTGTCTAGTAACCGGTTCCCGCATAAGCTGACTGAATTTCAAAGACCGTATGGCCTCTTCTTCTGATTCTTTTAGTTCCTTTTGTGCAAGTTCTTTCGGCTTTGTCCCGTAGTACCAACTGGCTTTATCTCGCATCACCATCGAAAAGTCATAAAGCCCCACCATTCTGACTCCCCCTTTCTCAACACCCTGATACTTTTAATATCGACTATTTAAGACAAAAAATAATGGATCTGTTCTTCCCGTTCTATCCTATGAATGCACCACATATTTTTATAGTAATCTTTTTCTTTTTGGAGCCCATATGACAGATTTTTTTAAAAAGCATACGTTGATCACCGGCGCCCTGGTCTTAACTGTCACTGGTTTTGCCACACGGGTCCTTGGTTTTTTCTATCGCATTTTTCTTTCCAGAACCATTGGAGCAGAAGGGCTTGGACTTTACAATATGGTCCATCCTATTTATGGAATCTGTTTTGCTCTTTGCGCCGGTTCAATCCAGACTGCGATTTCTCGCTTCGTGGCGGCAAATGTGTCAAAAGGAAAGAAAATTCTCTGTACCGGGTTATTTATCTCCCTGACCATCGCCGCCGCTTTAGCGGCTTTAATCACCCACTATTCAGGCCCTCTGGCACATTACGTTCTTATCGAAGACCGATGTGCCTCTCTGCTTCCCTTTATGGCCGTCTCAGTTCCCTTTTCCGCCGTCCATGCCTGTATTAATGGGTATTATTATGGAGTCCAAAAAACAAAGGTTCCTGCCATGGCTCAGATTGTAGAACAAATCATCCGCATGGGAGCTGTTTTTTTAATCGCCGATATTCTCAAAAGCAGCGGCCAGGAACTCACGGTAGAGCTTGCTGTCACAGGTCACTTAATCGGCGAACTGGCCTCCTGCTTCTATACTATATTTTGTTTCTGCATTTTTCCGCCCAAAAGCCTGGCGCATGTCTCTGCCATGGTTTACAGCGCCAGCCGCTTTAAGCTTACCGGAAGACTAGGGGCTGTCGCAGCAGATTTCTGGGAAACCGCCCCTTCCCTTATGACTCTGGCCCTGCCTTTGATGGGAAACCGCCTGATTCTGAATGTGCTGGCCAGCGCAGAAGCCATCTGGATTCCCAACCGCCTTACTATGTTCGGATTAAACTCCTCGGAGGCTTTTGGTATTTATGGGGTTCTTACCGGAATGGCTATGCCGGCTGGTGTCAAGTAAGGGAATAAAGAATATCTACCCAAACGGAGCGAAGCGGAGTCTGGGTTTCCCCTTTACTTCAATTCAATCTTCACTCTCCCCACATCATACACCCATATCACCTCCACAAACCTCTCTACCATATCCCGGTCCAGTTTAATATCATCCTGGTAGCCACCATATCTCTCCACAAGTTCCTTTTTATCCTCCATATCCTCCATAGATTCCCGGATTATCTGGGTTTCCTGCTGACATACCTGAATTTCATCCTGTATACTTCCCTTTTTCCTCAGAAACTCCTCCTTCGTAAGTTCCCCATGTTTATATTCGCTGTAGCACTGCGCCTTTAAGTCTTTCTTTCGCTCAATCTCTCTTTCCAGACGTTCCAGACGCTTCCTTGCCTGCCGCCTTTCTTCTCCTTTCCCTTTTCTTTTTGACTCTGCCTTTATGGTTTCAGCCAGCCGCATCTGGACCCGGATCATACTTAAAAGAGCCTCCAGAATCTCCCGTTCCTTTATATGTCCCCGAAAACATTTACTGTCTGGGCTCAAATGAGGCTGTTTACAAAAAAATGAATGATACTGTGCTCCATATTCTGAAGGCTTATAATATAAAAAGTGTCCGCAGTTTGCACACCGAACCTTTCGATACAGAATATGGTGTTCCTTTTTATACATACCACGTTTTTTCACAGGTCTCAAACTCTGTACCCGTTCAAAATCTTCCCTGAGAATAATGGCCGGCATCCCCATTTCTTTGCGAAACCACGTATGCTCCGGCGCCTCCTCTACATTTTTGCTTCCCACTCCCTTTCCCCGGTAATGGCCGATGATCAGCGTCCCTGCATATCGTTCATCCCGTAAAATGTTCAGCACCTTTGTAGAATCCCAGACCGATCTCTCCCCCTCTTTTAAGCCATATCCAAAACTTCCGTTTTTTCGTTTCGCCATACCTGGTGTAAGACATCCTTGTTCATTCAGCACTCTTGCAATCTCAATATTTTTCTTCCCCTGAAGAGCCAGATGAAAAATCAGCCGCACCACTTTAGCTGCCTCCTCATCAATCCCATAAGGTATCCCATCCCGTTCAATCTCTCCCCGATCCCTCTTTCTATATCCAAAGGGATAAGAGCCGCTGCACAGCTTTCCGTTCTTAATCATCTGCCGTTTCGCCGCCTTTACTTTCGTGGAGATATCCTTACTATACAAATCATTTAAAATCCCCTTAAACGGAATCTCCAGGTTGTCATGACTGCTCTGAAAACTGCTGTCATATCTGTCATTTACAGAAATAAAACGAACATCCATAAACGGAAATATCTGCTCCGCATAATTCCCCAGTTCAATATAATCCCTGGTAAATCGGGAAAAATCCTTCACCACCAGACATGCCACCTGGTTCTTTTTAAGAAGGTCCAGGAATCTTTTGATTCCCGGACGATTAAAGTTGGTTCCTGTATATCCGTCATCAGACAGTTCCAGACTGGTAAGTTCTCTTAAATCCTCCCTTTCCTCCACATAATCTTCAATAAGCTTTCTCTGGTTCCTGATACTGTTGCTTTCCCCGTCTGCCTCATCTTCCAGGGAAAGGCGGTAATACTTAACCAGCAGTCTCTCCTCTCTCTTCATTGATAACCCCTCCCCCTTTTGCTCTAAGCAGTCTCTGCATTTCATCCTGAAATTTAAAAGAAACTCTTACTCTGTTTCCCTCATAAATTTCAATCCTCTCTATCAACCTGTCAACCAATTCCCTTGACAACAGGAAATCATCCGGGAGTTCTGATACTGCTTTCAATGCAGGATTCTCCGATGTATAGGCCAAAATATATTCCTGTTTTCTGCCCATCAGCTCCTCTCTTTCCCCTTCACACCCAGTCAGTTCCTCCTCATATCGCTTCTTCATATAGAGATATTCGTCCTGGTCAAGAATCCCTTCCTTCCAATCCTGATAGAGCGCTGCCATTTTCTGCACAAGACGGTTCCGTTTATCCTCTGTTTCTCTAAGGGTCTGTTCAAATCGGAACAACTCCCTTGCTTCCTCCTGCTCCCTGCTATGGAGCCATTCTTTGACCTGGCAGGCCGCCTCAATCTGTCTCCGGATCAGACAGCCAAGCATCTCAAACAGTTCCTGCTCCGGTAAAAACTTGCGGCTGCACTGTCCCGTTTTTTCATGCATATCACAGACATACCGATACTTATCTTTACATGACTTGATATGCTTCCTTACCATAGCCCTTTTACAATCACCACAAAACACTTTTCCCTTCAAAATACCGCTGTTTTCTGATTTCCCAGCCAGTCTCCGATTCTCTTGTATCATTTTCTCATACTGCCTATGCCTGTCCATACGGATTTCCTGCACTCTGTCAAACTGCTCTTTCGATATGATTGCTTCATGAGTTCCTGAAACAATATCCCACTCACTCTTAGGAACCACTTCTTTCTTCCCTTTTATTTCCTTACTTCTTCTTGCTCCCTGAACCATATCCCCTATGTAAACACGACTGGTCAAAATACCCGCTATGGTCTGCGGATACCAGCCAGATGTGTTGGCATACTTGGCATTTTTTACAATTCCCTTCTCATATTTATACCTGGCCGGACAGAGAACCTTACGTTCATTGAGATACTTTGCTATGGCAGAATCACTGTATCCCTTCTCACACAAATCAAAAATGGTTTTCACATGAACCGCTGCCTCCGGGTCCACTCCAATCACATGTTTATCCGATGTTTTTTCATATCCGTACATGGCATAGGCGCCCAAAAAACATCCCTTTTTCCTCAATACCTTTTTTGCGGAACGCTCCTTTTTAGAAATATCCCTGGCATAGTTCTCATTCATGATATTCTTAAGAGGAATCAGGTAGGACAACTGGGCCGGAGTAGCTGTCAGTGTATCAAAGCCATCTGTAACCGCAATAAACCGAACATTCAGAAAAGGAAACACATGCTCAATATAATGCCCTGCTTCCAGATAATTTCTTCCGAAGCGTGACAGATCTTTTACTATAATACAGTTGATCCGCCCACTTCTTACCTCATCCATCATCTGCTCAAATCCGCTTCTCTTAAAATTCGTCCCCGTCTTTCCATCATCCGTAAATGTGGAAATCAGACGGAAATCCGGCTTGTTTTTAATAAAATCCTTCAACAAAGCAAACTGATTCTCAATGGATTCACTGTCCCTGTCCTTCGCCTCTTTATCCGATAATCTCAAATAGAATCCCACCTGATAACCAATGGTTTTGCTAAAACTTTCCCTGGTTTGAACGCCGCTTTCCTTTCTACTTTTTCTGGCCATCCTGGTTCTCCCCTTTACGCTCATGATTTTGATACTCCTGATATATTGCTGCGGTCTGCAAAGCCATTTCGTAATCGTATTGGAATCGAAACACGATCTTTATGCGGCCTTTTTCAAAAACCTTTATCTTCTCCACCAGCTTCAAAATAATGTCTCTGGACAGAGAATGGAGATTCTGGTACTGTAAAAAGGATTCCATCCATTCACTCTTTCGGATATTTTCTATTTTGCACAATTCCTGCTCTTCCTTCAGGCGGGCCTTCTTTTTCTCCAGTTCACCCATCTGCTTTGTATAGATTTGTTTCAGTTCAAAATACTCATCCTTATCAATGACGCCATCGGTCAAATCCTCATATAAAGAAACCTTTAAGTTTTGTATCCGGACAATCTCCTCATTTATTTTTAACATCTGGATGTCAAGTTTCTTCGTCTCCTGTCTGAAATGAGGCGTGTTTTCCAGGATTGTCAGCACCTGCTTTAAATTGATTAATGCGGAAATATGGTTATTTAAAGCAATCAGAACCACCTTTTCCAGCTCCCCTTCACGAATCATATGACTGGTACAGCATTTGTCCTTCTTATAACCAGAGCACACATAATAAGGATATTTTCTTGGTTTTCCCTCCGAATCCTTTCCGGCACTTACCAGCTTCCGAACCATGGCGGCCTTGCAATCTCCACATTCCAACATCCCCGAAAATAAATACACCCTTGCTTTTCCCGGAGATATCCTGGTATCCATTTTCATCAGGTTCTGTACGGTCTGAAAGTCTTCCTCTGTGATAATGGCTTCATGCATATCCCTCACAATCACCCACTCATCCGGATTCTTTTCAATCACCTTTTTTACTTTGTGGTTGGGGGTGGTCCTTTTCCCCTGGACCACCCACCCCAGATAAGTCTGATTCGATAAAATCCGTCCAATGGCAACCGGACTCCACATAGCCTGCTTCTCCACATGAAATCCACTTTGATACCGAAGGCCAAGAGACCGTTTATACTCTGCCGGCGATAAGACTCCCTGTTCATTTAGTCTCTCTGCTATTTTTTCATTACTCATACCAGAGAGCCGCCATTTAAAAATATCTCTCACCACAACAGCCGCATATTCATCCACAACCAACTGATTTTTATTTTCAGGATTCTTTTTGTATCCGTATACAGCAAAAGAGCCAATAAACTCTCCTCTCTTCCGTTTTATCTCAAACTGGCTCCTTACCTTTACAGAAAGGTCTCTGCTGTAAGAATCATTCATCAGGTTCTTAAAGGGCAGCATAATACTGTCCTCCACATCATTTCCTTTCGCGCTGTCATAATTGTCATTTACCGCAATAAAGCGCACACCCAAATAAGGGAAGATTTTTTGAATAAACCTTCCCACCTCAATGTAATTCCTTCCGAAGCGTGATAAATCCTTGACAATAATACAGTTTGTCTTCCCCGCCTTTACATCTTCCATCATCTGTTTAAAGGCAGGACGTTCAAAAGCTGACGTTAGATAACGATACTTTTGAAAACACTGGAAAATCATCATGTCATTAACTTAAGGAATCTTTTACATTTTGAATTGTAAAAGGT
>CAJTUV010000028.1 GCA_910579515.1 uncultured Hungatella sp.
CACCAGATGAGCTGTGGTACTACTTTGGTGCTAACGGAAGAGCTACCAGAAAGACTGATACCAATAGTGAGTATGATTATAAAAGGACTTCTGTTGAGTGGTCCCAGGGAACCGATACCTTCTTCTTTGATACAGAAGGCCATATGGTTACAGGCTGGATTGATCATGGCGATGATGTTTACTATTGTACCGAGTATGGTAATGCTGTTACAGGCTGGCAGGAGTTAGAGCCAGATGACGATATGGTTAACAGCCACAGCGGTGACTATGAGGATACAGAACGTTTCAACTTTAAGGACAGCGGTAAACTGCGTAAGGCTGATGAAGACAAGACTATTACATGGTACAGCAATGGGCAGTATTATGCCTTTGACGAGAATGGCGTTCTGCTGACAGATTGGTATGATGTGAGAAGCATTGCTACTGATAGCAAGATTGTTAAGGACGAAGGAATGAAGGCAACAGCGGATGAAGCTGGTTATGCCGGAGAGTATCCAGCAGCAGGAACAGGCTGGGTATACAGCTTAGATCCAGATGAGGATGATTATCACTGGTATTATCTGGTAAGCATCAATGATGGCAAGACCATTACAAGAAACGTGCCATTTAACCTTATGGCAGATGACACCTATTACAGAGCAAAGCAGATTAAGGGTAAGACATATCTCTTTAATGCTGATGGTGTTATGCAGGACGGCCTTGTAGATTTGAGATATGTTAAGGATGTAGCTGAAGATGTTGGCTCAGAGAAGAAACAGATTGCACCGATCAAGAAGAATGCCAAGGGCGAGGTAATTGATGATTATGCTGGCGGTTCAAAAGCTAAGGCTATGGAGCCAGGTATCTATTATTTCAGAAAAGATGGCGCAACAACAGCTGGCCAGATGGTAACTGGTAAGACCGCAGTTACAGAGGATGGCGACACCAACTACTACTATTTTGATAGTAAGCAGGGTGGAAAAGCTCTGACTAACGCTATTAAAGATGGCATCGTGTATGGCAAAGACGGAAAACGAATGGATGCAGATGATGGCAATAGCAACCAGATTAAGTATATTGAGGATGATTTAGTTGATGCAAAAGATAATAAAACTGTTTTGGTTAAAGAAGGCAGTACGATTATCGTAACATCAGCAGGCAAAATGAGAACCGCTAATACTACCGTTAAGATTGAAGGTGATAAGTATAAGGTTGTCAAAGGGGAAAATAATCTATGGTCTGTTACCCCAGCCGACTAATTTAAAATAGTTAGCAGATTAGTGCGTTTGTAAGAAGTTGCCGCTTAGTTAGGATTTCTAACTAGGCGGCAACTCTTTTTGATGGAGTTTCAAGCTCGGCTAACCGTTCTTCAAAGAACATCTAGGAAGTATCCACCAATTTCCTAATAACCCAAAAGGCATTGTCGCCTAGTAAAAGTACCTAACTAAGCAACAATGCCTTTTCTAACTACAAATTTCTCAAAATCATGAATTACTGCTTCTCACTATATTCAACACCCCACAGCTCTGTAACGTCTCCGTTCTTATCTGTTTCTTTTCCTACTGTGATGTCGAATTTATCACCTTCGATTTTTACATTACTGTTGGTTCTTAACTTGCCTGCTGAGGTTACAACAATCTTACTTCCTGCTGGAACCATAATCTTTCCGGTTTTTGCATCCCTCAAGGCTCATCAATTTCCCTAATCTGGTTAGCATTGCCGTCATCAGCATCCATTCTTCTTCCATCTGTGCCATATACAATACCAGCTTTTACCATATTGACAAGAGCAGCTCCACCTCTCTTACTGTCGAAGTAGTAGTAATTAGTCTCACCATCGTCTGTGACTGCAGTTTTACCAGTTATCACCTGTCCCTTCGTGGTCGCACCATCTTTTCTGAAGTAATAAATACCTGGATCAATCTTTCTGGAAAGAGCTCCGCCGGCCCAATCTTCACCTGCTACATAAGTATTAGCAGCAGTAATTGTCTGAAGGCCATCCTTCATCTTGCCGTCTGCGTCAAAGAGATAAGTCTTACCTTTAACCTGTTTTGCTCTCATCAGACCATCAACAGCCAGCTTATTAAATGGCACATTTCTTTTTACAGATTTACCATCATTAAAGCTTACTAAGTAATACCAGTAATAATCATCTTCGGTTGGATCTAAGCTGTATACCCAGCCTGTTCCTGCTGCTGGATACTCTCCGGCATAACCGCTGTCTATTACAACTCCATTGCTGGCCATATTATCAGTAACCTTTCCGCCTGTAGCAATGTAAGTGTCATACCACTCATTCTGCAATACACCGTTTTCATCAAAGGCATAATATTGACCATTGGAATACCAAGTAATGCTTGCCTCGCCGGTTTTTGCCCTACGCATTTTACCGCTGTCTTTGAAGTTAAAGCGTTCAATATCCTCATAAGTTCCATCATCCAGGCTATCTCTTACTTCCAAATCCCACCAGCCCTTATGAGCATTACCGGTCTCGCCGCAGTAGTAAACTTCACCATCATAATCAACCCAGCCAGTAACCATATGGCCGTCTTCATTGAAGAAGAAGGTGTCTGTTCCTTGAGACCACTCAATGTTTTGCTTCTTCCACTCTCTGCTATCATTGTTGTCATTTTTTATAGCTCTTCCATTAGCACCGAAGTAAAACCAGAGCTCTTCTGGAGTTTCGCCATTGATTTCCAGATCATCTTCATTGTCTATGCTAATCCAAGCATTTTTAACTCTGATACCATACTCATTAACATAGTATGTCTCATCATCATCATCAATGACTGAATTCTCAGCGATCAGTCCCTCATCATCTACCCAGTAGTAATTGCCGTCAGCGGATTTCTTCCACTCGTTACTTACCCTATCGCCATTGCTGTCCAGCCATACCCACTCATCACCGTCTAAAGCCCAACCAGCCTTAGCGAAGGATGTCATGGAAGCGCCGATAGCCAACAGAGCTGCTGCAGACAGTACTGCAACTAATTTTGTTTGCTTTCTCATAATGAATGCACTCTCCTTTTTCCTTTTTTGAATTTTCCTTGTGAAAATCCTAATTGCATTACGAGGTAATTATACTTCCTATATCCGAATTACAGAAAGGGGAAATTGGGCATAGAATTATGAGAAAAATGTATGGAAATAAAGACGAAAGAGCTATAAAAACAGTAAAATAAATAAGGAACCTTAGTAAAGATTTTTATCTTTTGTACAATTTCTTAAAATCTTGTCTTCTTCACTAAGATCCCTTACTTTAACAATTTAACATAAAACCGGTAAAAACAAAATATGTTTTTACTATAATACAATCCACTTTCCGCTTTTTGCAGAACCCTCACGGACAATGAGCTGTTTTTCTTTCATTGACTTTATCGCGCGTTCAATAGAAGCCTTCGAAATGTTCAACTCTTTGACCATTTTTGCTACAGAGATTGAAGGGGTGCGTTTCATCGCATTTAATATCATCTGTTCTTTTTCTGTTAAATCCTTACTTACTCCCTCATTTACTCCCTCATTTACTCCCTCATTTTTATAAAAAAAATCAGGATGTATCAACAACGTTGTACAAAACGAAAGCCGCTCTGGGTCAGTCTCAAAAATCGGTTTCGGTGAACCATTACGTTCCAAAGCATTTAATATCTTTCGAAAACCGGTATTACGCCCCTCTGTCAAATGCATCTCCTTTAGAAATTCACCAATACGACGGTTCCGATATCTTCTGTTAAATACATGATAAGTTCGTAATCCCTCTTCCGTAATAGAACGGTCTGCCCCAGGATGACTGACAATTTCGATTCGGTCTGGCAGAACACGGACCTCTATTGGTTCACGCACATCATATCCTTTGTGATATACAGCATTACAAAGGCTTTCCTCAACAGCAGCATATGGATAATTAAAAAAGCGTCTTGCTTCAGCTTTATTTGGCATTTTTACAACCTGTTCCTGTAGAATACTATTTTGAATATATTGCAGTGCTTCCCTAAGCTGTTGATGTAAAGGCCCCTTAAACGTTTTTTCAATTATCCTGTCTCCACCTAGCCCGTCTGGAAACTGGACAACATCAATTTGAGCATATGGAAAAAAACGTTCAGGTTCTAAACTAAAAAACATCAGACCGACATTTTTAGGCTTTATATATTCGGGCAGAGAATTGATAATATTCATGTTTTGACATAAATCCGTAAAATTCATATGTTTCGCCGCTTCGTAAAGTGAGCTGCCAATTTCTTTTAGATAAGCCTGAATCAAAGTAAGATTAAGGTCTGTAATGTCACCCTCATGGTTAACTCTATCATCAAAAGGTACATTATTTGCAAGATTATAGAGATCCCGCTTTTCTTCTTCGGAAGGAGCAATCGTACTGGACATTTTCCGAATATAATAAATTCTCTCTTTTTCCTCCTTTGCCATTGTTTTTGGGGATGAATATGGGCGCAAATAGCCACCTGGGGCCCATATAATTATAAATTTTTTGTCTTCATAATCTGCAACCTCAACAATGGGAAGGTATTCTGGCTGTATGCGTTTGCATTTATTTAACATATCTTTTAAATAGTGGTCAATTTTATCAGGATTAATTCCTTTTAAGGGATATTCTGGGCATCCGTCTTTTTCCTTGACGCCAATTACAATATAACCGCCTCCCCAGTTATCAATATCGTTTGCAAAGGCACAGATAGTTTTAAGCGAAGCCTCTCCATCCCAAGTCTCTTTAAACTCTATTCGCGCCCATTCCACAACATTTCCAGAGAGTAGAGTTTTTATATTAGTTGGAACAGCCATTACCTTTCCCTCCCTTTTCCACAATTCAGGAATATCTTTTATAGTTGGTGTATCTTTTTATATTATATTCACAAATAGGAATAATAGCAAGCTTGCTGATAATTAAAATAGCATTACTGCCTAGCCAAATTATTGACCAGACAGTAACGCCTTAATAATATAAATTAGTTTTTGCTATCTTTTGCATATGGATCGTCATACTCAGCTTCGTATTTCGCATAACCATTTGCATCTGGCTCACTGATAGAAATTTTCCATCTGTCGCCTTCAATCTTCACAGTACCGCTAGTTCTTAACTTACCAGCAGATGTTACGATTACAGGAGTACCTGCTTTAATCTTAATCCAGCTACCATCTTTAGCTTTCTTATAGTTCAAGTCTGCTGGTAATTCTCTCAGCTGATTGCTGTTTCCATCGTTAGCTTCGAATCTCTTTCCATCCTCACCGTAAACGATGCCATCTTTTACAGTATTGATCAGAGCTCTTCCGCCATCTTTGCTATCAAAATAATAGTAGAAGGTCTCGCTATCCTCTGTAACAGCTGTCTTACCAGTCACCATCTGACCAGCAGTTGTTGTACCATCTTCTCTAAAGTAGTAGATACCTGGCTTCATTTCTCTGGACATAGAGCCACCTGCTTTATCAGCAGGATCTGTATTCAAAAGGAAATAAAGTGCGTCGGATTTATATTCCCAAAAATGTCCGCAAAGACTGTCTGAATTGGTTGGAAAATATTTCCCGTTCTTCTGGGCATGTTTTTCTAAATCGCTATGGCACTCCGCTTACTCCAGCCGGAATACGAGGACAATTAAAAAAATTTACGGTAATGTACTGCCTGGATCCGTCCGTAGTATATCCCCATTCCTTTCGCCATCTTTTTGCAAAAAACTTTCTTAAAGTATGTGGAGACATTTCCATGCTCTCTGATATCTTAGGCCATGACAGTATTGAAACCACTCGTATCTACCTGCACAGAAGCAGTGCTGAACAGAAGCAGATTGTGAATCAAATTGTGGATTGGTAAAGAAGCAGGGGGAACAAATGAAAAAAGAGCAGACAAAAAAAATAACTGCAGAAATAAAGCAAGAATCCTTAGAACAGTTTCAAGAGTACCTCAAAAATAAAAATTTATCACCCAACACTATCGCAAGCTATTCTGGCAGCGTTCGCCTTTTTTTTCGAATGCATCAGGATATTTCATTGAAAAATTTAAAAAGATACCGGTCGGCCCTCATGTCTCATTATAAATCGGCCACAGTAAACCAACGGATTCACGCGATCAATCATTTTATTCAGTTTTTATCCGAAACCGATGAAGAAAATTTTTTCTATTTAAAAGAGTACCGCTTACTTTCAGTAAAAAAACAGCAGAAATCGTTTCAAGACACCACGATTTCCAACGAAGACTATGAGTTGTTAAAAAGGCGGTTAAAGGCAGATGGAAATGATTTTTGGTATTTTGTCGTTCACTTTCTGGCAGCAACCGGAGCCAGAGTCAGTGAATTGGTTCAAATCAAAGTGGAGCATCTACATCATGGCTATTTCGACTTATACTCCAAGGGCGGCAAAATCCGACGAATCTATCTTCCAGATTCCCTCTGTGAAGAAGCTCTTATATGGTGCGGCCGTCGGGAACAGAAAAGTGGTTTTCTGTTCCTGAATAGAAGGGGGCAGCCCATTTCTACAAGGGGAATCCATAGCCAGCTGAAATATTATGCTCTTCAATATGGAATTGACCCTGAGACCGTCTATCCTCATTCCTTCCGTCACCGATTTGCTAAAAATTTTTTGGCAAGATTTAATGATATTGCTCTTTTGGCGGATCTGATGGGCCATAACAGCATTGAAACCACACGAATCTATTTAACCCGCACCAGCAGGGAGCAGAGAAAATTACTTGATGAAATTGTTACCTGGTAAATCAGGCAGTTCCATCTCGCTCTTCCATTTGCTGTTTTAACTCCTTTAACTGCTGTTCTAATTCTTTTACCCGCTCTTCCATTTTGCAGTAATGCTCCATGGATACTAAGTTCTTTTCCTCTTTGGGGAGAGGTATTCCATTCTTCTTTACTGGACGGGCTGGGATTCCCACAGCAGTAATATTATCTTCCAGCGGCTTTAAAAGAACGGCGTTAGCGGCAACTGTACAATTATCACCCACTTCAAAAGAGCCAAGAATTTTTGCTCCGGCTCCTACTGTCACATTATTGCCCAGCGTAGGATGGCGTTTTCCTTTCTGGGTTCCTACGCCGCCTAATGTAACTCCCTGATAAATTGTACAGTTGTCTCCAACCACAGTCGTTTCTCCAATCACCACACCACAGCCATGGTCAATCAAAATCCCATGGCCCAGCTGTGCTCCCGGGTGAATTTCAATCAATGTAAAAAAACGTGCAAGCTGAGAAACCAATCTTGCAAGAAAAAACATGTGACGTCTATAAAACCAGTGAGCAAACCGATGCCAAATTAAGGCGTGGACTCCCTGATACAACAGCAGAACCTCCAAAGCACTTCGTGCAGCTGGATCGCGTTCTTGCACCGCTTTCACATCCAGCCAAATATCTTTTAATATCATATCTTTTCCCTCAATATCTATATCCTTTATCTGGATAGTATAGCATATGCCAAGGGAATTAAAAAGGATTATTTAAAAATCACCGGATTATCCAATAATTCTGTACGCAATATGATCACCGGATAAGACGCTTCCGGCGCCACGGTTTCCTCTTTCTCTGGCCCCAAAAGCTCTGTGGACAGTACAATCGCATTATCTGTCAGATATAATTCCCTTACCTGTATACTGTATCCTCCCGTTTGCTGAGGTCCATATCCTACAACAATATAAAGGTTCTGTTCATCTGTAAATGTCAATTTAAAAGGCTGTGTTCTTTTTTCCGCCAAAATTGTCTTAAGCTCCTGAGGCGCTTCGGTTTCTCCCACTACCGAAAACTCCAAATCTCGTACCTTTTCCCCGTCATCTTTTTTCATATTGCAGCCGGATAAAAAGAGGGCCAGAATCAGGGCCAGAACAATGAATGCCTTTTGACTGGCTCTTCTAAGAGAAATGCGTTTCATGAATTACCTCTCAAACCTTGGTTATTAGCAGTTTATGAGAGAGAATCATAAATTATGATTTCAGCAGAACTTTGCCTATCCTTTTATCTCCAAAAACTGCGCTCTTCCATGGATTTGCATTTCTAAAGAATCCGCAGGAACAAAAATACAATCTCCTTTAAAAAACAAAAGCGTACTGCCAGCAAATTGGATACACCCACAACCGCTGATGCACAATAAAACACAAAAGCTAAAAGAGTCAGTCCTATATTCTGCCAAGCTGCGGCATCGCTCTGTATTCACTAGCATCCGATAAACCTGAAAATACTTACAGCGGCACAATAATTCTGTCCCATATCCCTGACGGTATTTCAATACCCGCATAGGCTGTCTCGGTTCGGCGCTGCTTTTTAAATTCGCAACTGACAGAGCTTTCTCAATATGAAGAGGGCGCTTTTGACCATTTATGTCCAAACGGTTATAGTCGTACAGACGATAGGTCAAATCAGAGCTTTCCTGTACTTCAGCAATGAGGCAGCCCTTCCCAATGGCATGAATGGTTCCTGCTTCCACAAAAAACAGATCGTCCTTTTTTACTGGAACTCTCCGCAAATATTTTTCAATCGTTCCATCAGCAATGCAACGTCGTATTTTTTCTGCATCCATATCATAATGCAATCCATAGATCAGTTCTGCGTCCTTTTCTGCATCCAAAACGTACCACATTTCGGATTTCCCAAGCTGACCTTCTTCTTGTTCTCTTGCATAGGTATCATCTGGGTGAACCTGAATTGACAAATCCTTTTTCGCATCAATGAACTTTATCAGAATAGGTAGCTCTCCCTCCACGCTTGCATGAGTACCTACAAATTCTGGATGCAAACTCAGAACTTGCTTCAATGTCATTCCTTCAAATGGTCCGCTGGCAACAATGCTGGGCCCATTGGGGTGGGTAGAGCATTCCCAAGTCTCAGCCAAAGGTTCTGTGGAAATCTCTTTTGCATAATCATCCTTTAATCGCCTGCCACCCCAAAGATAGTGCATTGCCGCTGGTTTTAGCAGAATCGGCGCATTACCTGTCTGTGTATCCTCATTGTTCAAGAGGGTATTTCCGTTTGTCATGAACGCTAATCTCCTTACCCAGTTGTACCTCAATCAGCTTTAATTCTGTATCCGCGAGAATCGTGTGACGGCATCCTGCCTGCATAGTGATTACTTCCCCTGTATGCACCACCTGTTCCATACCATCAACGATGGTCCGTCCTCTTCCAGAAACAACCACCCACACCTCATCACGATTTTTGTGACTGTGATAATTCATGCTATGGCCTGCATTTAAAGTCACTTTAATAGTCAGACTTTCGTCCTCCACATCCAGCACCCGAAAGCTGCCCCAGGATTTCTCTGCAAACATAATCTGTTGATCTATTTTATCTACAAAAGGCTTAATATAGCTGGATTGTATCTTGTCCGAAACCAAAATTCCCTCTGGGCTGGCGGATACGATTACATCATGAAGGCCCATACACAGTATCGGGATTCCCAATTCATTTAAAACATGAACATTTTCACATTTCTCATTTAAAACCGCCTCTCCTATAGCAGACTCCTCCATAGATTCAGTAAGGGTATTCCAGGTGCCTAAATCTTTCCATTGTCCTCCATAGCGTATCACCTGAATCCGAGATTCTTTCTCTGCAACAGCATAGTCAAAGCTGATAGGCGTTAAGGTTTCATACTTGGCAAACAAGTCCTGATAGTCTGTAAAATCAATAAGTTCATGTGCTTTCTCCAGCATATAGCTCATTTTATAGGCGAACACCCCTCCATTCCATAGGGCTCCCTGTGCAATGTAAGTTTCTGCTGTTTTTATATCTGGTTTTTCCTTAAAGGTAGAAACCTTACTGATTATATCCTTATTTTCTGGTATAATATAACCATATTTCTCACTGGGATACGTCGGTTCAATTCCCATGAGCACCAAATTAGCCTCGCCCTTCTCAGCCTGTTGTCCAAGAGTTTTAAGCATCGCAAAATAGCTTTCATCCACATAAGGGTCGACAGGACAGACCACCACTCCTTCCTCAGGATCTATCCCCTGTACATCATGCAAATAGGCAGTCGCCAAAACAATAGCCGGAAAAGTATCCCTGCGACATGGCTCTACAGATATGCCGACGCCGTCTCCTAATTGATTATGAATCGCAGACACCTGGGTTTTACTGGTAGCAACCGTAATCCTGGCCCCTGAATCCACATTACGGATTTGGCGATATACTCTCTGGACCATAGACTCATATCTGCCGTCTTCCAGTTTAAAAATTTTAATAAACTGTTTGGATCGAATATCATTTGACAAGGGCCACAGGCGCTTTCCCGAACCGCCAGATAATAGCACTATATTCATCCCGTTCTCCTTCATCTTTCTGCTCTCATAGGGTTGTTTAAAAAATCTTCATAAGCCAGGCGGATTCCTTCTTCTAATTCCGTCTTGTATGTCCATCCTAATGCTGTCGCCTTGCTGACGTCTAGCAGCTTGCGTGGAGTGCCATTCGGTTTAGAAGCATCCCAGCGAATCTCGCCTTCATATCCTATAATTCTTGCCACGATCTCAGCCAGCTCTTTGATACTCAATTCCTTTCCGGTTCCGGCGTTTACCGTCTCATCACCACTGTAATGATTCATCAAGAATACACACAGATTGGCCAAATCATCCACATAAAGAAATTCTCGGAGAGGAGAACCGTCTCCCCAGCACGTCACAAACGGCTGCTTCTCCTCCTTCGCCTCATGAATACGGCGAATCAGAGCCGGCAGCACATGGCTGTGGGTAGGATGATAATTGTCATTAGGGCCATAGAGGTTTGTGGGCATAACACTTATATAATCTGTATGGTACTGTTTATTCAGATACTCACAGTACTTTAGACCTGAAATTTTTGCCAAAGCGTATGCTTCGTTTGTTTTCTCCAGCTCTGAGGTAAGCAGACAGTTTTCCTTCATAGGCTGGGGAGCCAGGCGGGGATAGATGCATGAAGAGCCTAAAAACTGCAGCTTTTTACAGCCGTTTTTCCACGCAGAATGAATTACATTCATCTCCAGCATCATATTGTCATACATAAAATCTCCCAGCGCCTCCTGATTGGCAGCAATACCTCCTACTTTTGCGGCCGCTAAGAACACATAGTCCGGCCTCTCTTTTTCAAAGAATTTTTCGACGTCCTCTTGTCGGCGCAGGTCAAGCTGGCTGTGAGTGCGGGTAATTATGTTGGTATATCCCTGGCGTTCCAATTCTCTTATTATGGCAGATCCCACCATTCCCCGATGGCCTGCAACATAGATCTTATCCTGTTTATCCATTCTGTTATATACTCCCTCTACTGTACCGTGTTTACAGCCGCCTCTCGTTTTGCCAGCGCTCTGTCATGTTCGGACATAATCTTAACCAATTCTTCATAACTGGTTTTTTGTGGATTCCACCCAAGAACAGTCTTTGCTTTCGTGGGGTCACCCCATAGGTTGTCCACATCCGTAGGCCGGAACCAGGCCGGATTGACACTGACCAGCATTCTTCCAGTCTCTGTATCAAATCCTTTTTCCTCTAGTCCGGTTCCCTCCCAGCGAATCGTAATTCCGTTTGCGGCAAATGCTTTTTCTGTAAAGTCTCTGACCGTGTGCTGAACTCCTGTAGCAATCACAAAATCCTCTGGTTTATCCTGCTGCATCATCAGCCACATGCACTCAACATAGTCTTTGGCATATCCCCAGTCCCGCAAAGAATCCATATTTCCAAGTTCCAAATGGTCCTGCAATCCTTCTGCAATACGGCCGGCGGCCAGTGTTATTTTACGGGTAACAAAGTTTTCTCCTCGGCGCTCTGACTCATGATTAAACAGAATGCCATTGACTGCAAACATTCCATACGCTTCCCGATATTCCTTCGTAATCCAAAAGCCATACTGTTTCGCTACTGCATAGGGGCTATACGGATGAAACGGCGTTGTTTCTTTTTGAGGAATCTCCTCAACCTTACCATATAACTCTGATGTGGAAGCCTGATAGATTCTGGATTTTTTTGACAATCCCAAAATACGAACGGCTTCTAATATGCGCAAGACTCCGATTGCATCCACATCTCCAGAATATTCTGGAGCATCAAAGGAGACCTGAACATGGGACTGGGCGGCCAGATTATATATTTCATCTGGCTGCACAAGGCCGATAATGCGCACCAGCGAAGAGGAATCTGATAGATCTCCATCATGTAAAGTAACCGCTTTTTTTTCAATCAAATGATCAATCCGTGCAGTATTGGAAATAGAAGCCCTGCGGACAATGCCATGAACCTCATAGCCTTTTTCCAGCAAAAACTCTGCCAGATAAGATCCATCTTGACCGGTGATACCTGTAATCAATGCTTTTTTCATTTTCTATTCTCCATTTCATTCTCTCTTGTTTTATTTAGTGTACCTTAACAGTATGTGCCTTTGAATTGAACATATTGGGTTTTATTTGCACAATATTGACTTTTTTTTAAGCCTATAGTAAACTTATTCACAACAGAACTAACTCAGGAAAGGTTTTTTTCATGAATACTGCTCTTTTTCATGGCGACCTAGTGGAGTCCCGTCGAATTATTTATACACCTTCTGATTTTGCCAAGACCAGCCTTTTGCATTTGCAGGAAATCGGTTCTTTACAGGCTCAAAAGCCTCACATCAGCCGTCGTGAAAATTTGATTTCCTATCTGTTTTTTATTGTCTCCTCTGGTACTGGCGCATTGGTGTACAATGGGCAAAGACATGTACTTGCATCTGGAGACTGTGTGTTTATTGACTGCAGCCGCTCCTATTCCCATGAAACTTCTGATGATTTATGGGGACTGAAATGGATTCATTTTTATGGTTCTAATTTAAACAGTATTTATGCCAAATATCTCGAGCGGGGCGGTCAGCCTTGCTTTCATCCTGGTAATCTCCATGGATTCGATCAGCTTTGGAATGACTTATATCAAATTGCTTCCTCTTCTGACTATATCCGGGATATGCGTATTTATGAAAAGCTTTCTTCCCTTTTAACTTTATTAATGGAAAAAAGCTGGCACAAGAACTCTAGTCAAGTCAGCTCCACAAAGCAAAATCTGATTGCTGTACAAGAGTATTTAGATGAAAATTATAGTAAAAAAATCACACTAGAAGAACTTGCAGATAAATTTTTTATTAACAAGTTTTATCTTACCAGGGTGTTTAAACAGCAGTTTGGCTTGTCTGTCAATAACTATTTGCTACAAATCCGTATCACTCATGCCAAATATCTTCTCCGCTTTACCCTACAGTCTGTAGAATCCATTGGTTTAGAATGTGGGATGGGAGAATTATATTATTTTTCCAGAACTTTTAAAAAAGTAGAAGGAATCAGTCCATCAGAGTATCGGCGGATGTGGTAAAGACAGCTTTAACTTGAAACGAGGTGATAACAGAAATGAAATTTTGTGAACCGCTCCTGGACTCTGGCCTATTATGGGGATGTTCAGAGGAGGAAAATTATTTTTGCAGGAACAGAAGCAGAAACTGTTACAGGAATTTGAGAAACAGCTGAAGCTAAAAAAATAAGATAGGGAAGTCCCTACCTTATTCTTCTTTACTGCATATCTGAAGCCTGTGCTGGTATTTTTCTTTGGTGGCAAGACCGCCTCTGATATGGCGTTCTGATTTATTAATGTCCAGGACAACCCTGGCACGAGTGGCCAGAGACGGATTGATGTGTTCCAGACGTTCTGTAACGTCTTTATGTACCGTCGATTTACTAATTCCAAACTTTTTTGCCGTCTGCCTAACCGTTGCATTGTGGTCTATAATGTAATTGGCAATGGCCACCGCCCGCTCTTCAATATATTCCTTCAAGGTTTGCCCCCTGAAAATGTTTTTTACATCATATGCAGCCCACCACAAAATTAGTCCTTATACACGCAAATCCATTTATACTGTAAAAATATTCATAAAACCGGTTGTTTTCCTCTCCAGATTCTTTTAAAATATAGATGAAAACAAAAACAGAATGGGGGAGTTACCATGAAAACAGAAATCATTACTCTCAGCAAAGAGAGAAATGTAACGTTAACCGCCTACATCCAGAATGTTAAAGGCGAATTTCGTAATATATCCAAACGTCCGGCAATTTTAATCCTGCCAGGAGGCGGGTATCAGTATTGCTCTGACAGGGAAGCAGATCCCGTGGCCATGCCTTATTTAAAGGCTGGATACCAAGTGTTCATTCTTCGCTACTCTGTCAAAGAACACGCCGTTTGGCCTAACCCGCTAAATGACTATGAACAAGCTATGGAGCTGATTCGCTCTAATCACGAAAAATGGGGGCTGTATCAAGACAAGGTAGCTGTTCTTGGTTTCTCTGCTGGCGGACATTTGGCAGGCAGTGCTGCAACTATGGCAAAAAATAAACCGGATGCTGCAATCTTGGGATATCCTGTAACAAAGAAGGATATGATCGAGACGTGTGAGAAAACTGCGCCAGATGTTGTATCGGCTGTAGACAGAAATACTTGTCCTTGTTTCCTGTTTGCAACCCGTAATGACCAGCTTGTTCCCATTGTCAATACCATCGAATTTACTCACGCCCTTGCAGAGCATGGCGTTTCTTTCGAAAGTCATATATACGCCTATGGTCCTCATGGATTTTCAACTGGAGATTCTTCTGTCAACTATGTCGGAGTTCCCATCTGCAATCGTGCGCCTCGTTGGGTTCAGGACAGTATTGAATGGCTGAAAGATATGTTTGGGGATTTCGAGCAGGATTCCATGACTGTGCCTGCCTGTGGAAAGCATATTACTGGAGATTATGACGATATGCTCTCTATGGAATGCACCTTTGGATATTTAAGAAAGCTGGAAGCAGCCGAACACATTATGAAACCTTTTCTGAATTGGCTGGACATTCACAAAGAAGACGTGGCCCGCAGCATTGGTCCGGCCGCCTATGAACAGACTTGCAAAAAAGGACTTCCCGGCTTTTATGCTCTGGCGGACAACCGCAGCTTAAAAGAAATTCTTGGAAATACAGATCTGTCCCTTGAAGAAGTTGAACGATTCGATGCTTCCTTAAAAACAATAGCGAATCACTGATTCTTACATTTAAAACGCTGTCTGTAAGTCCTATTTCTCACAGACAGCGTTTCTTTCAGATGATTTTACTTCTCTAAAACTTCCTTTACTGCTTCTTTTAACTCTTCATTTTTGCAATGAGACCAGAAAAACTCATCAAACCCTTTGGTTGACAAGGCTCCTTTTACCAGCTCTCTGTCAAGTTCTTTCAAAATGGTTCCCATATCCCGGTAGGTTACTGTTTTCACATCATCTAAAATCTTCTTATTCCGTTTCTCAGGCACCGCCCGCTCTCTGGGATATCCCTGTCCGCTTTCCTCGCAGTACAATTTTTCGAAAATATACTCCAGATTCAAGTCTCCGCCCCAGCCATAGCCTTTTGCGAATGGAAGAGCAATGGCGTTTCCGTCATTAATCTGGGCAAAGGTATATGCATCCAATGCGTCCTCTACATGGCCGCAAATTACTCCAGGAAAAGAATTGCATGCTAACATCGCTCCTTCTCCTGTTCCGCAGCCGGTAACAACATAATCGGCCGCTCCGGAATTTAAAAGAACTGCTGCCAAGATTCCACACTGAACGTAAGTAAGCTGCGCCTCATCGTCCGCCCCATACATACCATAATTAAGCACCTGGTGGCCCATAGGCTCCACCACTTTCTTTAAAGAAGTCTCAATCACACTGTTCTTTCCTGCCTGGCTGTTTTCGTTGATTAATGCAATTTTCATATAAGGTTTCCTCCTCCTTTTTCACTTCTATCTCACATTTGCCGCTTCCATGTGGATACTCTTACCTTTTATTTTCACATGCTTCATGGCCTTCATCACTACATCGGCGTTTTCACCTGGGACCTCCACAAATGTATATTTATCATACATATCTATGCTTCCCACCATTCTTCCCGGAATCCCTGACTCTCCGGCAATCGCTCCCAGAATATCGCCCGGTTTTACATTCTGGTTTTTTCCGATATTCACAAACAGACGGACCATATCGCCTCGTCCTTCTCTTCCATTCTTTACTCCCTTTGTGCCTCGGCCTTTCCTGCCGCGACTGTTTCTTCCATTATCGCGGCCATCCCAGCCGTATCGGTCCAGCTCGTCCAGGGACCTGGCAAGGCGTCCGCTTTCTGCAATGTCCTCGTTCTCTTCTCCCATGGACAGCTTTAACAAAGCGGCTGCAACATCCAGAGAAGTATAATCCTCCTCCATCAGCTTCTGTTCAATAATATGAACCATACTGGAGAGATCTGTTTCTGACAGGACTTCTTTTACCTGCTCCATAATCTTCTCCGCTTTAATTGCGGTAATATCATCCAGGGAAGGAATGGCCTGAGGAATAATTCTCGTCTTACAATAGCGCTGAATATCCCGAAGCTTATAGACTTCCTTGCCTACCACGAAGCTAAATGCAATTCCACCTTTTCCGGCTCTGCCAGTCCGTCCAATCCGATGTACATAATATTCGTCGTCCTGGGGAATATCATAATTAAAAACAGCCCCCACATCGTCTACATCAATGCCTCTTGCCGCTACATCGGTAGCAACTAAAATCTCTGTGGCACCATTGCGGAAGCTGTTCATAACTCTGTCCCTTTGCTCCTGCTTCAAATCTCCATGAAGCCCTTCTGCAAAATAGCCTCTCCCCTGAAGCTCCTGTACCAGTTCATCCACCTGCTTTTTCGTATTACAAAACGCAACGGACAGTTTAGGCGCATACATATCCAGAAGACGGCACATCACCTCTACCTTGGTCTTAGGCTTCACTTCATAATAATATTGGGTAACCTTGGGAACTGTCAGCTCCTTTTTTACCACCTTCACGTTCACCGGATTTTGCTGGAATTTTCTTGCTATCTCCTGAATCGCCATTGGCATGGTTGCAGAAAACATCACAGTCTGCCTATCCTCTGGCAGCTGGGTTAATATGGTCTCCATGTCTTCCAAAAAACCCATGTTCAACATCTCATCGGCTTCATCCAAAATTACCGTCTGCACATTATCACATTTCATGGTTTCACGGCGCATGTGATCCATCACTCGCCCGGGGGTGCCAATGACAATCTGAACACCTTCTCTCAGTCCCCGTATCTGTCTTACAATATCCTGGCCCCCATAGATGGGAAGCACCTTAATCCCTTTCATATGTTGAGCCAGTCTCCGAACCTCCTCAGCCACCTGGATCGCCAGCTCTCTGGTTGGACATAGAGCAATCGCCTGCAGCTTTCTGCTTTTAGGGTTAATCTTCTGAAGCAGAGGAATCCCAAAGGCCGCTGTCTTACCTGTGCCTGTCTGAGCCTGCCCAATCACATCCCGGCCTTCCAACTGTACCGGAATTGCCTGTGCCTGTATCGGGGTTGTGGCCTCAAAGCCCATATCTGTCACAGCCCGCAGAATTCTTTCATCTAGTTGTAACTCGTCAAATCTGATTGCTTCCATGTAGTTTCCTTTCTAAACCGCGTTTCACACAATGAAGTTTAACTATATCAAACTATTCTTCTTGTGTCAAGGCGTTTATACCTTAAAGCGGTACCCAACTCCCCAAATTGTCTCGATGTACTGAGGCTTTGTGGTATTAAATTCAATCTTCTCGCGAATCTTCTTGATATGCACCGTCACGGTTGCAATATCTCCAATAGACTCCATGTCCCAAATTTTACTGAATAGCTCCTCCTTTGTAAACACATGATTGGGGTTTTGGGCCAGAAACGCCAGAAGATCAAACTCCTTGGTGGTAAAGTTCTTCTCCTCTCCGTTGACCCACACCCGTCTGGCCGTCTTATCAATTTTAAGCCCACGAATTTCAACCGTCTCATTGACAGGCATCCCGCTTCCAATCAATCGGTCGTATCGGGCAAGATGGGCTTTGACTCTGGCCACCATCTCGCTGGGGCTGAACGGCTTCGTAATATAATCATCCGCTCCCAGTCCTAAACCACGAATTTTATCAATATCCTCTTTCTTGGCAGACACCATAATAATCGGGGTATTTTTTTTCTCACGAATCTTTCGGCAGATTTCAAAGCCATCTATACCAGGAAGCATGAGATCCAGAATAAACAAATCGTACTCTTCCTGAAGCGCTTTTTCCAGCCCCTCTTCTCCATCATTTTGTATCTCTACCTCAAATCCGCTCAGTTCCAGATAATCTTTCTCCAATTCTGCAATGCTGACTTCATCTTCAATGATTAGTATTCTCTTCCTCATAGATAACCTCCTGGTATTTTCTCAACACAAAATGAATCTCCGTCCCGATCCCTTCCTTGCTTGTGGCCCAGATTTTGCCTCCATGGTCTTCAATAATTTTGCGAACAATCGAGAGCCCAATTCCACTCCCGCCTTTCGAAGAATTTCTGGAGGAATCGGTTCTGTAAAATCTATCAAAAATATTTGGCAGATCCTTAGCGGCAATCCCTCTTCCGTTGTCCTCAATCTCCACCTGAATAAAATCGCCCACATCTTTAATCCGAATATTGAGAAGTCCTTTTTTCTTGTCAAGATATTTTACAGAGTTGCTGATAATATTATTAATGACCCGCTTCATCTGCTCTGCATCCGCGATTACCACCACATCCTCATCAACATAATTAAAATATCCCAACTCAATGTTATTGGCGTCTAAATCCAGCCCCACTTCCTCTACGCAGTCCTTAAAATAACTGGCTACATTAATCTTGGAAAATGTATAGGGAATTTTATTTGTATCAATCTTGGAATAAAATGTTAACTCGTCAATGAGGCGGTCCATATCATTAGCTTTGCTGTAAATCGTGCGGATATATTTATCCAATTTTTCAGGAGAGGAGGCCACACCATCTAAAATTCCTTCTACATAGCCCTTAATGGCCGTAATTGGAGTTTTTAAATCATGAGAAATGTTGCTGATTAGTTCCTTACTCTCCTTATCATATTGAACCTTTTCTTCTGTCGATTCCTTCAGCCGGATTCTCATTTCTTCAAAGTCCTGGCATAGCTGTCCAATCTCATCATCATAGTCTGCATCCAGGGTAAAATCCAGATTTCCATTCTTAATCTCATGGGTAGCCTTTTGAAGCTGGCTTAATGGCTGATAGAGCGCTTTGTATACCCAGCCGGTTAGCGCCACGCCAACCAAGAGCAAAATCATAATACCTGCAAACACCATTTCCCACACCATTGATTTTACTTCAGGAATAATGTCGCTGAAACCGGATACAATAAAAGCGCTTCCTTTGGTCCCATCACTAAATTCAAAATCCTCTTGTTTAATTAAATGCTGGGTTTCTCCATCCAGATAGATTCCGCTTTCAAAAGAACTGTCAAACTCTCCATAAGATGGCAGGCGGCTATATAAGTTACTGTCCCCATTCTCCATGCCAGAATAAAAAATATCCTCGCCTTTACGGACGATCAGATACGCATATTTTCCTTTTAATTCCAGATTTACAAAATCAAGAAACTCCTTATCTGCAAATTGATCTGGGTTACTCTGAAGAGCTTTGCGGATTTCCTCCTGACTCTTTCTGGTCAGACGGTTAAAAACCTGTACCGAATTTCCGGAAAGTAAATCCACCTGTTCCGTGAGTCCATATGTTTTTCGGAATGCATCCATCTGGTAACTCCTAAGCCCCCAGAATACCAAAAAGATTAATAGCATTGGCAGAACTGTAATCGCCAGAAATGCAGTCGCCAAACGCGTTTTTATTTTCATCGCCTGCACCCTTTCTCTCTATCAATACTCTGCTTTCTTTACCAGTATAGTATAACATACTTATAGAACGTCATTTATAAAATGATTCTAAAATTTCTCACGCAGCGATTTTTTAGAAGTTTTGCAGTCACCTCCAAATGCCCCTTTTAATCCCCAGAAGGCCATAACACACAAAAAGGCAGGGAGAAGAAGCCAGATACTGTGCCTTCAAGTCCTCCCTGCATTTTTGAATTACTTAATTGTTGATAAGGATTGGTCTTAATGCGCCATTGCGTCCCTTGATTTTGTATAAAACGTAAGCAGATAAAGGCCGCAGAGTCCTACAAGCGCATAGACGATTCTGGAAAACCAGGTCATACTTCCGAATAAAAACGCAACCAGGTTAAAGTCAAAAAATCCAACCAGTCCCCAGTTGACGGCGCCAATGATACTGATGGTCAGGGCGACATAATCTAATACTTTGTTTCCCATAGTTTTACCTCCTTTTCGTTCATAGTATAAACGAAAAAAAACAAACCATACCTTCTATCGTATTTTAGACAAAATTTCCCTCTCCTGGCTGTCAAACAGAAGTCTTTCATTATATTGATAATACCGTCCGCAGTCATATTCCTGTAAAAATTTGATGCTGTAATAGCCTGTATTGAGCCCGGTAACAAATACCACCATTTCCTGGCTGTCTCCAAACGCTGCTTCCATAAAGTCAAATCCGTGTTCGAGTCTTACGCTGCTGTTTTCAAACAATGTCTCATACTGCGCCTGATGCTCTTCAAAAATCTCCTGAAGTTTCTCCCATACTTCTTCCTGAGTCTGCCGATGCTCTGCCTTCAAAGTCTGAACTGCCTGCTCCGCCATCTGTCTCGTATCCTGATACAGATGATCCTCTTTTCGTCCTAGCAGTCCAGACTCCTTTTTATATTTCCATTCCGCTGTAAGTCCTGCCAAAAGACCCTCTAAACGTGCCAATGCCGAGTCATATTCTTTTTCTTCATAAGTTCCCGGCTTTACTCCGCCAAACAGTTTTTGAAGTCTTTCCAGACGCTCTTGTGTTTTTTTAATCTTTTGAAAATCTGAATTTAATTTTGCCAGCAAAAGGCTCATAACGCTGATTCTCTCATCAAAAGGCGCTTTAGCCAGTTTATCGCAGACACGCTCTTTGATAACTCCGTTCAGAATCTCCTCCACTTGGTAATCCTGTTCATACTTATTATAAAGCTCCAGATAGTTGGCAAAATCTTTGGCAATGCGGTCATGCTGTATATATTGATATACCACCTCCCGATCCACCGCCTTTCCCAGCCTTTCATACACTTCTATAAGTCTTGACAAATCCTCCCAGCCTCTTGGCGTAGAGAAACGCTTACCATCCACCGTCGTCTCGATTTGGCAAAAATTCTGCTGCTTTACCTCCAAATAAGATAAGATTGCAGGATGAATCTGGACCTGCTGGGCATATTCTTTCCATACATAAAAATCCGGTTCTACCTGAATCATCTTGATGCGGTCCAAGGTGACGATATCAAATTCCCGTACTGATTTATTATACTCTGGCGGATTTCCTGCTGCTACAATCACCCAGCCCTCTGGAATTTTATGGTTGCCGAAGGTTTTACATTGTAAAAACTGAAGCATGGCAGGAGCTAACGTCTCTGAAACGCAGTTAATCTCGTCAATAAATAAAATTCCCTCTCGTAATCCCGTGGTCTCGATTTTTTCATAGATGGAGGCCACTATTTCGCTCATGGTGTATTCTGTGACAGCCTTTCGTTGTCCGTTAAATATTTTTTCCTGAATAAAGGGAAGGCCGATAGCACTTTGTCTGGTATGATGGGTAATGGTATAGGCAACCAGTCCAATCCGGCATTCCTGAGAAATTTGCTCCATAATCTGAGTCTTCCCCACTCCCGGCGGTCCGATTAATAAAACCGGACGTTGGCGAATCACTGGAATCTGATATACCCCATATTGGTCCCGAAAGAGATATGCCTCAATGGTATTCTTAATTTCTTCCTTTGCCCGTCTTATGTTCATACTTTCATTCTCCTTCCAAAACCAATTTTATCGCCCATGGAGGAACCGACGCCTCCTGACAAAGGCTCCCGCCGTTTTCACGAATAAAAATAAAAGCGACGTCATAGGACGGCGGTTTCACCGGATAGATTCCCTTACCATCTGTAAAATAAAGAAGCCCTTTTAATTTTGTAAACTCCCCTTTGGCCCTCATTTGATTCACATACTCAAAGGCAGGCCTGAAATCGGTTCCCCCTTTGCCCTTGATGGTGAAATTTCTCATATATTCCTCCATCTGCTTTTGATCAGTCACCAACGCATCTGAGCGAATTTGATCGTCGCACTGGATGATATAAATATTCACCTTATGGAAAAAACTCTCTGACTCGCTTAATACACTGTAAGTCTCCTCAAGAAACTGTCTCACCAATGTGCCGGAACATGACATGGAGGTGTCAATCACAATCACAAAATCCTGGATTCGAAAAACCTCCCTGGACTCCAACGGTTCGATTAAAGGCATATTCCCATAGTGTTCCATCCCATAAGCATAATAAATATAATCAAATGAGTCTTCGTCTATAGAAAGTTCTTCCTTTAGCACCGCAAACTTTCTCAAAAAATGTTTATAATCATACCTCTCTCTGTTCTCAATCTGTACCTGCTCCAGCAGACTGTTTTTCTCCTCAGAATCAGAGGTTTCCTGAGACATGGCCTCCATCTCTGTCTGTAGTTTCTCCCGATGGTCCTTCCACTTGCTCTGCCTTGGAATAACCTGATTTTTCGGAGCATTTTCATACCACATCTTATGATCGTCCACCAAAAACTCGGCTGCAAGCCTGTCATACTGTTGTTGTGTCAGTTTTCTCCCCACAAAGGTCTGATAAATTCCCTCTGCTGTCAAAACCTCCATGTTCTTTTTTAAACGCAGATACGTTTCCCGTCGAAAAGAAGAGGAGGAAACATGAACACATTTTTTATAGAAACTGTCAATAATGGATTCCATAGCTATGTCACATGCCAGATTCCAATATGCCTCTTCTCTCTTTCCTTTTGTGTCCAGATGACAAAACAGACAGTGGAGCACCATATGAAGATACATTCTGTTTACATAAACTCTGCCCCTGCTGTACAGTTTGCAGAGAGCCTCTGGCTTATAGTAAATCATGTATCCGTCCGTTCCTGCGCAAAAAACAGAAGTATCGGCTGCAAAGCCAAGGCTGCTTAAAGAAACATCTAAAAAGTGCATGTTCAGATAGAGCTCATTTCTGGCATTAGACAAAATCTGTGAACATAGATTCACCAGCTGCAGTTCCTCTAGCTGCTCATGCCTTATAGGATCAATCAAATCCTTCCCTCCAATCTGTTTAACTTACAGACAAAACCGCCTGCGCCTCATTTTGCCCATCTTTCTTTTCTGATCCATCAGATAACTGACGCTTGTCTGGTCTCTCATTGCCAGGGCGGTCTCGATCGCCGTCTCCATCTCTTCTGGTTCAAAATCCATGTAGTTCATAAGCCATTGAAGCGCTTCCATCTCCTGCTTTTCTATCGCCTGGCATACTGCTGCCAGTTTATGTTCCTTAAGATACTCCAGATAGCTGTCACGATAACAATCCAACAACTGATAGGGATAACGGATTCTGTCCAAAGCCATCTGCACCACCAGTTTTTCTGGTTCCTGAACAGTCACATAGGGAAATAAGCTGTCATATTCTTGAAATTGAAACTGTGTATTTACAAAGGCATTTCGATATTGTTTCCCACAGCCGTGAGTATTTGTTACCAGAATCCTGGCCGGAGTATTCTCCACCGCTTCTTCAAAAAATTCAGAAAAAATCAGCTTGGCTTTTCCCTGGCCGATATAGGTTACAAAAAGGGTCTGCCGCAGTTCTGCCAGAACTTCTTTCATACAGGATTTTTTACTTTCCTCCACATGAAATATAAATTCTTTTATCCCACTGCATCCGGTAAACACTCCTGCTCCCCAATCCAGCGTAGTGCTATAAAGCTCTATCTTTTTTATTTTATCGCAATTATAAAATGCGTACGGACCTACCTTTTCCAGTGACGATGGCAGTCTTATCTCCTGCAGGCATTCCCCTCTCAGCGGAGGCAGTAATGCTGCGTCTTCCTCCGTGATGCTTCCCTCCTCGTTGGACCACCAAAAAAGTGTATCATCTGTCTCCTCCTCATAATTTTTACAGGCAGAAAACAGATACGGAGCGGCCTCTGTCACTGCAAATCCCGCAATCTGCTCTGGGATAATTGCCAGATTATCCATGCCTCTGCACTCCAGAATCCTGATTCGGGTCCACCCCTCTTTTCCCATTACTTTTTTACATAATAACACCATCTGTCTCTATATTCATTCCTTTTCATCATGGATGCTCTGTCAAAAACTGCCTTTGAATCCATCTTCCAGATTCACTTAATTCTTCTTCTGTCCACTTAGATATTTTCATACAGTCCGGCTGGATTATACTGCTTGTTTCATTTTTGTTTGCCAGATTCCAGCAGCAGTAACTCAGATGGTAGTCGTCTATCAGTTTCATCCACTCTGTAGCCTGGGTAAAATCGTTTCCGCCGCTTCCAGAAGCATCGCACATGCCAAACTCGCTGATAAACACAGGCAGCCCTGCTTCCAGGCAAATCTTACACCTTTCGCGGAGCCAATCCGTATGAGTTGCCGCATAAAAATGAAGGGCATACATCACATTGTCGTAATCTAACGGATTTTCCAATACCTTGTCAATCTCCTGACTCCAGTTGGGAGTACCTACAATAATTACCGCATCTGGATCATTTCTTCGAATTACCGGAATGACTGCCTCTGCATAGTTCTTTATCATTTCCCATGAAACGCCTGAATTGGGCTCATTACAAATCTCATAGAGGACATTGCTTTGGTTCCCATAGAGAGCAGATATTTCATCAAAAAACGTTACCGCCTCATCCTTATAAACGTTAGGGTCCCGATCCTGTAACACATGCCAATCAATAATCACGTACATCCCTGTCTCTGTGGCATAGGAAACCCCATTTTTCACAAGATTTTTCAATTCCTCCTGACTGCCTCCGCTGCAATAACCGCCATATTCTGCTGTGTACATGGCAATACGAATACAGTTAGTATTCCAGTCCTCTTTTAAAGTCTGGAATGTTTCTCTGCTTACAAATTGCGGAAACCAGGAAATCCCATGAGTGGACATGCCATATAACTGGACCTTTTCTCCCTTTTCGTTTACTAAGTTCCTGCCCTGAACACGAAGGGCCCCATAAGCCGCCATCGGAGTCTCTTTACCTTTGTCACTTCCTGTCTGGGCCGCGCTGGAATCCATGGCGCCAAACCCTAAACAAAATATAACTCCCAGCAAAGCTATACAAACTGAAACTGCCTTTTTCATCCCTCTCCCCCTTTAATTAGCTATATCAAACCCCACTTCGTCCACACAAGGAATGTCTGCGGCTTCTATATGTTCTATCTTAATAAGTCTCTGATGGCCAAGCTCCTCTAACATTTGATCAATTCCATATGCCGGCCCCTGAACCTCCATCTCAACCCGCCCGTCCCACAAGTTCTTCACCCAGCCTGTAAGGGATAACGACTGTGCAATATAATAAGCCCGATAGCGAAAGCCTACTCCCTGGACAGATCCTGAAAAATAAATATGCTTTCTTATCATTCCGCCTTCTCCTTCTCAAATTATCTCATTCTTTTACACGGCTTTACTTTTTCAACTGCAAGACGCAAAAACAGCACCGACAAAGCAAATTGGACTCCAAGTCCAGCTATAAACCAATGTTCTATAATCAGACTCTCCGGCTTGTAAAGCAGCCAGGGGAAAAAATTTTCCAGCATGGCTTGGCTGCCAATTTGACTGTTTAAGACAGTCCGAAACGTGGACGCCGGATTTAATAAAAGCAGATAAAAGAAATTTCCGCTGCCTCTTCCTCCCTGCACAGCGGTAACCCTTAAAAGTAACGAAGCAAGATGATTCACTGCAACTGTGCCAATCACCAGAGCTGCGGTCAGACAATAACTGACTACTGTGGCAATCGTAGTCTTTTTAAAACTGGAGGAACAGAAAATACCGATACTGCCAGTCAAAAGCGCAGTCATACCATAGCAGAGTAAAAGCAGTGCAATATCTTTCACCATTACTCCACCGTAAATAAATACCAACGCTATAATGGGAAAGCTGGATACAATTAACAATAAGACTGTGGAGAGACTGGCCAGCAATTTTCCCAAAACAATATCGGTTGGCGACATACTGGTGGTCAGCATCAAATCTAATGTCTGCCGCTCCCTTTCTCCACTTATCGTTCCTGCGGTAATAGCAGGCACCAGAAACAATAGTAACGTAAATTCCACTGTCGCCACAAAAATGTAAAGACTCAAAAAACTGGAATATTGGATTTCCGCAGTTCTTTTTACCTGGGTTATCATAGAATACATATCCAGAAGCGCTACTAAGGCCAGAATACAGTTAAATAAAAAAATCACCAGTGGAAACCGGAAAGACCTGGCGCTAACCTTCGTCTCCTGCTTATAAACCGGATTGATCTTCATGAAGCAACACCAGCCTTTCTTCCTCATGGTTTGTGATTTCCATAAACACAGATTCCAGATTCCCCCGCTCTCGTACAAATCCGTAAATCTTTGTACCTGCCTCTATGAGCTGTTGTAAAAGTATAATCTCTTCCTGACGATCTCCCTTAAAATTTACCACGATATCTTCTTGGCGGATAGTGATCGTCTCCACTTTCGAATGACTTCTCAAGACCGAAAGGGCCTCCTCTTTGCTCCCTTTTATCGATATGGTCAGAGGGCTGCTGACATTAATCTGGCTTAAAATATCTGTCATAGCGCCCTCCAGCACTACTTTTCCCTGATCCACAATCCCAATATCAGTACAAACCTCTGCCAGTTCCGGCAAAATATGAGAACTGATAAAAATCGTTTTCTCCTGGTCCCTTAATTCCTTTAAAATCTGACGAAATTCAAACCGTGTTCTTGGGTCCAGTCCTGCTGTAGGCTCATCCATAATCAGAATCGACGGATTGTGAATCAGTGCTCTGGCCAGACTCAGTCTCTGCTTCATGCCTCTGGAAAGTCCTTCCACATAGAATCCTGCCTTTTCATCTAACCGGACCTGTTCCAAAAGCATCATGCAGCGCCTCCTTGCCTTTAAACCCAGGATTCCATAACAGGAGGCAAAAAACTCCATATATTCCTCTACCTTCAGGTTATCATACACACCAAAGAAATCAGGCACATATCCTATTTTTTCCATTACCTTTCTGGGTTCTTTGGTCACGTCTATACCGTCAATGGTTACGGTTCCGCCATCCGGCAAAAGCAATCCTGTGAGGATTTTGATTGTAGTTGTCTTTCCAGCCCCATTAGGTCCCACAAACCCATACAAGGTCCCTTCCTCCACAGACATATTCAGTCCATCCAGAGCCACAATCTGACCAAAACGTTTTTTCAGCTGTTCAATCTTTAACATCCCAATTCCTCCCCACAATATTCAACATAGGAAGAAGAACATCCCAGTTATATTCCGCCATATTCTCATAGGCATACCGGATGGTTATAGTGTTGCCCGGCGATAAGTATGGCCTTAACTCATCGGATTCATATTGCAGTTTCAAAGGATCTTTTTTGTCAAACATACCAGTATTATGATTATAAAAATAGAGGTTACCTGTAAAGGGAATCAGTTGAGTTCCATTTATGGGACCAATAAATTCCTCTGAAATATAGTCAAATATCAGCTTCTCAATCCGCACATCATTGCCCAGAGAGTATTCCAATGTTACAGGGTCTACACCATACAGGGAGTTGGAAGACTGATCATAATTTCCTCCGATGACTTTTGGCTGCCGGATAAGGGCTGGGCGGTATATGACTTCCTCATCGCTGGAATACACCGGGATAACAGAGGAAACTATGGTATGCCCTTCCGCCATGGCAGTCTTTAAAAAGTCCACTCCGCCCTCTCCCTTTTCCCTGATTCCCACCGCTCTGGCATTGGGTGTGTAGGAAGGCATATAGTGATTTAAATAAAACTCCAGCAAATCCGTTTTCTGTGCTGCCTCTACATACGTTTTGTTCTCAATATCTGCACTTTCAAATCTGTTTTCCCCTGAAATATAGGCAGCTACCTGATACGTATGGTTTCTTGGGTATTCCAATACCGGCAAATCGTCCACAATTTTGCTCTCCCCCGGCTCCATGTCCCCCAAAAAGATTAATTTGTCATAGAGCAGCACCACACAGTTTTCCATTTTTTCCTTAAAATTGCTGGTAATCACCCCCGTAATAGCGCCTCGGTTCACCTCGAGCTCACCATAAAATCCTATCCGCTCTGGATTCTCTCCCACTTTATTCATCTGAAAATACCGGGGCTCAAATGCAGGAATATTTTGAAGCGAGACCTCTGTCTGCTCTTCTTGATGTTCTATCGCCACTCTGTAATTTTCTGCCCCTGTAAATCTGGGCAAAGCGCCCATCTCATTATAAGAGCTTCTGGTCATTGGTTTAATAGAATAGTCTGCGGCCAGATGAACGGTGTATGGCTTATTATAAGGAGCCCGAATATTCATATACGTATTTTCACTAATCGTATCCTGAGAAGTCTCCAGAAACTGGGCATACGTATAAAAGGTATCCCGAAACCTGGTTTTATTTCCCATAAGGTAAAAAAGCACTGTAAAAATTAACGACAGCACCACAACTCCTGCCCTGTAGAGCTCCGTCAGTTCTCTTTGGCGGAGGAAAATATACAGCGCCACTCCTACCAAAAAAATGTAGATCGCGATCTCCAGCACATACAGGCCCAGGTTAGGAAGGCGAGTCACATTCCCTGTGTTTATCATATTTCGAATAGCCCAGTACTGATTGAAGTTGCCGCTGTACACAGACTCTGCCAGTCGGTTAATCTTTGCATCGCCAAGTACTTCTGTCAAAATAAAATCAATATAGGAGGGATTGCTTTTACAAAACTCATTAATATCTGTAAAATCATATGCAGCTACAGCAATACTCCCTTTATAATACACTGTAGAAGCCAGAATCGCCTTATCGTCATCCGATAAAATCACATTCCCGCCAGATAAGGAAAAATCCACACAGGGAATCTCCAGTGTAGAATCTGTAGGATTCTCCTGGGCATAGTCTAATCCCATATACACATGATCAACCTTTGGCGGCTCATAGGATTCCTCTAACAGCTCTGGAGCAAAACGTCCCAAAGTATCATCTACCCGCATACCAGTCCCTAGGATCATCGTTCCGCCGCCACGGACCCATTCCACCAAAACCTTACTCTGTTTATCCGACAAATCCCGAATCCGGAAATTGCTAATCAGCAGGACGTCTATCATATCCAGGCCAATCACTTCCTCAGGAAAGGTATCTGTGGAAAACTCGATAGTTTTCGTCCGCAGCATACCATAATCTACTCCCACATTTTCCCATGCAGTGAGCTTTTGAGGCGTATCACTTAAAACGCCGATAAAAAGCTCCGGTACCTCCAGACTGAAATTCAGTTTTATACGCTTATGCAGAATCTGGCGTTCCTCCTGGTCCACTAACTCCACAAAAATCTGGTCAATCCGATTTCCCACAGGGACATACAGTTTTTGGCTCTCCATTCCCTGAGCAGGAATCTCAACAGGAAAATCATGACGGTAAACATCATAATCCGATTCCATAGTCAGAATCCGAAGCAGCCCCTGAAATTCTCGGTTCTCTGAGTTGGTGAATGAGACTTCTATCGGAATATAGCGTCCGCCTTTTGCATAATTTCCATATCCATAAGTTATCTCAAGGCTGATATTACCTGATGAAACCATATCGTCTCCAAAGGAAGTGAAAACAGCAGATAGGGCCAACAGAAAAACCAGCGGCCCTATCCATAATCTGCGGCTAATATTCATGATGTTCCTCCAGACTCCCAAAATTTTCCCGGTTAATGTCAAAGTCCACCTTCAATTTTACAGCAAATACAGTTCCTTTCAAATCACTGGAAACATTTATGGTTCCACCATGCATATCCACAATGTTTTTTGCAATCGCAAGTCCTAAGCCAGTTCCGCCTGTATTGGTGGAGCGGGACTGCTCCACTCTGTAAAACTTTTCAAACAAAAGAGGAAGCTCTTCCTTTGGAATCACATAACCGTAATTGATCACAGATACGGTAACCACCGCTTCTGTGGCATGGAGCCTTACTAAAATCTTTTTTCCTTCTGCCCCATATTTAATTGCATTATTAATTAAATTGTCAAACAGACGGGCTAAAAGATTTCCGTCAGCCTTAATGACTTTAGCAGTCACATTGCTCTGGAACTCATAAGCCAGATCCTTTTCCATAAAGCTGGGATAAAACTCTTCCAAAAGCTGACTCAGCAGCTTCACAATATCTACTTTCGCCACTTGCATAGAGATTTTTCCATAATTTAACTTGGTAAATCCAAACAAGTCCTCAATCAATTTTTGCAGACGCTTCGCCTTGGTATAGGTGATGTCTATGTATTTCTTCTGCATATCCTGGTCCATACTTACAGGACCTGACAAAAGCTCCAGATAACCGATAATGGAAGTAAGCGGTGTTCTTAAATCATGGGCGACATTGGTGATCAGCTCATTCTTTGTGCGTTCTGACTCCCGCTCTTTGTCCATCAGCTCCCGAATTTCTTCCACCATCCTGTTTAGATTAACCGCCATATCTGAAAACTCATCGTCGCCTATCACTTCCACCGTAGTGTTTAGATCTCCTTCAGAAATATTCCTCATAGCAGAAGAAATCTTCGTAATATAGCTCATAGACTGGCCTTGTAAAAGCAAAAACACAGTGGCAAAAATTCCAATTCCAATCAGCACATATAATATGACAATCACCGTATCCGGCTGATAGAAGACAGAAACCAAAGTTCCGTCTTTTCCATTTTCCACAGCATACTCGCCAATCATAGTCAGGTTCGTAATCAGAAACACAACAACCAGGCAGGAAATCACAATGCTGTATACCACATTAGTGATAATCCTGACATGAAAGCGGCGGCTCATATCATTTTTCAATTTTGTATCCTACCCCCCACACTGTGGTGATAATCTTATTCTCTCTGGTATCCTCTTTCATCTTGCCTCTGAGACGCCGGATATGTACCATAACAGTATTATTGGCTTCATAAACTTTTTCATTCCACACTTTTTCAAATATTTCATCTGTGCTGAACACTTTGCCGGGATTAGAAGCCAATAGGTACAGAATATCAAATTCAATAGGCGTCAGTTTGATTTCCTCATCATAGACGGTCACTTTGTGATTATCCTTATTAATGACCAGCCCCTTAATCATAATCTCATTCTTTGCGCTCTCTCTGGCATTGCTGTTGGGATTTAACTGTGTATAACGGCGAAGCTGAGACTTTACCCTGGCAGTTAATTCAAGAGGATTAAAAGGCTTCACCACATAGTCGTCTGCTCCTGTCCCAAGGCCCAGAATTTTATCTAAATCCGTAGAGCGGGCGCTTAACATAATAATTGGAATGTTGTTGGTTTCACGAATCCTTTTGCACATCTCCAATCCATCCATCCCGGGCATCATAATGTCCAAAAGCACAAGATGGATTTCTTCTCTGCCTAAAATGTCCAAACCAAGTTTTGCATTATCTGCTTTAAATACTTTATATCCATCGCTGACCAGATAAATTTCTACCAGATCCGCAATCTCCTTCTCGTCGTCCACTACTAAAATGTTGATTTGTGGCATCATGGGCTCCTCCTTGTCGTTCTTTTGCTTTTTTATTATAGCATACTCTAATGGTACCGTGCTTTACTTTTTCATTACAAAAGTGGAAATTTCTACATTACAATATAAAAGCCCTGCCAATCTTATTAGACCTGACTTTCTACTGGGATAAATACCCTGGTATTAACTGGATCAAGTCCCTCACGAATGTCTTTCACTGTTTTTACGGCTTCCTGGCAGAAGGTATCCTGAGCCCCGACAGAAGGTTTTCCCCGCCTGTCAATTTTCTGATATATTCCGTCTGCCCCAAGAACATGGGCCTTCAGATTGTCATGGAGCTGGACCTCCAAAATGTGCATGGCCTTCTTGCGAAGCTCCTCGTCCAGAATCGGAAAAAGAATTTCCACTCTGCGGTCCAAATTTCTTGGCATCCAGTCTGCGCTTCCCATGTAGAACTCGGGTGCTCCGTCATTCTCAAAATAAAAAATTCTGCTGTGCTCTAAAAAATCCCCCACAATCGAACGAACGGAAATATTCTCGCTTAATCCAGGGACCCCTGCCTTCAGACAGCAAATTCCTCGAACAATCAAGTCGATTTTTACTCCTGCGCAGGAGGCTTCATACAAGGCTCCAATCAGGTCACGATCACACAGTGAATTAACCTTGGCAATGATTCTGGCTGTACGGCCTTTTTGGGCATACCCTGTTTCCCTCTGGATCATTCGCATAAAGCGTTTCCGAAGCCAGATAGGAGCAACTGCCAGTTGATTCCAGTTTAAGGGCTCTGAATAACCGGACAACATGTTAAAGACTGCTGTGGCATCCTCTCCGATTTGAGGGTGACAGGTCAAAAGTCCGCAGTCTGTGTATAGTTTAGCCGTAGAATCGTTATAGTTTCCTGTTCCCAGATGAACGTAGCGCCGGATACCGTCTTCTTCTCTGCGCACCACTAAGGTAATCTTGGAATGAGTTTTTAGTCCTACCAGGCCATAAATCACATGACATCCGGCTTTCTCCAACATCTTAGCCCAGTTAATGTTATTCTCTTCATCAAATCTTGCCTTTAACTCCACCAGAACCGATACCTGTTTCCCATTATCTGCAGCTTCGGCAAGAGCAGCTATAATAGGGGAATTTCCACTGACACGATACAGAGTCTGCTTGATTGCCAAAACTTTAGGATCTCTTGCCGCAGTCTTAATAAAATTGACTACCGGATTAAACGACTCATACGGATGGTGGAGCAGGATATCTCCTTTTTGGATATTGGTAAAAATATCATCTTCATTCATCAGAGCCGGATTTGGTTGAGGAATATATTGAGGCGCTTTTAAATGTTCAAATCCTTCCAGACTGTACATCTTCATTAAAAAAGTCAAATCCAGCGGACCGGAGATCGCAAAAATGTCTGCTGAATGAACATTCAATTCCTTTTTCAAGCGCTTCAGAACCCGCTTATCCGCATTATCTTCAATCTCCAGCCGGATAGCCTCTCCCCACTGACGTTTCTTAAGCTGTCTTTGAATCTCTTTTAACAAATCTTCTGCTTCTTCCTCATCAATGGTCAAATCTGCATTTCTCATAATGCGGAACGGATGAGCGGTGATAATATTATAGTTTAAAAACAAAGACTGTATATTCCGTTCAATAATTTCCTCCAGAAGGATCACCACTCTGTCTTCTCCCTCTGAGGGCAGCTCCACAATTCTGGAAAGAACAGCCGGAACCCGCACAATGGCAAAATCCAGTTCATCATCTCCCTCTTTTTTCTTCAGCAAGGCCGCAATGTTCAGAGATTTATTGTGAACCAGCGGAAATGGACGAGAGGAATCCACAGCCATCGGAGTGAGAACCGGAAACACATTTTCTTTAAAATATTGGTCTGCATACCGCCCCTGCGTCTCTGTCAGATCCTCGTGCCTTGTCACAATCCGAAGGCCGTTCTGTTTTAGAGTAGGAAGCAGGGAACGATTATAGGTGGAATACTGAACCTCTACCAGATTATGGGTTTTCGCTCCAATCGCTTCCAACTGCTCCATCGGCCTCATCCCTGCGATGTCCGGTTTGGAATATCCGGCGTGTACCATATCTTTTAAGGAGGCCACGCGCACCATAAAAAATTCATCCAGATTGGAAGCAGTGATGCTTAAAAATTTCAGGCGTTCAAACAGGGGGATGGTTTTATCTCTGGCTTCTTCCAGAATCCGATAATCAAAGTCCAGCCAGCTTAACTCTCGATTTACATAATTTTCCGCTTTTACAAAGCGGGCATCTAACTCTGCCATCTCTACACCTTCCTTTTTTGTTTTACAAGCGGCCGGATTCCAAAAATTTCTTCAAAGAAATCCGCCTTGGCGTTTACTTCCATAATTTCCAGACTTAAATCACCGGGATATGCTGTTGAAATCACCAGTGTATTCTCTCTTACACTCATTTTGCAGTCTGCCATTTTCTCATTATGTCCTCTGTCCATGGCATTTGCCAAGCGCAGCATAGCAGTCAATTTAGCTACTGTGATATCCGTTTTATCATAGTCAAAAAACTCAATATTATAACGGACCACATTGGCGATCATCTCCCGCTCTCCATGAGACAAGCCGATAATTTCTGTAGACATGACTATGTCATATCCGCAGGTACTGGACTGGCGTAAGCTGATAAACTTTCCACAGTCATGAAGGATCGTAGCAATCCGCAAAAGAAGCCGCTCTCTGATTCCCAGACCATGATATTTCTTCATGGCGTCAAACATAGCAAGAACATAATTTTCAATACATGCGCAATGGCTGGTATTGCAGCGGTAACGTTTTGCCATGTTTCTGGAAGCAGTGATAATATCGTCGTCAAAATTATGGGTAAATTTCAGACATTTCACAGACTCGGCATAATCCGCAGCAATTCCATCACACAGACGGATTCCTGGAACCCAAAGCATCTCTGCTCCCGTCATCTCCAGAATCTGCTTATAGATAATAACCCCTGGAATCAAAAGCTTGGCATATCCCTCGTTTACTCCAAAAAGATCCTCGATCTGGTACAGAGACATCTTCATCAGACGTTCGTAAAATTGTTTAAACTCTTCTGCACTGATCCGATCGGTCTTTCTTCCATTCAGCACATCTTTAGCAAGATACAGAATGCTTTCTCCAATACAAATCAAATGTTTGATATCCCTGTCCTTCAAATACATCTTTTTAAAGGCATACAGTTCATTATCCACCATATCCTCAATAATTGCCTGTTCCGTCTCATTATCCACATGGATCTTTGACAGAATTTCTCTGATTTTTAAAATTCCCATAGGAATATTTTGGGTGGTCACCAGACGATCCTTATCAAACAGAGAAATCTGTTGACTTCCAAAACTAACGTCGGCAATGGCTGTTCCCTTTTGAATAATTTTCTGAAATTCCACCGCTTTCATAGCAATGGCTTTATAGCTGAAAAAGCGCTGTTCGGAGTTGCTGATAATTCGAACCTGGATTCCTGTCCGCACCCGTATCTGGTCCAGCACAATCTGTTTGTTTTTGGCCTCCCGCATGGCGCTGGTGGCATAGGCCCTGTATGTCTCAACCTGGTATGTCTTCATCACCTGGGAAAACTCTCCCAGAACCCGGCACATTTCGTCCACCAGTCTATAGCTGATCTTTCCGGTTCTGTATGTGTCCTTTCCCAGAGGAATCACGTGACGCAGATGATCAATTTGCTGCATCTCATTCTTGGAAGACACCTCATAAATACAAAGCTCCAATTCAAAAGAGCCTACATCTATGGCTGCAAATATATGCGTCGCCATCTCAATCCCTCCCTTTCTCTGGACTGCCAAGAAGATATGTAATAAATTGCGCCGCCGTTCTTCCTGACAAACCGCCATGGTTCATTTCCCACTTATTTGCCTCAAAAAGAAGCTTCTCTTCTGGTATATCGATTCCATGCCGTTCAGCCAATGCTTTCACAATGTTCTGGAACTGCCTTTTATCTGGGGATCCAAAATAAATGGTCACACCAAATCTGGCTACCAGAGACAATTTCTCCTGAACCGTGTCATTTACATGAAGCTCATCATCTAATTCCCGCTTATCGCTGAACTTTTCCCGAATCAGATGGCGGCGGTTAGAGGTGGCATAAATCAGAACATTGTCAGGCTTTCTTCCAAATCCGCCCTCAATGATAGCCTTTAAATATTTATATTCCAGCTCGCTTTCTTCAAAAGAAAGATCATCCATGTAGATGATAAAACGATAGTTTCTATTCTGAACCTGCTCCAGCACAGAGGACAAGGCGCGAAACTGATGTTTATAAACCTCGATAATCCGCAGCCCCTGTCCATAAAAAGCATTCAAGATTCCTTTCATGCAGGAGGACTTTCCCGTTCCCGCATCCCCAAACAGGAGTACATTATTGGCTGGTTTTCCCTGTATAAAGCTTTCGGTGTTATCAATCAGTTTCTTTTTCTGAGCTTCATATCCTATGATATCGTCTAAATACACATGTTCCACATTGACAATCGGTTCAATCTTTGCCTCATGTCCCTGCTCTTTGATGCGAAACGCCTTATTTAATCCAAATTTCCCTACTCCAAACTCCAGATAAAATTGGGCTGCTGCATTCCGAAATTCCACTTCCGTCTCTGCTCTGTTTAACGTCACAGACAACTGAATAATCCGATCCCTGACTCTCGCATTAAAAATCCGGCTTCCACGATCGACTGGTTCATAGGAGGCCAGCTCCTTCCAGATAGAACAGCCTGGAATCAAATCATCCAGCTTTGTGATATCCTGATGAAACAATGTTTTAAGAACCCCAAAGTCCTGGAGAGCCAAATGGGATAAGGTTCCCCCCTGATCTCCCCGAATCTCGCAGGAAATGCTATAAGCATTTTCATGATTGGCCAGGCAGAGGGCCAGAAAGCAGTGCCACAGATTCCCCTCGAATCCATATTCTGCCGCCAGTTCTATGAGCTGATTGGCACAAATACAAGAATCTTCCTGGCTCTGTTCTTTTGGTTCGGTCAAAAGCCCTGTCATCCGGTCAAATAACTGCTGATAACGAAAATTTCGGTAAATAATCAACGTTTCTGTGTTCATCCTTTTTCCTGTCCTTTTAATAATTTCCTAAAATTCTTACATTGGCAGCTTCCTCTGAGATACTTTTCAGCGCGTTCTGGACCGGCACATCGCTTAAATTTCCTTCAATATCCACAAAAAACCGATATTCCCAGTTCTTTCCCAGAATTGGTCTGGACTCAATCATCACCATATTAACTCCATTATAAATAAAGTTCCCCAGAATATTGTATAAAGAGCCTATCTTATGAGGCAGTTCAAAACAAATACTAATCTTTTTTGCATCCTTTCTATAGACCTTATCCCTGGCCAGAATGATAAAACGGGTAGTATTGTCTCTGTTGTGGTTAATTTCCTGGGCCAGAACTGACAAGCCATACAAACTCCCTGCCACCTGACTGGCCACCGCCGCCTGATGGACGTCCTGGTCTTCGATTACTTTTTTAGCGGATACCGCCGTGTTCTCCACACTAATCTGCTTCCAGTCACTATGAGCATTTAGGTACTGGGAACACTGCATCAGTGCCTGAGGATGGGAGTACACCACCTGAATATCCTGAAGAGAAGCGCCTGGAAGCCCTAACAGCGCATGATTCACAGGAAGGAACGTCTCCGCCACGATCACATTGTCATGACGAATTAATAAATCATAGTTGTCGCTCACTGCTCCTGCCGAAGAGTTCTCAATGGGAATAACCGCATAATCTGCCCTCCCAAGTTCCACCTCTGTCATGGCTTCCTCCCAGGTCTTTACGTGATACATCTGTGCTGTCTCGCCAAAATACTGCAGGGCGGCTCCATGACTGTAGGCCCCCTCCACACCTTGATAAACGACTCGGGCTTTCTCTTTTAAGAAACCGTCCACCATGGCAAATCCTGTATCCGTATGGGCTCCATGTTGTTTTAAAATCTGATATTGATAACGGCGGCTGATGGTCATCAACTGGGTAAACAATTCTTCCGCTGCCTGTTTGTGAAACAGGCCATGGGAAAGTTCTCGTACTGAAGCGATTTTCTGCTGCTCCCGCTCTTTGTCAAAGACAGGTTTTCCTGTCTCTATTTTGTACTCTGCCACCTGGCCGCACACCTTAAGCCGTTCTTCTAACAGTTGTATGAGCTGGCGGTCAATGCCGTCCAGCTCTTTGCGCAATTCCAGTAAATCCACTTATCTTCCCTCTCTTATGTCTTTTTCTTTTTGCAGCATGTTACGAATCATTTCCTGAGTGTAGGCTCCGGCAAATTTTCGTTTCGCCGGCTCCAGCTCTTTGACAATAAACGGCTCTCCAAATTCTATGGTCACCTGAGAACTTTTCATAATGGGGATGTGGTTTTCAAAGATCTCTGCCGTACCAGTAATTGCCACAGGAACCACAGGGCAGCCGGACTTCTCCGCAATTTTTAAACTTCCTTCTTTAAAAGGGAGCATCTCTAAAATATCATCGCTTTCATTTCTGGTACCTTCCGGAAAAATCCAGATGGAAATTCCTGCCTTGATCTGCTCAATCCCTTTTAAAATCGTTTTCATCCCTTCTTTTAAATTGTCTCTGTCTAAAAACAGACAGTGAACATTTTCCATCCAGGTGACTAAAAACGGATAGCGCCTCATCTCCTTCTTTGCCACAAAGCCAAGCAAATGTGGAACGGTTGTATATCCAACCAAAATGTCAAAATAGCTTCTATGGTTCCCTACATACAACACGGCTGTGTCCTCTGGCACATTCTCCTGCCCTTTTACGGTTATATGTACTCCCACTAATTTAAGAATAAACCGAAACACTCCTTGTACGATATGAAGACTCTGCCAGTCTCTCTTGTCTGGGTCTTTTCTGCCTAAATACGCCTCCCATAATAGAAGCGGTGTGCTCAGTACTAAAAACAAAATCACGCTCAATGCAACTAGTATAAACTTTATCATACGTCCCTCCTTCTTTCCCTTCATTTTAGTATAAGAAGGGCGCAAATACAAGTCTTATGCGCCCTTCTTTTTTGTAATTCCTTCAAATAAAAGTCCTGTGCAAAACCACAGTGGAGCGAAGTCCAGCCGAATCAATCCGTTGATGTTGCTGTGACGTCCTGTATAGTCCCAGGGACAGATTCCCCTGGCCCGAAGCCATGCCCCAGAAAAGTATTCCGCAGTAAAAATCAGCACCATGTAAAGTACTCCATGGCGAACGATTCGGTCACCTGCAGACAAAGACGGCAGACTTCCTCCCTCGACTGCCAGCCATCGGTCAATTCCTTCCCCAATGGGAGACAGCAAAGCCCCTAGTCCATAAATCGGAAACATAAGCAGCGATGTTTTTCCCATCAGTCTCCAGTCCTGAAGCATCATGGATTCCATAGAAGTGAACACCACCTCCAGGCACCACCCTGTCATCCCGCACTTACAAAAATTTCTTCCCATTTCCTTTAAACTGTCTATGATCTTCATGGGGGTTATTATAATCACAACGCTCTATTCTATTCACAGTTCTCATATCTACCTATTATAAAAGCGGCGACAGCAGTCTGCTGCACTGTTCTTTCGCCCTCACCACAATACTGCGGCTCTCATATCGTTTCTTCGTTATCTCCCTGCAATGCTCCAAATCCTCCAGAAAAAGGGTTTCCAGCCGCTGAGTAGTCTCTGTGTCAAACATGGTGGCATTGACCTCAAAATTCAGCTCAAAGCTTCGAATGTCCATATTTGCAGTCCCGTAACAGCTTACCAGTCCGTCGACCATCACGCCTTTTGCGTGGAGAAATCCATTTTCATAGGTATAGCAGCGAGCCCCTGCTTCCAGAAGATCCTTTACATAGGAATAGGTCGCCCAATACACAAAGGGATGGTCTGGTTTACATGGGATCATCAGACGCACATCCAGCCCAGATTCCGCCGCAATCTTAAGGGCAGACAGGATTGCATCGTCTGGCACAAAGTATGGGGTCTGGATATAGATATGATGTCTGGCCTTGTGAAAAAGCTGAAGATAGTTGTTGCGGATCTGACGGTTACTGGCGTCTGGGCCGCTGTTAATAATCTGGATTCCTACTCCCTGGCCAAACAGCTCTGTCTGAAACGTCTCTGCAAGCTCTGTGGACGCAGCCATCTCCATTCCTTCTTCTTGTTCCGGCAATCCAAAATATTTTCCCTGCTTAAATAAATTCTCTTTGACTGCATAGTTCCAGTCCAGGGCGAACCGAATCTGGAGACTGTACACAGCGCTCCCCTGAATCTTTAAATGTGTGTCTCTCCAATATCCAAACTTCGGATCTCTGGAAATATATTCCCGTCCGATGTTAAACCCTCCTACATATCCCGCTTTTCCATCAATTACCACAATCTTTCTGTGATTGCGGTAGTTGACACGAAGCTGAAGGCGGCCAAGAAAAGCGGGAAAAAATTCTCCAACTTTAATTCCTGCCTCCGACAGATCCTTCCAAACCCGTTTGGGCATAAATCTTCCGCCCATGCCGTCATATAGTATTCGGACTTCCACTCCCTGCCTGGCCTTCTCCTTTAAAATTGGAATCATAGCCTGAAATACCTCATCATTTTTAATAATGTAGTATTGAATGTGAATATAATTTTCAGCTTTTTTAAGTTCTTCTACCAGGTTGGAAAATTTTTCCACTCCGTCCGTAAAAATCTCTACCGTATTATCTGTTGTTAAAACCGCTCCCGATGTGGCCAGATTATATAAGACCAGGTCCTCATAATCCCGGCAAAGCGGATCACGAAACCAATTTTCACGATTCAGGATTCCCTCCTCCTGAGATTTTACCGGATACTTTAAACGGTCCTCCACCTCTTTGATGCGGAACATTTTGCTCTTTCGAAAATCCTGACATAACATCAAATACAAGAAAAATCCGAAAATCGGTAAAAAGTATAAAGCCAGCAGCCAGGTCCACACAGCTTTGGGGTCCCTGCGCTGAAAAAACACGATAACCACCGACAAAATCAGATTGATATACAGAAGATTTTCCATCATCCAGCTCCAGGCTGTTTTAGTTATCTCCAACAGGAGTTCCATAAATCTTCACCTCATTTCCTTATCTGCTATTTTATCCTATGTCTATAACAAATATAGCCAGTTCCAAGATATTTCACTTAGACTGGCTTATAGTTTCAATCTCTATATTTTTTCCTGGATAACATTTTGCCCTGTATCTCTTCCATTCTATCTCAAAACCGCCATAATGTTCGCTTCCATAGGTAGCGTTTACATAAACAATCCATGTTTCATCCAGATTGCTGCCCTCAATCCTTTTTGACAGAGGGTTTTCTGAGTCGCCAATGGGAGATGCCATCAGCTTTCGGATGGTGGTTCGTTCCAGATTTCCTTCTAACCGTTGTTCCTCCAGGTAATCATTTAGCACAGAGGAGATGATTTTTATATTATACTCCAAAACCTTCTCCTCCGCGTTTTTCTGTACGTTTCGATAAGTGGGAATAGAAATAGCTGCCAAAATAGAAATAATGCCTACAACCGTTAAGAGCTCCAGTAATGTAAACCCTGCCTGTCTACGAGAACTGGTTCTTTTCTGCGTCATAAACATACCCAATCGTCTTCAATGTCTTCTGCAATCCGTCTGAAGACACGGACATCGCTTTGCAAAACTCCTCTAAGGAGGGATAAAAATCTCTTAACTGGGTGTTGACATAGCTTAAAAGTATTACTGGATCTTTGGGCATCTTCCTTCTCCTTCTGGTCAAATTCTTCCTGACTGACAGTATTATCATAACATATAAGCCTTTGTGTTTCAAGAACAGTTACTGCACATATGCTGTCAATTTCTGCTCGTCTAGGTCTTCGTCAATTACAATGGCGTCGCCTGCTTTCACCATATCCTTCAGGATAATCTTGGCGGCCAGGGTCTCCACATACTTTTGCAGGTATCGCTTCAAGGGTCTGGCGCCGTATACCGGATCGTATCCGTGGTCTGCCACAAATTCTTTTGCCCTGTCTGTCAGCTCTATCTGGATTTCCCTCTCTGCCAGTCTCTTATTGGTATCTGCAATCAGCAGGGAGATAATGTTTCCAATATTTCCCTTGGTCAGCGGCTTGAACAGAATGATTTCATCCAGACGGTTTAAAAATTCAGGGCGGAAATGTGCACGCAGATCATTCATAGCCATGTCCTCTGCCTCTTTGCGGATATTTCCCTCATCGTCGATGCCCTCCAGCAAATATTGAGAGCCAATATTGGAGGTCATGATAATAATCGTATTCTTAAAGTCCACCGTCTTTCCTGCTGAGTCTGTGATTCTTCCATCATCCAGCACCTGTAAAAGCACATTGAAAACATCTGGGTGGGCTTTCTCCACCTCATCAAACAAAACCACACAGTAGGGCTTTCTTCTGACAGCCTCTGTCAGTTGTCCTCCCTCGTCATATCCTACATATCCTGGAGGCGCTCCGATGAGGCGGGCCACAGAATGTTTCTCCATGTATTCACTCATGTCGATTCGGACCATGTTTCCCTCGTCATCAAACAGACTTTCCGCCAGAGCCTTTGCCAGCTCTGTCTTTCCCACGCCGGTAGGACCTAAAAACAGGAAGGAACCAATCGGCTTTGTAGGATCTTTAATCCCTGCTTTGGAACGGATAATGGCTTCTGTCACTTTCTCTACGCCCTCGTCCTGTCCCACCACCCGTCTGTGTAGTACTTCATCCAGATGCAGAGTCTTGCTCCTCTCGCTCTCCGTCAGTTTGGCCACCGGAATCCCTGTCCACCTGGAGATAATTCGGGCAATCTCCTCTTCCGTGACACTTTCATGGACAAGACTCAAGTCCTGGCTTTTTACCTTCTCCTCTTCCTGCGCCAACTGCTTCTGCAGTTCCGGAAGCTTTCCATATTGTAGTTCCGCCGCCTTATTTAAATTATATTCCTGCTGAGCCTGAGTGATCTGGCGGTTGATGCTTTCTATCTCCTCTCTGAGAGAAGACAGACGCTCTACGGAGGTCTTCTCATTCTCCCATTGAGCTTTTTTAGCTGTAAATTCGTCATGAAGTTCTGCAAGCTCTCTCTGCAAATCTGCCAGACGGTCCTGACTTAACCGGTCTGTCTCTTTTTTCAAAGCCGCCTCTTCAATCTCCATCTGCATGACTTTGCGGGACAATTCATCCAGCTCCGTAGGCATAGAGTCTAATTCTGTCTTAATGAGAGCACAGGCCTCATCCACCAGATCAATGGCCTTATCTGGCAGAAAACGATCGGAAATGTAGCGGTTTGACAACATGGCTGCGGATACCAGGGCGGAATCTGTAATCTTTACGCCGTGAAAGACTTCATACCGCTCCTTCAATCCTCTCAAAATGGAAATCGTATCCTCTACCGTAGGTTCTTCCACCATTACAGGCTGGAAACGGCGCTCCAGTGCCGCATCCTTTTCAATATATTTGCGATACTCGTCCAAGGTGGTAGCGCCAATACAGTGCAGCTCTCCTCTTGCCAGCATCGGCTTTAACATATTCCCTGCATCCATGGAACCTTCGGTCTTTCCTGCTCCCACGATGGTGTGAAGCTCGTCGATAAACAGAATAATCTGCCCTTCGCTCTTTTTTACCTCCTCCAGAACCGCTTTTAGCCGCTCCTCAAACTCCCCGCGATATTTTGCTCCTGCCACAAGAGCTCCCATATCCAGGGCAAACAGTTTCTTATCTTTTAGTCCCTCCGGTACATCCCCACGGACGATTCTCTGGGCCAGCCCTTCTACCACAGCGGTTTTTCCCACGCCTGGTTCACCGATTAAAACCGGATTGTTCTTCGTCTTACGGGACAGAATCCGAACCACGTTTCTGATTTCTCCGTCTCTGCCAATCACTGGGTCCAGTTTCTGATTCCTGGCTCGCTCTACCAAATCATAACCGTATTTCTCCAGGGTATCATAGGTAGCCTCTGGGTTGTCGCTGACCACTCTCTGGTTGCCTCTCACGGTAGTCAGGGCCTGCAAAAAGTTTTCCCGGTTGATGCCATACTGTTTAAACAGTTCCTTAAGGGTCCGGTCCGGCTGTTTTAACATGGCAAGGAATAAGTGCTCCACAGACACGTACTCATCACCCATCGCTTTTGCCTCGTCCTCTGCACTGATGAGAACCTTGTTTAAGTCATTGCTGACATATAATTGGCCGCCGCCGCTGACTTTTGTCAATTTGTTCAGGGCCTGCTCCGACTCATTTAAAAACATTTCCCTGGAAATGTTCATCTTGGTAATCAGCTTTAAAATCAGGCTGTCGTCTAAGGTTAGCAGGCTGTATAAGAGATGTTCCTGTTCCAACTGCTGGTTCCCATGTTCATAGGCCAGCTTTTCACAATTCTGTACTGCTTCTATGGATTTCTGGGTAAATTTATTGATATTCATAGTGTTCCTCCTTTCGGAACTAAGTGAAGTTCTTTGTTTTTTGTTCTATCTGCACTATAACATATCACATATTATTAGCACTGTCAAGAGTCGAGTGCTAATATTTATACTTCTTTTATACCCTTTTCCAATATCTTCACTATCAAAGATTCCAATTCCGCTATATTATCGAACAAACAAAAAACCTGAAAACACTGGCCAACTAACAAATCCAGTATCTTCAGGTATTCTCCCAAACAAAAAAGCGGGTGGCGAGAATCGAACTCGTATATCCAGCTTGGAAGGCTGGTGTTCTACCACTGAACTACACCCGCATAATAAAATTTTCAACAGCTCCATGCCTTGGACCGGAATCGAACCAGTGACACGAGGATTTTCAGTCCTCTGCTCTACCAACTGAGCTACCAAGGCTTGCAACGTGATGATTCTACAATATTTCTTCTTACTTGTCAATATCTTTTCCGTTTTTTCCTGCAAGAAGATGAACCGTCAGAACTGTTACCAACAGATTAGCAGAGCGGTTCCCGTTCCGCAAAATAAAAGAGGAGCGGTTCATCATTATTTCAAGATGGACCGCTCCCTTTTCAATACCTGATTTTTAAACATTTGCATAGTAGTCTCCGCCGTTCAGGGTAATCACCGCAGCGTCGCAGTACTCACTATTCTCCAATAAGAATTCTTTAATATTTGATAACATCTTTAACATCGTTCATTCCTCCTTAAAATGGTTTGTTGTTTTTGTCTCTTGACGATACCTATGATACCAATTTAGGAAGAAAGAAAAAAGGTGCTATTTTTACTGTTTTTCTGGCAATATTGACATTACAGTTTAAGCATCTCTTCTGCCAGGGCTTCCAGAGCCGCCTCGTCACTTTCCTTTAACACGCCCCGAAGCGTCACGGCAGTCTCCGCCACGGAAATGTCCTTCATCTGCGCCAGCATGTCCTTCATGGTCCGAACTGCACAAGGGGCCCATGCTCCATTTTCCATCAGGCCAACCTTACGCTTTTGATAGTTTTTTCCTTTCAGATGGTGAAGGAGATCCTCCATACACGGCACAACGCCGGCATTATAGGAAGCAGAGGCCAATACTACTTTTCCATAGCGGAATGCACACTCTACAGCCTCAGAGGTATCGCTTCTGGCTAAATCCATAACCGTCACTTCCTGGCAGCCCTTTTCCTTTAAAATCTCCGCCAGCCGTTGCGCCGCCTTGCCAGTATTTCCATGAAGAGAGGCATAGGCAATAAACACACCCTCTGCCTCAGGCTCATAGGTGCTCCAGATCTGATACAGCTTTAGGACACGGCTGATGCTTTCCTTCAGCACTGGTCCATGAAGAGGACAAATCTGCTGAATTTCCAGATTTGCCGCCTTCTTTAACACAGCCTGAACCTGAGGACCATATTTTCCTACAATATTAAAATAGTATCTTCTGGCTTCCTTCTCCCATGGCTCCTCTTTATCCAGAGTTCCAAACTTTCCAAAAGCGTCTGCGCTGAACAGCACCTTGTCAAAGCTGTCGTAAGTCATCATCACCTCTGGCCAGTGAACCATAGGCGCCATGATAAAGCTTAAGGTATGCTGCCCCAGATTCAAAGTTTCTCCCTCTTTCACCGTCAGCTTTTCTTTGACTTCTCCCTGGAAAAACAGAGGCAGCATCTGGAAGGTTTTTGCATTTCCCACTAATGTAACGTCTGGGTATTTCTCCATAAAGGCCTGAACACTGGAGCCATGGTCAGGCTCTAAATGGGAAAGCACCAGATAATCCGGCGTTCTTCCTTCTAAAACCTTTTCCAGATTTTTCAGATATTCCTCCCCTTTGCGCTTGTCCACAGTATCCATAACCGCAATCTTTTCATCCATAATCACATAGGAATTATAGGAGATTCCATTGGGGACCACATACTGTCCTTCGAATAAGTCAATACTGTCGTCATTTGTACCGATATAATGAATATCTCGTGTTATCATAATAAATCCTCCGTCATTACTTATTTTCTCCGTAAAGTTTAGCACAAGGAGCCACAATAGAAAAGAGGGAAAATGAAAAACTTCTTGACAGATGTATGCCCAAACTTTACTATTAATAAACAATAGAAATGTAGAAGAGGTAACCATTATGAATAAAAAAGAAGTGTCCGAAATCCGCAAACAATACGTTCCAGAGCGGTGTACCATTTCCCGAATCTGCGGCTGTTATGTGGATGCGGAAAAAAATATTAAAACTACCTTGAAAGAGGCATTTTTATCCTTACCGGAAGAAGATGCCTTTAAGTATTTTACAATCTTTAAGAAAACCTTATCCGGCACTATCGGAAGAAATCTTTTAAATCTTGACTTTCCTTTAGAGGAAGAGAAAGAAGGCGGCTGCCAGGAGTTTTTGCTTCAGCTGCGAAACAGTAAATTAAAAGACGACCAGCTCATTCAGCAGTTTTATGAAAAAATTATCGAGACCTTCGACTTTGGGGAAAATTATTACATCATCCTGATCCATGTGGGATATGACGTTCCAGGAAAAGCCTCTGACGGTACAGAAATGTTTGATGCCTCTGACACGGTCTTTGAGTACATACTTTGCAGCATTTGTCCTGTCCACCTATCCAAAGCCGGCCTGGGATACAATGAAGAGAAAAACTGTATTGAAAACCGGACCCAGGACTGGATTGTGGACCAGCCCGTCAAGGGCTTTTTATTCCCCTGCTTTAATGACCGCTTCACAGACATCCACAGCCTTCTCTACTACACCAAAAACGCAGCGGATCTTCAGGAGCCTTTCATTCAGCAAATGTTTGGCTGTCAGCGCATTCCTCTTGCCGCAGACACCCAAAAAGAAACCTTTAACTCTCTCATCTCTGATACGCTTGGAGCGGAATGCGATTACAGCGTAGTGAAAAATATTCACGAAACCTTAAATGAAAAGCTGGAAGAATATAAAGACAGTCCGGAACCTTTGGAACTTGGCAAACAGGAAGTGCGCCGTCTGTTTGAGGAAAGCGGAGTGCCTGATGAACGGCTGGAAAACTTTGAACAGTGTTATGATGAACGTGCAGGAGAAAGGACCTCCTTTTTGGCTTCCAATATTGCCAGTACCAAAAATTTCAATATTGAAACGCCGGAAGTGACAGTAAAAGTAAATCCAGAAGCCGCCAGTCTGGTGGAGACCCGTATGATAGACGGCTGTCAGTGTCTTGTCATTGCCATTAATGAACACGTAGAAGTAAACGGAATCAGTATTGTAGTTGGAAAGGACGAGGAAGCCTAGTACTGGCTTGCGGAAATAACGGTATATGAAAGAGTCTGAAAATTCGTACAGAATTCCTCCATCAGGAAGAGCACCTGATCCGCGTTGTATACACACCAAAGCATTGTTCATGGATGAATCAGATTGAAATCTGGTTTGGCATCCTTCAGTGATTAAAAGTCAAGGAGTGCATAACATCCTTTATTCTTCATATAATATAGAAACTATACAATTTGAAAGAATTTGAATGATTATTGTTGCATTCTGCTTTAACTTGTATTATGATGGAAACAGAAAGACCAACTATTAAAAGTCAAGTAGATAATTGAAAAAATCAAAAGAAATT
>CAJTUV010000029.1 GCA_910579515.1 uncultured Hungatella sp.
GCAGGTCTGAGGGTTTATAGGTATCCCTTGAACAACCTAAATACATTATACAAGGGAGGAAGAAGATGAGTAAGGTAATGGTACAGCTTGATATTCCGGTGACAGGACACAACTATGACATTCTTCTGCCAAGAACCATTTCTGTAGGACAGGCAACGAAACTGATCGCCTCCTTTTTTACCGGAATGACAGGAGGCGCCTATATGCCGGATAAAGATGCAGTGCTGTGCGATCTGGAAAGCGGAACGATTTATGATGTAAATTCGCCAGTGGAGAGCCTTCATTTGAAAAACGGCTCAAAGCTGATGCTGATTTAATAAAAAAGAAAAGGAGAGAATTATGGAAAGTATCAAGGTAACACCAGAAAATCTTACCGCAAAGGCAAGAGAAGTGGATGCAAAGGCAGACAATTATTACAATTCATACAAAGGCTTTTTGCAGGAAATGCAAACGCTGACGTCAACGGACTGGACAGGGGAGGACGCCACGGCATTTTTTCAGCGTGTAGCAGGATTTGAAGATGATTTTCAGAAGATGAAACAACTGATGAATGATTATGCTGCTTTTATGAGACAGGCGGCCCAGAATTATGAGGCAACTCAGGCAAATATAAAAGGCAAAATTGGCGGACTTCAGAACTAGGAGGAGATAACGATGTCACAAATATATGTTAATTATGGAAGTTTTTCAGGATGGTCAGAGAAGATCAGAAGAAGAAATACGGAGTTGTTGAATAATTTAAAAGAGATTAAAAACCTAATTCACAGTTTAAGTGGAGAATGGGAGAGTGATTCTGCGACTGCTATCCGAGAGAAGATTGCAGGGATGGAGCCCAGATTTCAGCAGTATTATGATGTGGTAGAGAACTATGCGAAATTCCTTACCAACACAGCAAATGAGTATATGGGAACAGAGCGGACCAACACTTCCAACGCCAACCGTTTTATCTAAAGGATCCAGGAGGAGAGGGAATGAAAAGAATGTTATGCCGTGTTATATCGGTACTTTTAATTCTTTCCCTCTTCCTTAGCGGCTGCAGCAAAAATAAGGGAGACAAAGCCGCAGACGAAGGCGGGCAGTTGACAAAGGAAGAGTGGATAGGGCTTCTGGGAGATAAGTTTGGATACAATTTATATGAAAACGAAGAACCGTTTTTTTCTGATGTGAGTGTAGACAACGTCCACTTTGACAACATTCAGGCATGTAAGGAATGGGGGATTTTGATTGAAGAGGGGGCTCTTGAGCCAGAAAGTAAGATTACCTGGCAATATGCAGTGGAAACCTCCGTTCGTGCTATAGGCATTGAAAAACTGAATCTCTCTAACATCGACATAGAAGTGTCTGAGAACAATCTCAAGGAATTTTTTACCACGAATATCGGAGAGATCGCTCAAGAAACATGGAACATGGAATTGTCAGAAACCGACGGGATACTCCTTCTTGCTCATGCCTATGACTATGCCATGAACCTGACTCTGGCAGAGCGGTATGAACGGACCTATACAGAAGCAGTAAAAGAAGTAAAGGCAGAGGACGTAGTTCTTAAAGGAGACGGCGTCACCGCTTCTGTGACAAACGGAGAGAACTATCAGGAGGGAGACATTCTTTATGTAGAACCATCTCAGGATAATCCGGCTTATGCGATCAAGATTGATTCTGTTGACGGGGACAAAGTTACCTATCAACTGGCGGAAATGGAAGATGTCTTTAAGGAGCTTCATGTGACAGGAACCTTTGAAGCAGGGAACATTTCTATAGAACCGGCGGAAGGGGTAACAATCAGCATGTCAAACCAAAACCAAGCCGCTTCTATCACAAATGCCTCATATATTTCTACAGATGCAGCTTTAAACCATACTCTCGACCAGAATGAGGATGGAGTCATGCTTCTTACAGGACTAAACATGCAAGGGGACACCGTAAACTTTGATGCCAACTTGCCGGGGGGTGGGACTGTAAATGTGTCCGTTTCCAGTATTAAGGTCACAACAGATGTGGACTATGGGCTGTTCAAAGGGCTGAAAAAGGCAGATTTCACGGTTTCCATGAATGATCAGGTGGTTGCAAGTTACTCCAAATCAGAGGAACGCTCTTCTGGTCAGATTCCGCTGGGAACTGCCACGATTCCTTTGGGGCCTACGCCTTTGACCGCGGAACTCAGTCTTGTGGTAAATCTGGGATTTGACGGGGAAGCAACCCTGACCTATTCGTCCACTGTGGTGGCAAATGCGAATTACAGGCAGGGATGTGGTTTGGCCTCATCAGTAAATAACCAAAATGCAGCCTGTGACTTTCATGCTAAGGCCACGATCACGGCAGAGCCTACAGTGAAAGCGGAGCTGGGATGTCTTGGGGGGAAAATCGCCAATGTAAAGGTAACCAGCGGCGTTGTGGCTGTGGCGACTATTGATGCAGACCTATTGGGTGACGAGCCTACCTGTATTGATATTTTGATGTGGGTGCCTCTTCGGTGGGCTATTAACGAAGACGGCTGTATCATGACCGCGATTAGCGACAAATTGAGGGTTTCCAGCGTGGTATGGGATGCAAACAGCAGCGCTGTCAAACAGCATTTCCACTGGGAGGATTTAGTGCTGGTGGATGCATGTACCAGGGGAACAGGCGAAGAAGTGGAAACTGAAGTGGTGGAAGAAGGGGATCAACCATATGAATACACTGTATTTGAGTTTGAGGAAATTGTGTTCGGTTCTATTCGCGTGGCGTCTCAAGTTATCCATTTGTCAGAGGAAGAGACTCTGCGGATTGGCGTACTATCAGTTCCGGGAGGATATGATATAGGCAGTTTAAGGTATGTGGCAGAAGATCCGTCTGTCTGCAGCGTAAGCGACGGAGTTGTGACGGCGCAGAAACCTGGAACCACACAGCTTCAGATTTCTACACCAGATGGGAAATTTCAGGTATTTCTGTCTGTTTTTGTGGAAGAACCCTATGAGGATACATCAGGATTTCAGTCATTATAATACAGGTAAAGCTTATACAGGCAGCGCAGACACGAGCTGTCTGTGTAAGCCTTTTCAAGAGACGGCAGGGCGAAGAGATGGATATTGTGGATATGGATTTTGAAGAACTGTTGACGACTGTGCACAGACTGAAACAGTGTGCAGACGAGCTTTTGGAGGTCAGATCAAAACTGGTGATTTATAAAAAACGTATCGATGCATCATGGGAAGCTGTAGAAGCTGTGGGGATTCACGATGCGGTGAACCAGCTGAATATGCAGATCAACCGAACATCAGATGAGATAGACGATATCAGTATGGATATCATTGAAATTTATGAGGAACTTTTAGAGGGAGGGGAAGATTAATGTCTAAATTATATGTAAATCCCTATGAGGTGCGCAGAGCAAATTACTGTCTTCGGCCTCTGGAAGCTCAAGTAAGCCATGTGAGGGCTGATTTAAGAAAAATCAAGGGGAAAATTCCCCTGGAAATTTCTCAAAAGCGCCAAATCAGACAGAGAATCGGCCAAGTATGCAGCGACATCAGCAGACTGGAAAGAAAAATAGAAGAATTATATGAAATCACAGGTTCCTGTATGGAACAGTATGAATACGCAGAATTGAAAAATACAGAAAATGCGAAGATGTTTTATTAGCTTCAAATTCGATTTTACATAGAATACTAAGAAAATTCGGAGAAAAAGATGGGTATGAAGAAAGAGAAAGGAAAAACCTTTAAAAGCCTGTTGGCTGCAGTTTTCCTAATTACTTGTGTGTTTTTATCCTCCCTGCAGGTTTATGCAGCAGAGGCAAAGGTTGTGAGCACCATTGTTTCAGACGGCTGTGTTTATATTTATATCAGAGGAGTTTCTGAATTGGGAGAAGGAACCGGAATTCAGATTGGCTCTGTTTCTTGTCCGAAAGAAACTATAGCAGTGGGTTCTGTTTCTGGTATGGACATTCCTATGAGAACCATTTTGCTGGTGGACAACTCTCAGTCGATTCCAGGTAAAAACAGAGAGGATATCCAAACGATTGCAAAAGGCGTGATCAATGGAGGTATGGAAGGAGAGCAGTTCCGAATCGGAACTTTTTCCGATCAATTAACATTTTTAAGCGAGTTTACCAGTGAAAAAGAAACATTAAACCGAGCGTTGGAGGAAATCACATACAATAACCAAGATACCTATTTAAGCGATATTTTATACGAAATTATTTCGGATCTGAAGACAGAAGGCGCTTATACGTTTACCAGAATCCTTATCTTTTCAGACGGTGCAGATGATAAGGCCATTGGCTATACCAACGACGAGGTACGACGGTTAATTGAGAAAAATCCGTATCCGGTTTATGCTGTAGGAATTCAGGGAAAGAATAATTCCCCCAAACTGGAAGCAATGTTCTCTTTTTCCAGAGCGGCCTCTTCAGAGTATTTCTTATTAGATGGTACGACATCTAATGAAGACATTGTTCAGACATTTTTGAAAGATCAGGAAAACCTATGCATTCGAATTCAGCCAGAACCAGCTGTGTTGGATGGAAGTATAAAAAATATTCTTTTAAAATTAAACACGCCAGAAGGTACCACAGAGCTGGTGACCAGTGTGGAGATGCCTTTTGGAGAAGGTGTTGTTCCAGAAACAGCACAAGAAATAGAAGCAGAGACAGAATCTGCAACAGAAGAAAGTCAGAAGGAAACGAAAACGGAGCCTCTTCCAGTGCTGAGTCCTGTGGCAGAACAACAAAAGGAGGAAAAAACAGGAATGCAAGGTTATCTTTTGGGCATTGCCATTGCAGGGCTTGTGGTGGCAGCCGTGGTCGTAATCTGCATAGTAATTTTGAGAAAGAGAAAAAAGAAGGAAGAGGTGCCAGATGAGGATTTAGATTCTATAACTGTTATGTACAAAAATGAAACAGAGGAAGAGAGCTTCCTGGTTTTGAAAAATCTGGACAGGCCGGAAAGTTCTTTCCAGATTCCCGTCAAGGAGATTATTCGTATTGGACGAAAAGATAAAGACATTAACCTTGACGATGACAGAATGGTATCGCATGATCACTGCGACATTCTGATCCGTCAAGGTGTTCTTTACATAAAAGATAACAATTCCACCAATGGAACCTGGTATCGGGGAGCAAGAGTCTATGAAGAGACGCAGATTGCGAATGGGGATACGGTGAAGATCGGAAAGTATAGCTACAGCGTGGAAGTAGTCGGAGCAAAAGAGGACCGCACCATGATGTATGTGGAAAATGTACAGACAGACGATGCCAAGTCACTTTGGTAAGAGGGAAAGACATGATAATAGAAGCAGCATCCTTATCGGAAAAGGGGCCTTGCCGAAAGGAAAATCAAGATGCAATTCTGGAAAAATATACAAAAGAAACGGGATTGTTTCTGGTAGCCGACGGTATGGGAGGACATTATCTGGGAAGCCTGGCCAGCCGTGCTCTTGTGGATTTTTTCTGCGTATGGTGGGAGGATGTAAGCGGTTTTTTGTCAGGAATGGCTTTTTCAGATCTTGTGTCAGAACTGAAAAGAGAAGTACAAAAAGCGAATCAGCAGATTTATAAATTGTATGAAGACATGAAACAGCATGGAGGGACTACCATGTGCCTGCTGCTGGTTCATAAGAAAAATTTTGCAGTATTTCATGTAGGTGACAGCAGGCTCTACCAATACAGCAGAGGCAATTTTGAACAAATTACGATAGATGATGTGTGGCAAAATCAAATTCCTGCCCAAAAACGGACTAAGAATATTGAGAAAGACAGTCGTTATGGGAGATTGACTCAGGCAGTAGGCTGGCAGGAAGAAATAGAACTTCATACGATTACTGGCAGTATTAGCGGAAAAGTATGTTTTTTTCTGTGCAGTGACGGAATTTATAAATACTGTGCAGAGTTAAGACTGAAATCACAGATGAAGCGGGCGTATTGGTGGAAACAGACTGACAGAAGGATTGGGAACATCAAAACCGTGGTTTATGAAAACGGAGCAAAAGATAATTTATCTATGATTTGTACGATTGTCAAAGCGTAGAAGGGGAAGAGCAGTATGATACAATATGAACTCAGAAGCTTTCCGGGAGAAAGGCCTGTAAATGAAGACTGTGTTCTGGCGGATCAAGAGGGGGAGCAGTATTGTTTTGTCCTTTGTGACGGGTTGGGAGGCCATGGAAAAGGAGATTTAGCATCCAGGCTGACAGCCAAAAAGGTGATAGAAGAATTTCACAGACAGCCATCTTGTGAACATATGGGACTCTGGATACAGAAGGCACAGGAGGAATTATTAAGGCAGCAAAAGTCTATGAAGGCAGAGGAAGAAATGAAGACCACACTGGTAGTACTCTGGGTGGGAAATAGACAAATTAGATGGGGACATATTGGAGATTCCAGGTTGTATAGGTTTCAGAGAGGGATATTCGGTACAAAAATCTTTCGTACTTTTGATCACAGTGTACCCCAAATGCTTGTAGCCGCAGGCACTATAAAAGAAAAAGAGATCCGCCATCATGAGGATCGAAACAGGCTTTTACGGGTTATGGGAATAGAGTGGGATTCGCCTCGATATGAATTGGGATCTATAAAGCCGGCTCGAAAAGGTCAGGCGTTTCTTCTATGCAGCGACGGCTGGTGGGAATGGATAGAAGAAGAGGGGATGAAAAAGTCTCTTCAGGAAGCTTCTTGTGTAGGCGACTGGATGGAGTCTATGGAAAAAGAAGTGCGAAATCATGGAAAAGGAAGTGAGATGGACAATTTCAGCGCCATCGGAGTATGGATATAGAAAACCGGAGGTGATGGAACATGGGAGAGCAAGACGATACCGTGATTTTTGATGAGGATAAAATTGAGGAAGAGCGCACACTGATTTTAGAGGATGGAGAGGAAGAAATTCAGGAAGAGTCCGAGCAAGAAAGAGCAGAAAACATAGACAATGGGATTTGGCCTCATCTTGTATTGGAAGAAAGCCAAAAACTTGACTGGGAAACTGAAAAGGGAAGATGTTTTAACTGTATGGAACTCTTTGATGAAGGAGAGAGGATTTGCCCTCATTGTGGTTTTCAAAGGAGTACCAGTCCCAAAGAGGCTTACCATCTTTATCCGGGTATGGTGTTAAAGAAGCGGTATCTTATGGGAACCGTAGTTGGTTTCGGTGGTTTTGGTATTCTGTACAGGGCTTGGGATGCAAAACTGAAGACTATGGTGGCAATCAAGGAATTTTATCCGGCAGGCATGGTGAATCGAGTGCCAGGGCAGAAGGAGGTCATTCTGTCCACAGGCAGAGGGAGAGAGTCGTATCAGGATCTGTTGTTCAGATTTTTAGATGAGGCGAGGAATACAGCCAAATTTAATCAATCAGAAGAAATTGTTCATGTATTCGACTTTTTTGAGGAAAACGGAACGGCCTATATGGTAATGGAGTATTTAAGAGGAAATTCGTTTAAGGACGAAATCCGAAAATCCCATGGCAAGGTATCCTGGAAACGAGCACTAGAAGTGATCTTTCCAGTGATAGAGGCGTTAAAGCAAATTCACAAGGAAGGGATTATTCATAGAGATATAAGCCCAGATAATATTTTTATCTGCGAAGACAAAAAAGTAAAGCTCCTTGATTTTGGCGCTGCTCGGTTTTCAGATGGTTCTACAGAAAAAGATTTGACAAGAGTGTTAAAATTAGGTTTTGCACCTCCGGAGCAATACCGTACCAAAAGCAGGCAGGGCCCGTGGACGGATATTTATGCTGTGGGAGCAACCTTGTATTTGGCAGTTACTGGCGTCAGGCCAGAGGAGTCCTCTGACAGGGAGCGGGAAGACCATTTAAAGAATCCTAAATCACTGATTTCAGGACTGCCTGATTATCTGGACAAGACGATCATGAAAGCCATGACCCTGATTCCAGAATTCCGTTTTCAAACTGCAGAGGAGATGCGAAAGGCTCTGGCTCACGAAAAGACTACCATAGGCATTGAAAAAGAGCTTCGCTTCAGAAAGTGGTTTCGGCGTATCAGCATTGGGGCGGCGCTCCTTATTATAATTCTAGGAGTGTCAGGTGGATTTTGGATTTATAACAGGCGCAGAGTGGAGGCGACTCTGGAAGGAATTTCACTGTCTTTGTGGATTAATGTTGAAAACGGAATTAGACAGGAAGAGGAGACTAGATTTACTCAGGCACTAAATGAATTTACACAAAGCTATCCAGAGGTTACCTTAAATATCTCCTATATTGAGGAAGGATATGAGGAGAAGCTTCGCAAGGCATTACAGGAAGGAACAGGTCCTGATTTATTCCAAAGTGCGGGATTAGGCGAAGATATGAAAGAATATCTGGCAGATTTAAAGCCTCTGAAAGAATTGATTTCTTTGCCAGATTACTATTTTCTGGATAATTATGAGTTTTACTATCCTGACAGAACTAAAATACCCCTCGGTTTTGACGTGACAGTTGACTATATTAATACTTTGGCAGATGGGGAAGAACAAACGGCGGATTTGGAAGTATTTTTAAACGGTACAGCAAGAAGTTATACGGGGCAGGTACGGGATTACTATGCTGTACAGGCGGAATTGTCAGGGTATTATCAGGTGGAAGAGTCAGATGAAATCGTGGAGAAACAGTTTTGTGAAGAGTGGAGTGTGAGGGCAGCTTCAGGTGAAATGGAACAAGAGGCAGCTTACAGGGTTCTCTACTATCTTTTAGGCGAAAACGGTCAGAACGCTTTGTTTATACTCTCTCATGATGCACTTCCCGTTAACAAAGCCATTGCGGATGTCTGGTGGGAAGTATATGGAGAAATGGAATTTATAAAGGAAGAACTTTTACCGCTTTTTCTGACAGAAGAAGGGGGGCCAAAGTATGAGTAAGCGGTGTTTAGGCTGTATGGGAATCATAAATGATCAGGATACAGTTTGTTCCAAATGTGGATATGTTGAGGGAACTTTGGCGAAAGAAGCTTATCACCTTCCTCCTGGTTGTGTACTCCGTAAGAGATTTCTGGTAGGCAGAGTTCTTGGATTTGGTGGTTTTGGAGTCACCTATATCGGATACGACCAGGTACTGAATATTGTTGTGGCAATTAAGGAATATCTTCCAAGCGAGTTTTCCACCAGAGTACCCGGGCAGACCATGGTTACGATTTATTCCGGAGAGCGAGAGGAGCAGTTTCTGGCAGGAAAGGATAAAATGCTTGAGGAAGCCAGACGGCTGGCGGCATTTCAGGACGTGGGCGGTATAGTCAGTATCTATGACAGTTTTGAAGAAAACCGCACGGTCTATCTGATCATGGAGTTTCTGGAAGGAGAAACCTTAAAGAAAAAACTTCTCAGAGAGAAAAAATTAAGCCTAGATGAGTCTTTAAGGATAACCAATGAAGTGTTATCTGCGCTGGAAAGCGTGCATCAAAAAGGGATTATTCACAGAGATGTGGCTCCGGATAATATTTATCTGACGAAATCTGGGCAGGTGAAGATTCTGGATTTTGGGGCAGCACGATACGCTACTTCAAAACACAGTCGAAGTTTGTCTATTATGGTGAAGCCAGGTTATACGCCGGAGGAACAGTACCAGAGTCATGGAAGGCAGGGGCCATGGACAGACGTTTATGCTGTGGCTGCTACTTGTTATCATATGATTACTGGAATTGTGCCTGAAGATTCCATGGAACGTGGTATCAAAGATGAGCTGAAGTCTCCATTAAAGTTAGGAATAAAGATTCCTAAAAGTGTAAGCAGGGCCTTGATGAACGCACTGAATATCAAGGTGGAAGACAGAACTCAATCTGCAAAAGAATTTAAAGCAGAACTGGCAGCAGCTCAGGTAAAGGTGAAAAAATCTACTCGAAAAGGGCCGGATTTGATGAAATGGCCTTTGTGGTTAAAAATTCTTGTTGGGATTGGATTAGCTGGAGTTATGGTGTTTTTAGGCCTTTTGGCTGCGAATGTAATTCAGTTTGATGTGTCCTCATGGTCTCAGGCTTCGGTAGAAGAAGGAATGGTGAGAGTTCCAAGCTTTGTAAATGATACCCAATTAGAGGCGTTAAAAAAGGGAGAAGAACTAGGGCTTCAGGTAAAGACTAAGGATAAAGAATATTCTGCTCAGGTTCCGGAAGGCAGAGTTTTAAGACAAAGTCCTGAGGCTGGACAGGTTGTAAGTAAAGAAGAAATTATTTCTATTACTCTTAGTGCAGGCATTGAGCAGACATTTGTCCCGGATTTTACAGGATATTCTAGGGAAAGAGCAGAGGAATTAGCCTTGGAGTCAGGGCTTGTGGCAGAATTTGAAGAAGTGGAAGGAACGATGGCTCCCGGAGCAATCCAAGCCCAGAGCCTGGCTCCAGAAACTGTTTTAGATACAGGAAGCCAGATTGTTTTGAAAGTGTCTAAGGGGAAAGAACAAACGGGAGTAGGAAGCAGTGTGGTAATCCCCGACTTGGAAGGAGAGGATTTTGAAGGACTGTCTGATACAGTGTTTTCAAAATACGGCCTGTATCTTATGAAGGAAGAGGCTGTCTTTAGCGATTCGATTCCATCAGGACAGGTGATAAAGCAATTACCAGAGGCAGGAACAGAGACAGAGTATTTGGGTGTTTTAACTTTGACAGTCAGTATGGGGCCCAAAAAGGCGATTCTTCCTGATGTGGAGTATATACCAGGACAGGAAGCCAGGAAACTTTTGGAGGACAGTGGATTTAAGGTGGAAGAGACTTCGGAATATAGTGATACGGTTGAAGCAGGAAGTGTTATCAAGCAGAGCGAAGATGGGAATCAATTAGTACGTTTGGGAAGCGAGGTTATTCTGACATTAAGCCTGGGGCCACAGCCAGAAACCCAGGAATCAGAAAGTCAGCCGGATGTTACACAAAACCAGCGAAATCAGAATAATCAGACCAATCAAAGAAATCAGAATAATAATCAAAATATAGCTCCTGTGCAGCAGCCTATTGAAGCTCCTGTACAGCAGCCTATCGAAGCGCCCATTCAGGCTCCTGCTGAAGCGCCTACAGAGGCACCTACAACTGCGGCTCCAGAAACAACTGCCCGATCTGAGGAACAAGAAAGATTTGACAATATTCTGGATTTCCAAAATTTATTTCAATAAAATACTTTTAGAAAAGGAGAAAGGAAATGAAGAAAAGAAGGAAAGTGATGATAGCAGCGGCACTTTTATCTGTGGGAATGGCTTTCACAGGCTACGCAAGTGGATGGCAACAGAATGAGGCAGATGGAAGATGGAAGTACTATTATGACAACGGAGGATTTGCCACAGGCCAGGTTCTCAGAATTGACAAAAAAAATTATCTGTTTGATAGTGAAGGATATATGGTCACTGGGTGGAAAAATATGGATGGCTGGTATTATGCAGACCCATCTGGAGTATTGTCTAAAGGTTGGCAGATGGTTGATAATAAGTGGTATTTTTTTGATAATGATTATAAAATGATGACGGGCTGGATCAAGGTAAAAAACAGGAACTATTATATGAGAGAAGATGGCAGCATGCAGACAGGAACTTTTGAAGTAGACGGCGAATGGTTTACTGCCGACCCAGAGACAGGTTCTGTTATAAGAAACAAGAAAGACGTATCCAATAAAGAAAAGAAAATAAAGTACAACACGGATGGAAGTATGGAACTATGGAATGAGTCTAAGAAAATATGGGAGCCAATAATAGATTCTCAGACTTATAAATATTGTATGATAGAAAAATTGCAGCAGGATTACGCTTCAGGAAAATATACAGAAGAGAAGTTTGAAGAGGAGGCCACAAAAAACCTGAAAGCTCACATGACCAAGGAGGAGCTGGATGATTTTATTACGGATTGCATCTTTCATTATGCACCTGATTTGAATTCTGATTATTATGATTTTGATTATGACATTTATTATGATTAATAACAGTATTTAGGATTTTTCTGTGATATAATGAATAAGCCGCTGATGAAGAGGTTCACATAGCTGTCTTTAAAACTGTAACAAAGGGAGTACCGGAAACACTTGGTGCTCTCTTTTGTAGTTGACAATCTCTTCAATTTAGCGTAGTATTTTTCATAGCCGACAACAAAAAAGGAGAGCAATCATGGCAAATGACAAGAAACTGGTGGAGGCCATAACCTCCATGGAGGTGGACTTTGCACAATGGTACACCGATGTGGTAAAAAAAGCAGAATTGTGTGACTATGCGAGTGTAAAAGGCTGTATGGTGATTAAGCCTGCCGGATATGCTATATGGGAGAATATTCAGAAGGAACTGGACAAACGTTTTAAGGCTACAGGCGTTGAGAATGTCTATATGCCCATGTTTATTCCAGAAAGTTTGTTGGAAAAAGAAAAGGATCATGTGGAAGGCTTTGCGCCTGAGGTAGCCTGGGTGACTCATGGAGGATTAGAGCCTCTTCAGGAGAGAATGTGCGTCAGACCTACCTCTGAAACCCTGTTTTGTGATTTTTATGCAAAAGAGATTCAGTCCTATCGGAATCTTCCCAAAGTATATAATCAGTGGTGCTCAGTGGTCCGCTGGGAGAAGACGACAAGACCTTTCCTGCGCTCCAGAGAATTTTTATGGCAGGAGGGACACACTGCCCACGCCACAGCAGAGGAGGCTCAGGAGCGGACGGAACTTATGCTGAACGTGTATGCAGACTTCTGTGAGGAGGTTCTGGCATTGCCGGTGATAAGAGGCCAGAAGACGGATAAGGAAAAATTCGCGGGAGCCGAGGCTACTTATACCATAGAAGCCCTGATGCATGACGGAAAGGCTTTGCAGTCTGGCACCAGCCATAACTTTGGAGACGGGTTTGCAAAAGCCTTTGAAATTCAGTTTTCTGATAAAGACAACACTTTAAAATATGTTCATCAGACTTCCTGGGGAATGAGCACCCGCTTGATCGGCGCCATCATCATGGCCCATGGAGATGACAACGGTCTGGTTCTTCCGCCCAGAATCGCTCCGGTACAGGTGATGATTGTACCCATTCAGCAGAAGAAGGAAGGGGTTCTGAAAAAAGCATTTGAGCTTCAGGACCGTCTGGAAGCTTGTGGCATCAGAGTGAAAACAGATGATACGGATAAGAGCCCGGGATGGAAATTCAGTGAATGCGAGATGAGAGGGATTCCTCTTCGGGTGGAGATTGGTCCCAAAGATATGGAACAGAACCAGGCGGTGCTGGTGCGCCGTGACACACATGAAAAGATAGGCGTCTCTTTGGAGGAACTGGAGACCAAGGTTGAGGAGATGCTGGACAAAATTCAAAAGGATATGTTTGAGCGCGCGAAAGCTCACAGAGAGGCCCACACGTATGAGGCTGTGGATTATGACTCTTTTGTAAAGACGATCAATGAAAAGCCAGGCTTTGTAAAGGCCATGTGGTGCGGCTGCCAGGAGTGTGAGGATAAGATTAAAGAAGACACAGGAGCCACATCACGCTGCATGCCGTTTGAGCAGGAGAATTTGGCAGAAACCTGTGTTTGCTGTGGGAAGCCGGCTAAAAAGATGGTTTACTGGGGACGGGCTTATTAAGAAGATTTAATGTTTGCTAAATGGGGAAAGGGCGCGGCAAAGAGCGGCGCCCTTTTTTAGAGGAAGAGAACAGATCATGAATGAAAGGATTCAGATACCACAACATGCAAAAGAAATCCTGGAACGACTCAATCAGCATGGCTTTGAGGCCTACGTGGTAGGCGGCTGTGTCAGAGATTCTCTTCTGGGGCGCCAGCCAGAGGACTGGGACATCACGACCTCTGCCAGACCTGAGCAGGTAAAAGCCATTTTTGGCAGGACCATTGACACAGGAATCCAGCATGGAACTGTGACGATCATGAGGGGGAAGACTGGGTATGAGGTGACCACATACCGTATTGACGGTGAGTATGAGGACAGTCGTCATCCTAAAAATGTGGAATTTACCTCCAATCTGACAGAGGATTTAAAGCGTCGGGATTTTACTATCAACGCCATGGCTTACAATCCTAAAGAAGGGCTGGTAGACGTTTTTGGCGGAGAAGAAGATTTAAAAGCAGGTATTGTCCGCTGTGTGGGATTTGCCATGGACCGGTTTACAGAAGACGCTTTGCGGATTCTCAGGGCCCTCCGTTTTTCAGCCCAATTAGGTTTTGGAATCGAGGAAAACACCTGGAACGCCATAAAAGACCTGGGTCCCAACCTTGCCCATGTAAGCAAGGAACGGATTCAGATGGAACTGACAAAACTGCTTTTGTCTGCTCATCCACAGGAGATAAAAAATGTTTTTACCTGTGGTCTGGAAGGATATGTATCAGATACATTTTCCCATATTCAGCCAAAAGAGATCCATATCCCGTCAGAACTTCCTTCGCAGAAATACCTGCGTTGGGCGGCTTTTTTGAAAAATCAGGAGCCGACACAAGCGGTTCAGATTTTAAGAGAGCTGAAAATGGATCATGATACCATGACAAAGGTGAAGGTTCTGGTTGGCTGGCTTAGGAGGCCGATTGGAGAAGGAGAGGCTAAGATTCGCAGGACCATGAGCCAGATGACACAAGAATTATATGACAGTTTATTGTTGCTAAAAGAAGCTGTGGCAGAAGAAATTCCAGAAAGTCCTGGAAAGATTGAAGAGATACAGACCTTGTCTCAAGAGATTCGGCGAAGGGGAGACTGTGTTGGTCTGAAAACGTTGGCTGTCACAGGCAAAGATTTGATAGAGGCAGGCATGAGGCCGGGAAAAGAATTGGGGGAAATGCTTCAAAGCCTTTTGAACCTGGTTTTGGAACATCCAGAGATGAACCAGAAAGAATTGCTATTGAGGCAGCTTAAATTGTAATGAAAGTTTCAATCATATTCCCACCCTCATCCACATACCCTAGAAGTAGTTATGAAATGGGCGTTTGGAGGGGTGGATGTGAACGATAGATATATGGAAGCTTTGGTGCAATACAATATGACCGTTGACAATGTGCGCAAGGGCCGCAGTGGGTGGATTTGTGAGACCAGCATGGGCATTGTGCTCCTGAAAGAGTACCGCGGTACGCTAAAACGCCTGGAATTTGAGACTCAGGTTCTGGGACAGGTCAGCCAAGACGGACTTGTTCAGGTTGATAATTATATTCCTACGGCGCAAAAGGAACTGATTTCGCTGGGAGAGGACGGAACCAGATATGTGCTGAAGCATTGGTTTACTGATAGAGAGTGCAATTTAAAGGACGAGAAGGAGATCGTCCAGGCTGTAACACAGATTGCCAGACTCCACAAAAGTTTTCAAAAAATTCCCAAAGCAAAGGAGTGGACCATGGGTTCCATTGTGATGGATTCCCTGGAAAAAGAGATGGAGCGCCACAATCTGGAATTAAAGCGGGCCAGAAACTACATAAAGAATAAGCGAAAAAAGACAGAATTTGAGCGCTGTATGATGGGGAATTACTCCATGTTCTATGAGCAGGCCGCAGAGGCATGCGAGGGAATGGGACATTTAAATTTGGCAGACAAAAAAAGAGGACAATTTTTGTGCCACGGAAATTTGGACCATCATCACGTGCTCATAGGCGACAGTTATGTGGCTGTGATTGAATTTAATAAAATGCATCTGGGAAGCCAGATGGCAGACCTCTACCATTTTATGCGCAAGGTTATGGAGAAGCAGGAGTGGAATCAAAAACTGGGTCAGGAGATGCTTTCTGCCTATGACCGGGTTTTGCCGCTGGAGGCGGAGGACAGGGCGTGTTTGTATTATCTGTTTCTGTATCCGGAAAAGTACTGGAAACAAGTGAATTTTTACTACAATGCAAGAAAATCCTGGATTCCTGAGAGGAACATGGAAAAGATACGAACCCTGGAGTCACAAATGGAGGGAAAAAAGAAATTTTTGGCAATCTTGCAGTAAAACAACCTTCCTTTTTCCTGGATTTTGAAGTATAATAGATGAAAGCAAAACAGGAAGGGAGTTATATAGTATGAAAGACTATAAAAAAATCTATGAAGAGTGGTTGAGCAATCCATATTTTGACCAGGACACCAAAGAAGAGCTTAAGGCCATTGCAGATGATGAGAACGAGATCAAAGAGCGTTTCTACATGGACCTAGAATTTGGCACTGCAGGTCTTAGAGGAATCATCGGCGCGGGAATCAATCGAATGAATATCTACGTTGTCCGCAGAGCGACTCAGGGCCTGGCCAATTATATTATGAAACAGGGCGGCGCTTCTAAGGGCGTTGCCATTGCATATGATTCCAGACGGATGTCTCCTGAATTTGCAGACGAGGCTGCCAGGACTCTGGCTGCAAATGGAATCATGGCGTATAAATTTGAATCTCTGCGCCCCACGCCAGAGCTTTCCTTTGCAGTGAGAGAGTTAGGATGTATCGCAGGCATCAATGTGACTGCCAGCCACAATCCGCCAGAGTATAACGGATACAAGGTGTACTGGGAGGACGGCGCACAGTTTACTCCGCCTCATGACAAAGGAGTTACAGAGGAGGTTCTGGCTATTGAAGATTTATCCACAGTAAAGACCATGACCGCATCCGAGGCAAAGGCAGCAGGACTTTACAAGGTGATTGGCGCCGAGATCGACGACAAATATATTGCTAACGTAAAGGCTCAGGTGGTAAACCAGGAGGCCATTACCAAGATGCAGGACGATATTACCATTGTGTACACGCCTCTTCACGGCACTGGCAATGTTCCTGTGAGAAGAGTTTTAAAGGAAATTGGTTTTGAGCATGTACATGTGGTTCCACAGCAGGAGCTGCCTGATGGAGAATTTCCAACTGTCAGCTATCCAAACCCAGAGGCGGCAGAGGCATTTGAGCTGGGACTTGGCATGGCAAAGGAGTTAAACGCAGATTTGGTACTGGCTACAGATCCGGATGCAGACCGTCTTGGCGTTTATGTAAAAGACAGCAAATCAGGCGATTATATTCCTCTGACAGGCAATATGTCCGGCTCCCTTCTGTGTGAGTATGTTTTGAGCCAGAAAAAGGCTCAGAATGCGATTCCGGCAGACGGCGAGGTGGTGAAATCTATCGTTACCACCAATCTGGTGGATGCGGTGGCAGAGAGCTATAACTGTAAACTGGTAGAATGTCTCACAGGCTTTAAGTGGATTGGACAGCAGATTTTGAAAGAGGAGCATACTGGAGAGGGCCATTATATGTTTGGTCTGGAAGAAAGCTATGGCTGTTTAATCGGAACCTACGCCAGGGACAAGGACGCCGTTTCCGCAAGTGTGGCCCTGTGCGAGGCTGCGGCCTACTATAAGACTAAGAATATGACCCTGTGGGACGCTATGGTTGCCATGTATGAGAAGTATGGCTATTATAAAGACGCCGTAAAGTCGATCGGCTTAAAAGGCATCGAAGGTCTGGCAAAGATTCAGAATATTATGGATACCTTGAGAAATAACACTCCGGCTGAAGTTGGCGGTTACAAGGTGGTGTCTGCAAGAGATTACAAGCTGGATACCATCAAAGACATGGCTACCAACGAAGTGAAGCCTACGGGACTTCCAGCTTCCAACGTATTGTATTACGATATGAACGACGGAGCATGGATGTGTGTGAGACCTTCTGGAACCGAGCCAAAGATTAAGTTCTACTATGGCGTAAAGGGCACCTCTTTAGAGGATGCAGAGGAGAAATCTAAAGTATTCGGAGAAGCAGTACAGGCAATGGTAGATTCTATGCTGTAAAAGGAATTACAGAAACCAAATTTGGAGCGGCCTTCTTTAAGAAAGCCGCTCCAAGCTGTCTATGATCTCCTCATGCCATTTCGTATCCGTGATCCGCGGTACTTTCTGAAAAGACTGCTTCACCTTTTCTATAATAGCGCTGTGGGATACAGAGCTTTTCAAAAAGGACAAAAGCTGTCTATTGGTAAATGGCATAATGATGACGCCGTCAACATGTTTATGAGTATTGGTAGATTCCAGAGAAACCGAGGTGACAGCCCGCCAGATATTGATGGTATTGTGATCCAGCTCGTCAGCAATAAAGAAGGTCATAGTTTCTTTTGGTTCCCTGGCCGCCTTTAAGTTCAGGGAATGACGCAGAACCGGTTCCCATTCCCCACGCTTCTGTGCCTGCTTGTTCATCAGAGTCACCTCCAGCATAACGGTCCTGTCCTCATAGTCAATGATAATGTCACCTTCGCCGGAGCCTGCATGAATGACAGGCTCAAAGTCTGCATTCAGCGTCAGATTCAGGCTGTTGTACAGATCAAAATTTTGGCCAGACACATAATACCAGGCGATTCCGACCAGATATTCATAGATAGTGGGAACCGTCGCAGTATCGTTTACCTGTTTTTGAATTTTAGAATCATTGTTTCTGTCCGAAAACAGGGAGAGAAGTTTCGCTACTTTTTCTTTTGGATAGTTCTTACTGATATAGGCTGCAAATTCTCTGCTGATTCTGGACTTTAGTTTGGCTCGAATGGCAGAGAGGCCATCAGCTCCTAAAAGAGCGCCCAGCTGGTTTGTGACGACTTCAATCTGGGTTTCGTCATAGTGCAAAATGGCGGAAACAGAAAGGCTGCTTCTGAAAATGCAGTCAGCACTCTCTTCATATGCCTGATACTCTTTTTCTGACACAGTGCCAAAAATCATGCCATTTAAAAGTTCCCTGTCAAAAATCAGAGACAAAGCCTCCTTGTATGCCAGCTCTGGCAGAGACTGAAACTTAAACAGTCCTGTGGCTCCTAAAATGCGTTCGGTTGTGTCAGAGTATTCTTTAATGTCATCCACTCGGCTGGATTTGAAAAATACCTCATAAAAATCTCTGTTAAAATTTGTGGTGGTGAAAAAGATATGGTTTTCATTTTTCTCCCAAAACTCTTCTAAAGAAGTGGGATTGTGCTTATTCCATTCAAAAATAGCTTTTCCATACCCAAAGGCTTTTTCCAGTTTCACCTTGTGGCTTGTCAGAGTTTCCATTAACTCTTCAAAGGCTTCCTGGCTTTTTTCCTCCCGAAACTTTACTAGGCAGAGATAAAAATCATAGTACAGAGATCCTACCAGGCCGCTTTTCTGATTTTTGATATATTTGTGGAAGATCTCAGGGGAAAGAAGGTCTGAAGACATCAATTCCTTTATAGGATTTACGGGAACCTCCCAGACGCTTTTTTCTATTTTGGAAATCAGGTCAGGATGGGAGAGGACAAATTCCTTTTGCTCCTCTGGCAGATAGGGGCTTAAGCCCTGTACTATGGTAAGGAAACTGCTTTTATCTATGGTCTGATTGTTCAAAAGGAGGAACATTGCCATACAAAAAGGGGAGTAGAAATATCGGTTTCCGTTTTCGTCACGCTGGGAAAAGACTCTCAGTTTTAGCATCTGGCGAAGCAGAATCAGATTAATATTGTCAAGAGGTAAGGCGGCCTCTATGGGGTCTCTTTCCAGTTGATTTTTCAAATAGGAAAACCCTGCCTGAGAGAGAGCTCTCTGTTTGTCTGCAAAACCGATCTTAACCAGATTGCTGGTGTAATGCCTGGCTCTGGCTTCTATGGCTTCGTCTAATACTTTTCTGTCTCCAGAAGAAAAATGATTTGTGAGCCATTTGGGATTTCTGCCAAGAAACAGGGAATATTCGCTTCCAAGCCTGCCCATAAATCCATCGTATTTGTCGTGCTTTTTAAAAATTTCCGGCGAATAGTCCAGGGCCTTTTGATAGAACAAAAACTGTGCAAGACTTTCTGGATAGCGCTTCCACGTCTCCTCGGGGTATTCTGCCTTAATCTCCCACAAGATTTCCAGGTACAGCTTCAGAGCATTTAAAACGTCGTGCCTTCGGCCATTGGTATTCCAGAGATTAAAGATTTGATTTTTTTCGATTTCCATATACAGAGAGCTCCTTTAGTAGTTGAGAATCAAAACCTCCTCAGACACAGAAGATTTGTCCTTTGTCTGATAATTGGAATTGGCGTAACTGTATGAGAGGGGAACGGCCCGATAAATTCCAGTGTTTTTTTCAAGCCAATCTGCTAACAGACGATTTTCCTTGCCCTTACTTCTCAACACATTGGACAGGGCAAACGGAATGTGGCGATGATGAAGCCTGTCCAGAAAGGCAAGCAAATCCCGTTCTGCGTCTTCTGACCATCCCCCTTGCTCATTGTAAGTGGCGCAGGTAATCAGATAGGGTGGGTCTGCGTAGACAAAATCAGAGGGAGTCAGGGTGGAAATGTCAAAGTCCCGAAAGTCTTTGCAGGTAAAGGTACAGTCCTTATGCTGGATTCTGTCTATGAAATCCGACAGTTTCTGTTCTACTTTCTTGTTGAAATCCCGTTTGCCCACAGGAAGATTGAACTCGCCGTGATTATTAAACCGGATTTGGTTATTGAAGGCATAGACGATCATCACAAACAGCATGATATAGTAATAGGAATCCTGCCTGCCTGCCGCACCCATTTTGTTAAAATCCTCTCGGAGCTTTAAAAATTTGTCTTTGTTATATTGACTCAGTCCCTTGCTGCTTTCACAGTGGTAGTATTCATATCCGTGCCGGCTTACTAAAGAGAGATTATAGTGGTCAATGATCTCGTAAATCCATTGAAAGGTACATTCCTTTTTGAGACTTTTCAAAGTTTGATAGATGGAGAGGAGATTTGAATTACAATCGTTAAAAATTACCTGGCGGCTCTGGACATTACAGCCCACATTGCAGCCGCCGCAGAACAAGTCCACAAACACGTGGAGGTGTTTGGGAAACAGGGGGAGAATCTGGGGCAATAACTTGTATTTGCCGCCAGTGTAATTGAGGGGGGATTGTAGCATAGGGGTTACTCCTTATGAAAACAAGTGCACAAAAAAAGCCGCTCTGCATTTTCGCTGATATCCGATTTTCCTGTGGTAAAGGGTTTGTACTCTTCAGAGAAAACCTTTACGCCGCCTTTTTGCTGAAGAATCCGCATAATATCTTCGTCTGAAATTTTGGCGTTGGAGCGGCCGTTTCCTTTTGTGGCCATATTGTTGTAAGACAACAGGATATAGTCTGCTTTGATGTCATGGATTAAAGCTTCAAAAGCATTGACTGCAGCCATGGTACAGTATTTGCTCTTTAAATGGCTCCGATCCATTTTTTTGGCAATGCCGAAAACCTGGGGCTTCTGCCAATACGCCACATTTTCAAGAAGATGGTAGGCGTCGCAGTACTGTCTGGAATTGTAGGGAGGATCTATGTAAACCAAATCCGCATGGATTCTTTTCACCAGCTCATTGGCATCCTCCTGAAAACACTGATTGTTTGGATTGTTATGTACTTCTGCCATGGGGACAGAAAGCTCCAGAGATTTATAGAACTCCGCGCCCTTGCGGTAAGCATCATAGTGGCCGCAGGTAACCGCGATTTTATCCATGGCATAGAGAAGGGAGGCGATGAGCAGAGCACGTTCTCTGTGGTTTAGCTTTTTGCTTTGGTAGTTGTTTTCAATGTCCTCCCGAATATATCCGATTTTTGAGCAGTCTTTCCTGCTGAAGTAGGTGTCTGCAAAGTTTTCGGTCATGTAATTATCCCCGCAGTTCTCAGCCTGATTGTACTGAAAGATATAATCTATGACTTTTTGTGGGTCGTACGGTTCAGGTCCGAACCAGGCGAAGTTGCATAGATAGCTGCTGTACATCAAATCATTGGTGATCAGCGTTTTGTCTGTAAAGGCGGAGGACACGGAGCCAGTTCCGGCAAAGACGTCCGCCATTACCTGGATGCCAGGGCATTCCTTGTGGACCACTCGGGTGATAAAGGGAAGAAGCTTGTACTTGTTTCCCAGATACCTTCGGTTATTGATTTGCAGGGTTTTGTATGGGAGCGTCCCCACAGGTGTGACATTCATGGTATAGGAAATCCTCCGTAAGTCAGTACTGGTGATAATTTGCATACGCTGTAAGAGTTTGGACTCTTGGCGCTTCCCTATTATATCATTAAGAAGGAAATAACTGCAACCGGAACGTTACGATTCGCTAAGGAAAGATGCAGATACTTCTTGTAGGGGGTGTTAGGTAGGTATATAATAAAAATTGTAACGTTGCATTCCATAGAGGAACTAAAGGTGAGAAAACGAGATGATAGTGAGCGCAAGCCGAAGAACAGATATTCCTAATTATTATGCTGAATGGTTTATTCAAAGAATAAAAAAAGGGTTCTTGTATGTGAAGAATCCTATGAATGCCCATCAGGTCAGCAGAATTGACTTATCGCCAGAATTGATAGACTGTATTGTATTTTGGACTAAAAATCCTTCTAATCTGATGAAGTATTTGGATTGTTTACAAGAATACGCCTTTTATGTCCAGTTTACCCTAACTGGATATGGAAAAGATGTTGAGAAAGGCATTCCAGACAAAAGAAAAAACGTTTTAGGAGTGTTTCAGGAATTGGCAGGGCAGATAGGGAAGGAAAGGGTCGTCTGGCGCTATGATCCGATTTTTATAACAGACCGATATACCAGAGAGTATCATTTAAAGGCTTTTGAGGAAATTGCCAGGTGTTTGAAAGATTCCACAGAAAAGGTGGTCATCAGCTTTGGAGATTTCTATGAGAAAACAAAACGCAACATGAAAGACCTTGGAATCAAAGAGATGACAGAAGAAGAGATGGTATGTCTGGCAAAACGTATGGCAGAAATTGCTTCAGCCTATCAGCTGACCATAGAAACTTGCGCAGAGCGAATAGGCTTAGAAGAGGTTGGGGTAACTCATGGAAGCTGTATTGATAAAAAGATGATTGAAAGGCTTTTGGGCCATGAGATACATGGAAAAAAGGATAAGGGCCAGAGAGACCATTGTCAATGTATGGAGAGTGTGGACGTGGGAACGTACAATACATGTTTAAACGGCTGTAAATACTGTTATGCAAATTTTAGTCAAGAGAAGGTGAAGGAAAATTGTAAACAGTATGATTTGGATTCTCCGTTGTTATGCGGGACCGTTGGCGTAAAGGATAAGATTACAGAGAGAAAAATGAAGTAAAAATGCCACAAATAAGCCGGAAATCCATAAACAGATTTCCGGCTTATTTGCTGCCCAGAAATATCATTCTCTTCGCTCCAGAGCTTCCCGAAGTTCTCTTAAAGCCTCGGAAAACTTTCCGGAAGAGGCTGAAGGGTTGCCTCTTAGGAGTCTTCTTCTATAGACGGATATATGGGTGGAAAATTGTCTGTGTCTTTCTGTCAGATTGGTAAGACGGTCCAAAAGGGCTGCCTCTTTGTGAAACCAATCCGTTCTGGCAGCGGCTTCCTCCCGAAGTTCTCCAAATCGCAGGGCTGCGTCTTCCCGAAGTTCCGCAACCCTGACAGAAGCATCGTTTCTCAAATCTGCCATCCTGTCAGCAGCATTTTCTCTAAATTCTGATACTCGCTGAGAGGTTTCGGCTTTTAATAGGGCAATCTGTACCTGCATTTCCTCCGCCTCTGCTTTCAGCTTTGTCATGGCCTCCAGAGCACGGCCAAGATCCAGGGCCTCTTTGGTAGATTTCACGGCATCCGCAACAAACAACACACTGACTATTGTAAGAAAGATAAATTCAACGATCAGAGGCAGACGTAATACAAAGTCGGCAATAGGCTTGTGAATCAGTTCCGTCATGAAAATAGTCAGAAATCCCCAGGCGATGGAAGAGCTTAAGCAGATGTATCCATTCAACTGAAAGCGCTGATTGCTGTAATCCCAATACTTCATTTTAAACAGCCGTTCCATTACGTATCCGGTTATATACTCTAAAATGGTGGCTGCGATCACTCCAAAGAGGTAGACCAAAAACAGGTTATCTTTTACCGGAAGAGAGACCCACAGCATCATCACAGCACCTGTTCCGTACAGAGGAAGCATAGGCAGCCGAAGAAAGCCGCGGTTTACAAATCGATGCTGTTTGAAAGAAACATAAGTGGATTCAAAAATCCAGCCGAAAAAGCAGTAAAGATAAAAAAAGGTAATCCAGTGATACCAGGGATAGGTATACATTTGTAGTAATATCCTCCTATGTGCTGTTAGTGTGTGGCTTTGTGTAAATATTTATCCCTGCTGTCGGAAAATTTACCGTATCAGTATAGCATAATGAATCGTAACGCTGCAACTAAAAAGGCAAAAGTCCATATCAAATAACATTTCAATCGGCTATTATGGCCCAGAAGACGTGAAATGGATTCCTGAAGAATACAAGAAGTTTTTCAGGGATAACGGCTATGATGCGCCTTGGATGCAGTAAAGTAAAAAGGTTTAAAAACAATAGCGTCTCATGACTATGGAAATAAAAAGTATAGAACAAGACATAAAAGCGGCTCTGCGTTAGCAGGGCCGTTTTCATAGGGAATGGTAGGTATATTTTAGGAAATTGTCTAAGGGGGGCCTGCTAAGGTTTGACCCTTAGCAGGTATGAGTATGAAAAAGCTTTGTGATTTCAAGTGGTTAACTTGAAACAAAGGCCCGTTACCCTTTCGGATAACGTACTTATACTATATCCAAAAAATGTGACTAAAATGTGTACTTGTAATAAAATAATCATAAAAAATATAAAATAAAAAAAAACCCTTTAAAAACCAATTAAGATTGTATATAATAATAAAGATTGTATGGAATAATAAGGAAGCGCGCTGATGCGCGCAGGTCATCAGCCTGTCGGCAGGTGCCCGTTCCATTAGGAGCATAGAGTGAATCGGAATTAGATTAGGAGGAAATAGAACGTATGGTAATGTCAAACGACATCGGAATCGATCTGGGGACAGCCAGCATTTTAGTATATATTAAAGGAAAAGGAGTTGTGTTAAAGGAGCCCTCTGTGGTGGCTATAGACCGTGACTCCAGCAAAATTATGGCCATAGGCGAGGAAGCGCGCCTTATGATTGGACGAACTCCGGGAAATATTGTGGCGGTGAGACCTCTGCGCCAGGGCGTCATTTCCGATTACACAGTTACAGAGAAAATGTTAAAGTATTTTATCACCAAGGCAGTAGGGAAGAAGACTCTCAGGAAGCCGAGAATCAGCGTGTGTATCCCAAGCGGTGCAACGGAGGTGGAGAGAAAGGCTGTGGAGGACGCCACGTATCAGGCAGGAGCCAGGTATGTTTCTATTATTGAGGAGCCGGTGGCGGCGGCGATTGGAGCAGGGATTGATATTGCAAAGGCCTGCGGCAATATGATTGTGGATATCGGCGGCGGCACGGCGGATATTGCCGTGATTTCCTTAGGCGGAACCGTGGTCAGTACTTCGATTAAAGTAGCCGGAGATGATTTTGACGAGGCTCTGGTTCGCTATATGAGGAAAAAGCACAATCTTTTGATCGGAGAGAGAACTGCTGAGGAGATCAAGATCAATATCGGCGCTGCTTATAGGCGGCCGGAGGTTTTGACCATGGAGGTGCGGGGGCGAAATTTGGTGACCGGACTTCCCAAAACCATTGTGGTGACCTCTGACGAGACGCTGGAGGCTCTGAGAGAGCCTGCCATGCAGATTGTGGATGCAGTCCACAATGTGCTGGAGAGAACGCCGCCAGAGCTTGCGGCAGATATTTTCGACAGAGGAATCGTCCTGACAGGCGGCGGGTCTCTGCTCAGCGGCCTGGACGCTCTGATTGAGGAAAAGACCGGCATCAGCACCATGATTGCAGAGGACCCTCTCACAGCAGTGGCTATCGGTACGGGGAAATTTATTGAATTTAGTCATGGAGACAGCAGCAGGAAAGAATTTTAGGAACAATGGCAGCCATCACAGGTTTTATTGAGAAAATTAAATTTCGCAATGAGGATAACGGCTATTCGGTCTTAAGCGTAGTTTCAGACCAGGAAGAGTACACTCTGGTAGGCACGTTTCATTATATCGGCGAGGGGGAGCTGATTGAGGCTTCTGGAACCATGACCGAACATCCGGTCTATGGGGAGCAGATGACCGTAGAAAAGTATGAGATCAAAACTCCCGAGAATACTGCGGCCATGGAACGGTATTTAGGCTCCGGCGCCATCAAAGGCGTGGGGGCCGCTTTAGCTTCCCGAATTGTCCGGAAATTCAAAGCGGATACTTTCCGGATTATTGAGGAGGAACCAGAGCGTTTATCAGAGGTTAAGGGGATCAGCGAAAAAATGGCCATGGCCATTTCGGAACAGATGGAAGAAAAAAAGGAGATGCGCCAGGCTATGATTTTTTTGCAGGGCTATGGTATTTCCATGAATCTGGCTGTGAAGATTTATCAGGAGTATGGTCCCAGGATGTATGGAATCATAAAAGAGAATCCTTACCGGCTGGCAGACGATATTCCGGGAGTGGGTTTTAAGATGGCAGATGAGATTGCCCAGCGGGTTGGGATATTTATAGATTCAGATTACCGGATTCGGGCAGGGATTCTCTACACCCTGCTTCAGGCAGCTGGTCAGGGTCATACATATCTTCCAAAGGAGGAGCTGTTTAGCCAGGCGGCAGAGCTTTTGAAAACGCCGGTTGAGGGAATGGAAAAGCATTTGATGGACATGCAGATGGACCGTCGATTGGTGGTAAAACGCATGCCGGGGGTAGAAAAGGAACAGGAAGAAGGACGGGATTTTTTGGCTCAAACGGCAGTGTATGCTTCCGTTTACTATTATATGGAGCTGAATACAGCCCGAATGCTCCATGATTTGAACATCAGGGGAGATGTGCCCCAGGAAGAGATTCGTCTTCGGCTTGATAAGCTTCAGGACAGAAAGAACATAAGACTGGACCCCCTTCAGGCCCAGGCAGCCATCGAGGCGGTAAACAGCGGTCTTTTGATTATTACCGGCGGCCCGGGAACCGGAAAGACCACCATTATCAATACAATTATCGGCTACTTTGAAGAGGAGGGCATGGAGATTTTGCTGGCCGCCCCCACAGGAAGGGCGGCGAAGCGGATGACAGAGGCCACAGGATATGAAGCCAAAACGATTCACCGTCTTTTAGAGCTCAACGGAGCACCTAGTGAGAGCGGATCTTCGTCTATGCGGTTTGAGAGAAATGAAGAGAATCCTCTGGAAGCGGATGTGATTATCATTGACGAGATGTCCATGGTGGACATTCAGCTTATGCAGTCTCTGTTAAAGGCAGTCAGCGTTGGGACCAGGTTGATTTTGGTAGGGGACACCAATCAGCTTCCTTCTGTGGGCCCGGGAAATGTGCTGCGGGATCTTATCAGTTCCGGCTGTTACAATGTGGTGAAGCTGACGCACATTTTCCGTCAGGCTGCAGAAAGCGATATTATTGTTAACGCTCACAAGATTCACGGGGGAGAGCCTGTTGATCTGGCCAAGAGAAGCAAAGACTTTCTCTTTATCCGTCAGACAAATCCCGACGATATTGTGAACACCATGCTTACGTTGATGCTAAAAAAGCTGCCTCAGTATGTTCATGCCAAGCCTCTGGAGATTCAGATCATGACTCCTATGCGAAAGGGGGCCATTGGGGTGGAGCGCCTGAATACAGTCCTTCAGTCTGCCTTAAATCCGCCAGATAAAAAAAAGCCGGAAAAAGAGGCGGGCGGAGTGATTTTCCGTCTTGGGGATAAGGTGATGCAGATTAAAAATAATTACCAGATTCCCTGGGAGCTCAGAAACAAACACGGGGTTCTTCTGGAAGAAGGGACTGGAGTGTTTAATGGGGATCTGGGAATTATCCGGGATCTGAATCTGTTTACAGAAACCCTGACTGTGGAATTTGACGAGGGGAAAATGGTGGAGTATAGTTTTAAGCAGTTAGAGGAGCTGGAGCTGGCCTATGCCATCACCATTCACAAGTCTCAGGGAAGCGAATATCCGGCGGTTTTAATTCCCATACACAGCGGTCCCAGAATGCTCATGACCCGAAATTTGATCTACACGGCTGTGACCAGAGCCAGAACGTGCGTCTGTCTGGTGGGACTTCCTGAAATGTTTCAGTTTATGGTGGACAATCAGGTAGAGCAGCAGAGATATTCTGGGCTTAAGGATCAGATTTGTGAGATGGAGGCAATATAGAGGATGGGGGACGTGAAAAGACAAGCAGGCAATCGAGAGAAATTTTCTTTTGGAAAATGGCTGGCGGTTTACAGTGTCTTGTTTCTGGTTATGGCTCTGGTGATTTGGCGGCCTTTTTTTCTGGGAAATAAAAATATGATATGGGGAAACGACGGGCTTTATCAGACTTACGCCTCTATGGTATATATTTCAAAATACTGGAGAGGCGTTATCAAAAGTTTCCTGGCAGGAGACTTAACGTTTCCTATGGCAGACCCTTCGATCGGAATGGGCCTGGATGTTTTGACCACTTTAAATCACTATGGATTCGGAGATATTCTGGAGTTTATTTCTGTCCTGTTTCCAAGAGAGAAAATGGAATGGTGTTATAATTTTCTGGCTTGTCTGCGTTTTTACCTTACGGGCCTGTCTTTTGGCGTGTACTGTCAGTATAGGAAAAAGCAGTTCCTGCCAAGCCTTGGGGGAGCTTTTGTCTACGCTTTTTCCGGCTTTGCCCTTTACGCAGGAGTGCGTCATCCCTATTTTCTGAATCCGATGATTTATTTACCCTTGATGTGCCTGGGAGCAGAACAGGTACTGGCAGGAAAAAGGGGATATCTCTTAGCGATAATGGCCGGAATTTCTGCTTGGAATAATCTCTACTTTTTCTATATGGAAACGGTTCTGACCTTTTTGTATGTTGTGGCAAGGATGTTCTCTCTCTCGCCTTCTGACAGGGGAGAAGCCTTTGGGCTGTGGAGAAAGAAAATGGGAAGAATCTTCCTGGCTGGATGTGGCTGGTACCTGTTAGGTCTGGCTCTTGGCGCTGTGGTGTCGGTTCCCTATCTGTTTGCTTTGGCAAAAAGTCCCAGAACAGAGGCCAATATCATGTTTCCCAATACCTGGTATGCGTATCCTATTCGGTTTTATAAGAGAATGTTTAGCGGGTACTTTTTCCCTGTCTATTCGGCGGATTATTGGTGTGTCCTTGTATATCCTTTTGTTGCGTTTTTTGGTTTTCCGGTTTTGGCAAGGTGGAAAAAAGAGCGGGAAAATTTGTGGCTGGGAATCTGGTTTTTGATACTGACCCTGATTTTGTGGCTTCCTGTAGGGGGCTTGGTCATGAACGGTCTGATTTATGTAGGTCATCGGTGGATATTTGGCTATAGCTTTTGCATGGCTCTTGTGTTTGTGCTGGGGATTGAAAAAGCAAAGACCATAAACAAAAAGGGCCTGATTGTTTTGGCTGTGGTTTTTTGTCTGGCCGCATTTGCATTTTCACGGGCAGGCGGAGATTTTTACAGAAGCTGGGGATTTGCGGCTGTTTTCCTTGTGGGGATGTGGGCCGTCGTGATGCTTTGGCGCCGCCTTCTGGCAGAAACATGGTTTCAAAGTTTGATGGTAGGCTGCGTTTTAATTTCTTCCATCTTTTCGGCGTATTGTCTGTATTCAGAAAAACAGGAAAATTATGTGGCTCAGTTTTGTGAATCTGGTTCTGCCTGGCCGATTCTGACTCAGCACGTTTCCGAGGCGGCCATAAAAAATCTGGTTCCTCTTACGTCTTTTTACAGAGTGGCAGGAGATACCAGCGACCAGGTGAACTGGGGGATGGTCAACGGAGTAAATGGGACCGGCAACTATTTTAGCTTAATGGGAAAAGAGGCTTATGACCATGCCCTGGACATGGAGAATCCAGACTTGGTATTTCCTACCTGGCACAATGGATTAGGGGAAAGAGCTTCTTTGCTGAGTTTAAATTCGGTTCGCTATTTTACAAAATGGACAGACAGCAATATGGCGGTTCCCTATGGTTTTGTGCTGCGTCCAGAGACGGACGGCAGGGTTTTATTGTATGAAAACTCCTATGCCATGCCTGTGGGATATACGTACGATGCGCTCCTTCCTGCTTCTGAATATGAAGCCCTTCCTGCTTTGAGGAAGCAGCAGGCTATTATGCAGGCTGCGGTGCTGGGAGAAGAGGGGGAGGCGTTTTGCCTGGAAAAAGGAATGGAGTCTTTAGAGAATGTAAAGTACGCGGAAAAGTCCGTTCCCTATACCATCACTTCTATGGAAAAGGTTCAGTGGGACAAAGAGACAAAAGAGCTTCTTGTAGAGGAAGCTGGAGGAACCATCACCATAGAGGTTTTGGCAGAGAAAGGAACAGAAACGTATCTTCGTCTGAAGGGGCTGGACGTGGAGGGAACCTGGTATGAATATGTGAACGTGCTGGTTGGGGCAGAAGGGACAAAGGCGAAAAAATTGTTCTGCACCTCAAGCAACTGTTCCTGGGACAATCAGCTGAAGAATTTCCTGATTTTATTAAAAGGAACAAAAGAGGAAGGGCTTCAGACGGCGACCATCACCTTTTTGGGTTCTGGGGAGTTTAAACTGGAGGATATCGAGTGCTATGCTCTTCCCATGGAAGGCTTTGTGAAACAGGCAGAGGACAGGAAGCAGGAGAGTCTTGAAGCAGATCTGGTTCACAATCAGATTCAAGGAAGGATTCGGACATTGGGGAAACGAATTTTGTGTCTTAGTCTTCCTTACAGCAAGGGATGGAGCGCTACAGTTGACGGAGAAAAAACGCCAATATGGGTGTGTAACGGAGCCCATATGGGGATATTTTTGGAAGAAGGAGATCATCAGATCTGTTTTTCCTATGAGACGCCAGGACTGGCCATAGGGGCTTTCGTCAGCTTTTTTGCCTGGATGGTTCTGGCAGGGATGGGAACGTATGATTGGTTCAGAAAGAGGAGATATGGAGAAAAATTTAAAGACGTATCTGCATAAAATGGCAGAAATGGCCGCTGATGTGTGCTTTCCCCGTCGCTGTCCGGTGTGCGGCAAGGTGATAGAATATTCTGGGCAGCTTATCTGCCCAGAATGTGTAACCAGTCTGTCGCCGGTTCGTCAGCCGGCGTGTCAGAAGTGTGGAAAAGAGGTAGAGGGCGAAAGGATGGAGTACTGTTTTGACTGCGGCAGACATCCAAAAACCTTTGAGCGCTGTTTTTCTCTCTTAAATTATAATGAGGCAGCCAGGCGTTCCATGGCTGCCATTAAGTATCAAAACCGGCGGGAGTATCTGGATTTTTATGGAGAAGCCTTATGCCTGCGTTTTGGAAATGTGATAAAAAGTCTTCATCCAGACGGCCTCGTTCCAGTGCCCGTCCATCCGTCAAGAAAGAGAATCCGCGGTTTTAATCAGGCGGAGGTTCTCTCACGGCGTATCAGCGCCGGTCTGGAAATTCCTGTGTATCCCGATATGCTGAAGAGAATAAAAAAGACCATGCCTCAGAAAGAGTTAAATCCTTCTGAGCGTTTCCATAACCTGGAACACGCCTTTGGACCTGGAAGATCGTATGGAAGGATGAATACCGTTATTTTGGTTGACGACATTTATACTACAGGAAGCACCCTGGAGGCATGTGCCAGAGTGTTAAAGATGATGGGAGTGAAGAAGGTGTATGGGGTAGTGCTTTGCGTGGGGGCCGGCAATTAGTTGCAAAAATCACAAAAAAAGATTGACGTTTCTTTATTCCTATGTTATAGTAATTGAGCGAATGGAAGAAAATAGGTCTTTTTTTTATGCTCAAATTTCTTTGCATAAAAAAGAAAGACCAAAACACACAACAGCGAAATTTTAAGTGGAGGTGGAAGTCGTGCGCACAAGAATTACACTGGCATGTACAGAATGCAAACAACGTAATTACAACATGACGAAGGATAAGAAAGCCCATCCTGACAGAATGGAGACAAAAAAGTATTGCAGATTCTGTAAAAGGCATACTATGCACAAGGAAACAAAGTAATCAGGTTTAGTAAAGGACGTGAATTTATGGCGGAAACAGCTAGCAAAGAAAAGACTGCAAAGAAAAAAAGTTTTTTCAAAGGCTTAAAGGTTGAGTTTGGCAAAATCATCTGGCCGAATAGGAAAACCGTGAGCAAGCAGACCATTGCGGTGGTTGCATGTTCCATTGCTCTTGGTTTAATCATTGCGCTCCTGGACCTGATTATTAAATTTGGTCTTAGTTTCATTTTATAACATGATATCATAAGGGCAAAGGTGAATTGTATGGCAGAGGCAAATTGGTATGTGGTCCATACCTATTCGGGCTATGAGAAGAAAGTGGAAGCCGATCTTAATAAGACGATTGTAAACAGAAATCTTCAGGATCAGATACTGAAAGTGTTTGTTCCGATGCAGTCCGTTGTCGAGATCAAAAACGGGGTGGAGAAAGCGGCGGAAAAGAAGATATTTCCGGGCTATGTGCTGATTCATATGGTCATGAACGACGACACATGGTATGTGGTGCGCAATACCCGAGGCGTCACCGGATTTGTGGGCCCGGGTTCTAAACCGGTTCCATTAACAGACGAGGAGATGGCAGGACTTGGCGCGCCGCAGGACGTCGTTGTGGGCTTTGAAGTGGGAGATACCATTGTGGTAACTTCCGGAGCATGGAAAGATACTGTCGGCGTCGTCAGATCCATCAACGAAGGAAAGAAGACCCTCACCATCAATGTCGAGATGTTCAGCCGTGAGACCTCGGTTGAATTGGCGTTCACTGATGTGAAAAAGATGTAACTTAAGGAACAAGTGGGAGGGACATCCCCCGACATTACCACAAAATTTAGGAGGTGCCTAATTATGGCAAAGAAAGTAACAGGTTATATTAAATTGCAGATTCCAGCAGGAAAGGCTACACCAGCTCCACCAGTTGGTCCGGCTCTCGGACAGCACGGCGTGAATATTGTGCAGTTCACAAAGGAGTTTAACGCCAGAACCGCTGATCAGGGCGACTTAATCATTCCGGTTGTCATCACTGTGTATGCAGACAGAAGCTTCAGTTTTGTGACCAAAACACCGCCGGCAGCCGTATTGTTAAAGAAGGCATGTAAACTGAAATCCGGTTCCGCTACGCCAAATAAAACAAAGGTAGCCACAATCTCTAAAGAAGAGCTTCAGAAGATTGCGGAGTTGAAGATGCCGGATTTAAATGCGGCAAGCGTTGAGGCGGCTATGAGCATGATTGCAGGTACTGCAAGAAGTATGGGCATCACTGTTGAAGAATAGTGACATCACAAAACCGTGGGAGGGCTATCCCCGACAATACCACTAGGAGGTTATAATAATGAAAAGAGGAAAAAGATACGTAGAGGCTGCTAAATTAGTAGACCGCACTAATCTTTATGAAGTAACAGACGCAATCGCATTGGTAAAAAAGATGTCTGTTGCTAAATTTGATGAAACCGTTGAAGTTCACTTGAGAACAGGCTGTGACGGACGTCACGCAGATCAGCAGGTTCGTGGAGCAGTGGTTCTGCCTCACGGAACAGGGAAGACAGTCAGAATCTTGGTTTTTGCAAAAGGCGCAAAGTTAGATGAAGCTCAGGCAGCAGGCGCAGACTTTGTAGGCGGCGAAGAGCTGATTCCGAAGATTCAGCATGAAGGCTGGCTGGATTTTGACGTGGTGGTTGCCACCCCTGATATGATGGGCGTTGTTGGACGTCTGGGCCGTATCCTTGGACCGAAGGGCCTTATGCCAAACCCAAAGGCCGGTACTGTAACCATGGATGTTACGAAAGCGATCAATGATATCAAAGCAGGTAAGATTGAATACAGACTTGACAAGACCAATATTATCCACGTGCCAGTTGGAAAAGTTTCTTTCACAGAAGAGCAGTTGGCGAACAACTTCCAGACGCTTATGGATGCCATCATGAAAGCAAAACCAAGCGCATTAAAAGGCGCTTATATTAAGAGTGCTACCATCACTTCCACCATGGGACCTGGCGTGAAGCTGAATGTGGCAAAATTACAGGGTTAATCGCACTTTCCTGTTGACATTCTTTATAGATTATGATAAAACATAAAAAGTATTGAAAGCCGAAGACAGCAGGTGCCGCAAGGCATAAGTTGAATACGCCTGCCGAGGACCTGTACAAGATTCACGAACGTGATTTGCAGACCTCTCTGTCTTTGTGCAGAGAGGTTTTCTTTTACCCGTAAGTATTTTTCGGACCTCAATACGAAATCAATAGAAGGAGGCAGACTACTCATGGCAAAAGTTGAATTAAAGCAGCCTATCGTTGCTGAGATTTCCCAACTTCTTGACGGCGCACAGTCAGCGGTTGCAGTTGACTACCGTGGTCTGACTGTAGAGCAGGACACCAGACTGCGTAAACAGTTGAGAGAAGCGGGAGTATCTTACAAGGTTTATAAGAACACCATGATTCGTTTTGCAGCAAAGGGAACACCATTTGAGGCTATGGATGCAGACCTGGAAGGACCTACCGCACTGGCAGTATCCAAGACAGATGCAACCGCTCCGGCCAGAATTTTGGCAGAGTTCGCAAAGACTGCAAACAAACTGGAGCTTAAGGGCGGTGTCGTAGAGGGAACTTACTACGATGCAAAGGGGATGCAGGTGATTGCTACAATCCCGTCAAGGGAAGTACTTCTTGGCAAATTGCTGGGAAGCATTCAGTCCCCGATCAGCAACTTGGCTCGTGTGCTGAACCAGATTGCAGAAGCAAAAGAGGCATAATTTTTGGAGCATTCAAAATTAAGAAGAATAAAAATATGTGGAGGTTTTTAAAATGGCAAAATTAACAACAGCTGAGTTTATCGAAGCAATCAAAGAATTATCTGTTTTAGAGCTGAATGAATTAGTAAAAGCATGTGAAGAGGAGTTTGGCGTATCTGCAGCAGCAGGCGTTGTAGTTGCAGCAGCAGGCCCGGCAGCAGAGGTTGAGGAGAAGACAGAGTTTGACGTTGAGCTTACTGATGTTGGTCCTAACAAGGTTAAAGTTATCAAGGTTGTACGTGAAGCTACCGGCTTAGGCTTAAAAGAAGCAAAAGACGTAGTAGACAGCGCGCCAAAGGTAGTAAAGGCCGGCGTTTCCAAGGAAGAGGCAGAGGAGATGAAGACCAAGCTGGAAGCAGAAGGCGCAAAGGTTACCTTAAAGTAATAAAAAGTTTTTTAGCAAATAATGGGCGTCCTAAAACTATGAAAAATTGGGTTCATAGAAGGAGGGAATCCCCCTTTTCTTTCGAAAAATTGCTGTGTAAAAAATTTGGCATTGGGGTTCATTCTTCCAATGCCATTTTTGCGATATTATGAGCGATAGAAGTAAACTTATCGGTTTTCGTATGCTGCTTTTGTTACATATTTCCGGTTTATCATATACTCTATGTTAAGTTCTATATTAATAAGAATAGCTAAATAAAAACAGGTGAAAGGAAGAATGTGTGTGAAGTCGATCAAATCAAAAATCCAAATCAGTATGTTGTCGGTAGTGCTGGTCGGATCGGTGCTGATCGGTGTGATTACAGCCCTATTGAACGCCAGCGGAATTGATGATGTCATAACAAAGACTTTGGGTCCCGCTACACAAATGGCTGCAGATGCTGTGGAGTGGAAAATGGGAAACTACTAGACGGCGCTTCAAGAGGCTGCCGCGTCTGATATTTTTCGGGAATCTGACCCTACTGCCCCTGAATTGATTCCGCTTCGAGAAGATATTGCCCAGCGCAATAGTTTTCTATACATTGGAAAAATGAATGCCAGCGGATTTTCATCCATGGGATATAACTACGCTGAAGAAGATTATTTTCAACAGTGCAAGTCCACAATGAAACCGTATATCTCTGATATTATGAACGACGGCCAGCAGATGATCTTCCTGCTGGAGGTGCCTATTATTACTGACGGTCGCTTTGACGGCATAATCTATGGTGGAATCAGCGCTGATTTTCTATCGGACATTGTAAGTAATTTGTCTATGGGCAACAATGGTGTAGCCTATGTGCTGGACAATAGGGGAAATGTTATTGGTCATCGGGATCCTTCTATTGTAGAGGAAGGCTCCAACATGATTGAAGCCGCAAAAACGGACCCTAGTGTAGCAGACGTAGCAGCTGTGAATCAGCGTATGCTTCAGGGGGAAACCGGTTTCGGGGCATATAATTTTTATGGCGACAATAAATTTGTGGGGTTCGCTCCCATTGATGGAAACCAGAAATGGAGTATCGCCATTGAGACCAGCCAGCGGGAACTCAAATCTACTTTGGATCGGAGCATTATGCTGACAGTTTTGGTAGTAGCCCTTGTTACTCGCCACATTCCCTGTGGCAATTAGAGTAGGCAGGTCTATCTCTAGTCCAATTCAATCCTGTGTTGCTCGGCTTGAGAAGATGGCCGATGGAGATTTGCACACACCGTCTCCCCATGTAAAGTCCAAAGATGAAACCGCTCAGCTTGCCGGGGCTCTGGAAACTATGCTATCCCATCTAAACGATGTGGCGCAGGATGTGTCTTATCATTTGGGAAGAATGGCTCAAGGAGATTTCCATGAAACCATCACTCGTACATATTGGGGCGATTTTGTAGCCATGGAGCAATCCATAAAGGCAATCCACAATTCCTTGAAAGATACGCTTTCCCAAATCAGTCAATCCGCCGGAACTGTGGCGAGCAGCGCCGTTCAGGTATCCAGCGGTGCTCAATCTCTGAGCCAGGGGGCAGCAGAGCAAGCCAGCGCAATCCAAGAACTCTCCGCTACTTCTGACAGAATCGCAGAGAATGCCAGACAGACCACAGCTACAGCAGAGGAAGCTGAGTATTTTGTGGCCCAAGCAGGTGCGCAACTGGGAGTCAGTATGAATTATGTTCAAGAGCTGAACACCGCTATGGAGAAAATTTCCGATTCCTCCACGAAAATCAGCAAGATCATTGATACGATTGAAAACATTGCGTTCCAGACCAATATCCTGGCCCTAAACGCTAGTGTGGAGGCTGCCCGGGCAGGCAGTGCAGGAAAGGGCTTTGCTGTGGTGGCTGATGAGGTACGCAATTTGGCTTCTAAGTCTGATGCGGCGGCTAAAGCTACCAAGGAGCTGATAGAAAGTTCTATCACTGCTGTCGCGGAGGGTGGCCAAGTAGTTGCTAAAGTAACCGAATCGCTGGATAAGACCAGCTCTATCGCAGAAAATGTAACGATTAAAGTGGAGGCGGTTGTAGGAGCAGTAGAAAGCCAGACTACCGAGATCTCCCAAGTTACTGAGGGAATTGACCAGATATCTTCCGTTATCCAAAGTACTTCTGCCACTTCGGAGCAAAGTGCCGCGATTGCGCAGGCGTTATCTGACCAATCCCTGTTGATGAATAACTTAGTGCGTAAGTTCCAGCTGAATTAAAAATAACCTGTACCAGAGAGTGTGTCCCATAGTCGTTACATGACTTTTGGGATACACTTTTTTGGCATAGTATTGTGCTATTTGTACAAAAAACATTGACATGAGACCAGAATAGGACTATAGTATGTATAAGGGAAAGGTTTTATAATTTAAGAGGAGGAGGCTTTTACGAAATGAAACCAGCAATGAATCAATCGAAAATGACGTTAATACTGAATACAATTACGGTGGTATTGTCTCTTTTTATCATAGGTTCATTTGCCATGCTGCTTAATTTCAGCGGTAAAGTGCAACAGGCTATGACAAGCCGTTATGATCTGACTTCAAATGCGAATATATTTATTGACGGATCCACAACGCTTACTGACGAGGTCAGAGCATATGCGGCGACGGCAGACGAGAGACATTATAATAATTATTGGAATGAAGTAAATGTCGATAAAAACAGAGATACTGGCTTGGCCAATATGCAGGAGATTGGTTTGACGACGGAAGAGCAGTCGTTGATTGATCAGATGTCTAATTTGTCTAATACCTTAGTTCCTTTTGAAGAGGCTGCGATGGATATGGTTCGTGCAGGGCAGAAGAGCGAGGCTATTGAGGCAGTCTATGGAGAATTTTACCAGTCTACAGTGACTCAGATTCACCAGATCCAAAAGGATTTTTTAAATGAGCTGGATGCGCGGACTTCAAGTGAAGTGAAAAGCTTGTTGGCAGTTCAGTCAGGAATCGGTGTATTTGTATTCTTTTCTGTCATCGTTGTAATCATAGCTCAGGTTGTCAGCTTTTTCATGATTCGGAAAAAAGTAATCGCTCCGATTATTGCCGTTCAAAAAGAGATGGAGGAGATTGCAAGAGGAAATCTTTCTTCGGATTTTGATATGGAGCCGGATACTTCCGAGATTGGCCGCTTGATTGGCGCGATCTTACATACCAGGAGCGAGATGAAAAAATATATTTCTCACATTTCCCATACGTTGTCTCAGATTGCCAAGGGGCGTTTAGATTTAAAGGTGGATATCGAGTATGCAGGAGATTTCCATCCAATCCAGGTATCTTTAGATACGATTTTAAATTCTCTGAATTCTATGCTTCGCCAGATTGACATGGTGGCAGAACAGCTTACAGGAAATGCAGATCAGGTTGCCGGAAGCTCTCAGGGATTGGCTCAGGGCGCCACAGAGCAAGCCAGCGCCGTAGAGGAGTTATCTGCTACTTTGAACGATTTGTCTGATCATATGGGTTCTATAGCAGAAAATGCAGAGAAGGCTCATGAGTTTACCAGCCAGGATTCTAAGGTTTTGGATCTGAGCGCACAGCAGATGAAAGAGATGCTTCAGGCTATGGATGATATTTCTCATGCTTCCAATGAGATTAGTAAAATCATCAAATCTATTGAGGATATTGCATTTCAGACGAATATTCTGGCCCTTAACGCGGCTGTGGAGGCGGCTCGTGCAGGCGCAGCAGGGAAAGGCTTTGCGGTAGTTGCAGACGAGGTGCGCAACTTGGCTAATAAGAGCCAGGAGGCATCTGGAAATACAGGCCTCCTTACTCAAAACACTGCTCAAGCTGTGAAGAGAGGCGTGGGCTTGACTGAGACCACTGCTAAGACTTTGAATACGGTTGTGTTAGATTCTCAGCAGTCAGCTACTTATGTAAAAGAGATTGCCACAAGCCTGGCTCATCAATCGGAAGCTCTTCAGCAGGTTAATTTGGGGATTGAGCAGATCTCCAGCGTTGTTCAGACAAACTCCGCTACTGCAGAACAAAGCGCAGCTGCGGCAGGAGAACTTAGTACACAGGCAAAGCAGTTAAAGAGTTTGGTTGGTCAATTCCATCTTCGTTGACAGAAAATAATTTTGAAACATGTATTGGAGAGGGTGTAGCGAAAACTCTTTTTGAGCATTGTATCTTACACTCTCTCTTAAAATGTTTTGTATGCTATAAAATGATTTTTACACGGTATTTGTCTTGACAACGAATAAGCAAGGTGATATAATATTTCTGTATTCTGAGTAGACTTTTGATTCACATATTTTTGTAAGTCATTCAGCTTCAGATGGTTTACAAAAATATGTGATTTTTTTGTCTCACCGAGAGTTCTAATTATTTTATATAGGAGGTACCCTATGAATAAAGGTACAGTTAAGTGGTTCAATGCAACAAAGGGTTACGGTTTTATCACCAATGATGAGACGGGAGAGGAAGTTTTTGTTCACTTCTCAGGTATTGTGGCTGACGGCTACAAGACTTTAGAGGATGGTCAGAAAGTGACTTTTGATCTTGCAGAGGGAAACCGTGGTATGCAGGCTGTAAACGTACAAGCTGTATAATTTGAATACGTTCCTATTAGCTATTACCCAAAATAAAAGAGCCAGAACCTTTCATTGTGTCATTACATAAGTTAGGTTTTGGCTTTTTTCAGTTAAAAATTATTAAGTGCTGGAGCCAAGTTATCATTAGTGCAATCATTTTTATAAAAATGAAAGCGCTTACAAAAAGTGCTTGCATTGTTTTTTTAAATAGTGTATAGTTGAAATTAGAAGCAGCTGTAAGCACTTACAACAATATTTTATGGAGGTCAGTAGAGAATGAGCAAGTGTAAGGAAACAGTAATTCAGTTTGGTGAAGGCGGTTTTTTAAGAGGATTTGTGGATTATTTTTTTCAGAAGTTAAAAGAGAAGGGATTGTTTGACGGTTCTGTGGTGATCGTACAGCCGATTGAGCGGGGGATGTGCGAACAGTTGGAAAAACAGAATTGTGAGTACAATCTGTTTTTAAGAGGCATTGACAATGGACAGGTTGTGGATGAACACACTCATATTGATATTGTTTCCAGATGTGTGAATCCTTACATAGATAATGAAGCTTATCTGGCATTGGCAGAAAATCCAGACTTCCGTTTTATTGTGTCCAATACCACGGAAGCAGGGATTCAATTTGCGGCAGATAATCAGTTTACAGACGCCCCTGCCAAAAGCTTTCCAGGTAAATTGACTCAGATTTTGTACAAGAGATATAAGCTGGGATTAAAGGGGTTTATTATCTTGTCCTGCGAATTGATTGACCACAATGGGGAAGAGCTTAAGAAGTGCTGTATGCAATACGCGGATCTGTGGAATCTGGGCCAGGAGTTTAAAGGCTGGATGGAATCAGAAAATGATTTTTGCTCTACGCTGGTAGACCGGATTGTAACCGGATTTCCGAGAGATGAACATGACGATTTGTGTAAGAGAATCGGTCAGGTGGACAATATGATGGATACAGCAGAGATTTTCCATCTGTGGGTGATTCAGGGAGACCATGAGGATGAGCTTCCGTTACAGAAAGCCGGATTCCATGTGATCTGGACAGACAATGTAGATCCCTATAAGAAGAGAAAGGTAAGAATCTTAAACGGCGCCCACACTTCTATGGTTTTAGGCGCACGTCTTTATGGACTGGAAACGGTGGGAGAGTGTCTGAAAGATGAAAAAGTGTCGGCGCTGCTTAAAAAATGTATTTTTGAAGAAATTATTCCTACCATCGGCGATACACAAGATAATCGGGCTTTTGGAGCGGCTGTGTTGGAACGGTTCTCCAATCCGTTTATCAAGCATTTATTGCTGTCCATTGCCTTAAATTCCGTTTCAAAATTCAAGGCCAGAGTTCTTCCTACCATTTTGGAGTATAAAGAGGAATACGGAAAGCTTCCACAGGGACTTACCTTCTCCCTGGCGGCTCTTATCGCATTCTACCGGACGGATGAAGCCAATGACGATGAGGCGGTTATGGAGTTTATGAAGTCTGCTTCCGTGGCAGATATCTTATCTAAGGAGGAGTATTGGGGACAAGATTTGAGCGAACTGCTTTCTTTGGTACAGGAATACTGTGACCTGATAGAGGAAAAGGGAATGAGCGCCGCTTATGATGTGGTGCTGTCCAGATAAATAGGAAGAATAGATGAGAGGGACTGGTGCGTGAATGAGAAGCGCGCCAGTCCTTTTTATGCACACGGGCGCCCAGAGGAAGAATGTCAGCAAAAGCTGACGGGTGCTCGGCGCGCGAGTAGGGAAGAAGGTCATTCCCCTACTCGATTACACATGGACGCCTTTTCTACTCGGCTGAGACCAGCTCATCCAGAGAAGCGAAGCGGTAGCCCATTTCTTCCCATTTGGTCAGAAGTTCATCTAAAATTTCTCCATTGGTTTTGGAGGTGCTGTGCAGAAGCACAATGGCGCCCGGATGGATTCGGCCTAAAAGCTTTTGAAAAGCTTCTTCATGAGAAGGCTGTTTATCTTCATACCAGTCTACATAGGCCAGGCTCCAGAAAAATGTGGTGTATCCCAGTTCTTTTGCCATAATCAAATTAGATTCGCTGTATTTCCCCTGAGGAGGACGATAATATTTTTTCATGGGCTGTCCGGTTGTTTCCCGGTACAGCTTTTCTAAATCGGTTAATTCCCGGCTGAAGGACTCCTTTGTAGAAATTTTTGACATATCTGGATGGTGGCAGGTGTGATTGCCCACAATGTGTCCCTCTGCAACCATTCGTTTTACCAGATCAGGGCTGGTTTCCAGATAATTCCCTACTAAAAAAAATGCGGCGGGGGCCCGGTGTCTTTTCAGAGCGTCCAAAATTGCGGCAGTGTTGCCATTTTCGTAACCTGCATCAAAAGTCAGGTAAAGTACTTTTTCATCGGTTTGCTTTACAAAATAGGCGTTAAAATCTTTTAGGTAGTCTGAGGTGGCGTTTCCTACAGGCGGTTTTCCTTCTTGCTGGAAGCTTAAACCCCAGTTGCCTTCTGAGGACGTGGGAACCGAGGCTTCCCAGGAGTAGATCTTTAAAGGGTTTTTGTCTGCGATTCGGGCAGCGCTGTCCCCCATACAAAAGCACAAAACAGCCAGAAAAAAGAACTGAATGGTATTCTTTATTAAAGCAGAAGGAGACTTCATAAATGCTCCAAAAAGTTTTTGTAAATTCTATGAAAATCTGCTTGCAAAAATTCCAAATTGTGCTAAATTAGTATCTTGTACGCTATGAGATTTGAGCGTATGGAATTATGAAAAAAGAGAGGATTAAAGAGATGGCAGGCAGGACGACAAAGAATATGACAGACGGTTCGCCTATGAAATTGATACTTGGTTTTTTGATTCCTTTGTTGTTTGGATTATTATTCCAGCAGCTTTATAACATGATGGATACCATCATTGTGGGAAAGTATTTGGGGGTTCACGCTTTGGCTTCGGTAGGCTCTACGGGATCCATTAACTTTATGATTGTAGGATTTTGCATTGGCGTATGCAATGGATTTTCCATACCGGTGGCTCAAAGTTTTGGAGAGAAAAATGAAAAGGCTATGCGCAGATATATTGCAAACAGCGGATGGCTGGCCGGAATTTTTTCCGTAGTGATGACGCTTGCTGTCTGTCTGATGTGCCGAAGCATTTTAGGATGGATGAAGACACCAGAGGATATATTTGACGGTGCTTATGCATATATATTTGTTATCTTTTTAGGGATTCCGGCTACTTGTCTTTACAATATTCTGGCGGGAATTATCCGGTCCATGGGAGACAGCACTACGCCTGTGTTGTTTCTGCTTATTTCTTCTGTGCTGAATGTGATTTTGGATATGTTTACAATCCTTGTTTTACACATGGGAGTAGCGGGAGCCGCCTGGGCTACTGTGATTTCTCAGGGAATCTCAGGCGTACTGTGTTTTTTCTATATGAAAAAGAATTTTTCTGTTCTGAAGATGGAAGGCGATGAGTGGAAGCCAGATGTGAGAACCATGAAGACTTTATGTAACATGGGGATCCCTATGGGACTGCAATATTCTATCACAGCGATTGGAAGCGTGGTTTTGCAGACAGCCGTAAACTCCCTGGGTGCGGCAACCGTTGCTTCTGTGACAGCGGCTGGAAAAATCAGCATGTTTTTCTGTTGCCCTTTTGATGCAATGGGGTCTACGATGGCAACGTATGGAGGCCAGAACGTGGGTGCGAAGAAACTGCAGAGAATTGAAAAGGGAGTCATGGACTGTACAATTTTAGGAGCAGGCTATGCGATTCTTGCCTATGTTGTGATTTTCTTGTTCAGCGATACCATTGCTCTGCTTTTTGTAAATTCGACTGAGGCAGAGATTTTAAGAGATACGAGGCAATTTTTGTTGACAAACGCCGCTTTTTATTTTCCTCTCGCTCTGGTGAACATTGTGCGCTTTATGATACAGGGATTGGGGTATTCCAGACTTGCCATACTGGCCGGAGTCAGCGAGATGGCAGCCCGTGCGGTTATGGGTTTTTGTCTCGTTCCTCTGTTTGGATATAAGGCTGTGTGCTTTGCGAATCCATTGGCGTGGATCGCGGCGGATTTATTTTTGATACCAGCCTATGCATTTGTCATGAAGCATTTGTACCGAATTATGAGATGTCCAACTAGGGAGCTGCAAAAGGCGGCAAAAGGAGAGAAGCAGAGGCAGAAACGCCGGGCCAGATTTGTGATATGATGTGGGGAGAAAAACCGTATCATTCTCTGGATTTTGAACTAAAGAAAGAGTTTGGAAGAAAACTATACAAATTGTCTTTGGATGGCGGTATGACCTGTCCTAATCGGGATGGAAAGGCGGGATATGGCGGCTGTACGTTCTGCAGCGGCAAAGGTTCTGGAGAGTTTGCCCAAGAGCAGGGAAGATATGAGGATGTATGGCAGCAGATTGAAAAGGCGAAAAAACAGGTGGAAAAGAAAATGCCAGAGGGTGGAAACTATATCGCCTATTTTCAGTCCTATACCAATACTTATGCTCCGGTTTCTTATTTGGAACCATTATTTACAAAAGCTATAGAACATCCCGACGTGGCCATTTTGTCTGTGGCGACTCGGCCAGATTGTCTTCCTGAAAAGACAGTGGAGCTTTTAAAGCGTTTACAGGAGAAAAAGCCGGTCTGGGTAGAGCTGGGACTTCAGACGATTCATGAGGATACGGCAGAACGGATTCACAGGGGGTATTCCCTGGCGGTGTTTGAGAACGCCTATGAACGGCTGAAGGCGGCTGGCATTACCGTAGTGGTTCATGTGATTTTAGGCCTTCCGAAAGAGACCAGAGAAATGATGCTTGACACGGTTCGGTATTTGGGAAATATTCCGGTTGATGGAATCAAGCTGCAGCTTCTTCATATATTGAGAGGGACCCAGTTGGCGAAAGAGTATGAGAGAGAGCCTTTTCCTGTATTGTCATTAGAAAAATATGCGGATTTGGTCGTTGATTGTATCGCAGAACTGCCAGAATCGGTGGTGATTCATCGTATCAGCGGAGACGGGCCAAAAGCGTTGCTAATTTCTCCTCTTTGGAGTAAAAACAAAAAGGTTGTGCTAAATACGATTCAGAAACAGTTTCAGGAGAGAAAAATATTTCAGGGAATGGGCTCTATGGTTGACAAATAGAAAAAATTGTTTTATACTACGTTAAGTTCAAATTTGGCAAAAGAATAATAGACTTGATGGTTTTTGAATAGTTTTAACCAGTGAAATTTTAGGAGGAAATAATGATGGATGAAGTAAAGGTAAGCAGTAACGCAGCTGATACATCTATGGCAGAAGAAGTGAAAAATGTCGCAGAGCCAGCAGTGGATACAGTAGCGCCAAAGAAGCCGGGCAGGCGGGCAAGCACTGAGAAAAAGGATACAGAAAAGAAAACGACAACAAAGAAAGAGACTGCAAAACCGGCTGCTGAGAAGAAGAGGGTTGTAAAAGCGGATGCAAAGAACGAAGAGGAGCCAAAAAAGGCTGTAGCAAAAAAGACCTCTTCTAAGAAAGAAACTGAAGAAGAGAAGATTATTCTTCAGTTTGCTGGGAAGGAAATTTCTACAGCAGATGTTTTGAATAAGGCAAAGGCCGCGTTTGCAGCAGCGAACGAAGGCGTTGAGATTAAGAGTATTGAGCTTTATGTAAAACCAGAAGACCATGCTGCTTATTATGTGGTAAATGGATCAGAAAACGGTAAGATTGATTTATAGTAAAAAAGGAACCGTCTGTCTAAATGGTTCTGATTTATAAGAAAAGAAGAGAGAATCCTGTGAAAAGGGATTCTCTTTTTTGGTTTGCGCGCCATGGGCGCGCTCTAACGGGTGAAAGTCCCGAACACG
>CAJTUV010000030.1 GCA_910579515.1 uncultured Hungatella sp.
TACCATGTTTTACCATTTGATAAAAGCTTTATTTCAACTAACTTCGGAAAGATTCTTAAACTACTTGACAAGTTGGTATAACTTCAGTAGAATAAATACGATACATAAAACTGAAAAGTACGTAATTATCCCTTATTCAGAGTGATGGAGATACAAAGGATCTGTGAAGTCACGGCAACCCCAGCCAGTTTCGGATGGAAGGTGCCAACCTGAGCGAGAAATCGAACGATAAGAGGATTTGGTTGCACAATATCAAGTCCGCAGTTCGCTACGGACTTTTCTTTATTATTCAAAGGAGGAATTTTTATGGAGAAGTTGTTATTTACTTCTGAGTCAGTAACCGAAGGCCATCCAGACAAAATGTGCGATGCAATTTCTGATGCAATTTTGGACGCTATGCTGGAGCAGGACCCGATGAGCCGTGTAGCCTGTGAGACAGCTACCACCACAGGACTGGTTCTGGTTATGGGTGAGATTACCACCAAAGCTTATGTAGACATTCAAAAGGTTGTCCGCAATACGATTAGGGAGATTGGATATGATAAATCTGAATACGGATTTGACTGTGATACCTGTGGAGTGATTACCGCGATTGACGAGCAGTCTGTAGATATCGCTCTTGGTGTAGACAAGGCACTGGAAGCAAAAGAAAATAAGATGACCGACGAAGAGATTGACGCTATCGGCGCTGGAGATCAGGGAATGATGTTTGGATTTGCCAGCAATGAGACAAAAGAGTATATGCCATATCCTATAGCGCTGGCCCATAAACTGGTGCTTCAACTGACAAAAGTCCGCAAAGATGGTACTCTTCCCTATCTTCGCCCAGATGGAAAGAGCCAGGTGACAGTAGAGTATAACGAGAACGGAAAACCAGTGCGTTTGGATGCGGTGGTCTTATCTACTCAGCATGATGCTGATGTAAGCCAGGAGCAGATACATAAGGACATTAAAAAATTCGTTTTTGATCCCATTCTTCCTTCAGAATTAATTGATGAGAATACCAAATTTTTTATCAACCCCACAGGAAGATTTGTAATCGGCGGACCTCATGGCGACAGCGGGCTCACTGGCCGAAAGATTATTGTAGATACCTACGGCGGATATGCCCGTCATGGCGGTGGCGCGTTTTCCGGCAAGGACTGTACAAAGGTAGACCGTTCCGCAGCCTATGCCGCCAGATATGTGGCTAAGAATATTGTGGCTGCAGGGCTGGCTGACAAGTGTGAGATCCAGTTGTCTTATGCTATAGGCGTTGCTCATCCTACCTCTGTTATGGTTGATACATTCGGTACAGGGAAGCTATCTAATGAAAAATTGGTAGAGATTATTCGAGACAATTTTGATTTGCGTCCAGCGGGAATTATTAAGATTCTGGATTTGAGACGGCCTATCTACAAACAGACAGCCGCATATGGGCATTTTGGAAGAACCGATTTAGATCTTCCATGGGAGAAACTGGATAAGGTAGAGCTGCTAAAAGCATATCTGTAAACATGAAAAGGGATGCCTTCTGGCATCCTTTTTCGTGTTTATGGTCTATTCAATTTTTCCGATTGTGGGGAAATATCGGAATAAAACTTTGGCAATCATAGCATCCTTGCTGATATAGCTGTATCTCCAGAATCTGGCATCTGCGGAATTGTTTCGGTTATCCCCCATCATAAAGTAATGGCCCTCGGGTACTTCGTAATGGAGAGGAACCGGCGTCTCCATCTCGTCTGCCACATACGGCTCCTCTAACGGCGTCTCCGAGTTATTTAAGTATACATGCCCATCATGAATATCAATGACATCGCCTGGTATGCCGATTACCCGTTTTACATAATAGACCACAGAGTTTTTCTTGTCCTCTCTGCTGCACACAGGGCAAACGCCTTCTGGAGTGGTTTGATATGAAGTGTGGCAGTTTTTACAATCATATCCAAAAATAAAAATAGCAATATCGCCTCTTTTAGGATCACCGAATTGGTAAGAAAGACGTGAACCAATTACCCTGTTTTTTGTCATGATGGTAGGCTCCATGGATGGAGACGGTACCCGGCTGTTGGCGATAATAAAGGTGTTTAATACAAAGGCAATAACTGCAGCCGTGACAAGTATCTGAACCCAGCTAATCAGCTCCTCTTTCCAGTTAAATGGCTTCTTTTCTATGTTATCTGCCCTTTTCGAAGCGTTTTTTCTACTCATAAAATATCAATAACCTTCTTTCCACGTGATATCTTATTAGTGTAAAGTAGTTTTTGTCTTTCTGCAAGGACTTTTCGAAAAAGGTAAGAAAATTTTTAGATGTGGGATAAGGGGGAAGTGTGATATAATGGAAGCAGTACGAAAGGTGTCAGAACAGAGGTAAGGACAGATGAAAAAGAATAAATTTGTTATCTTGGGCGCAGTTTTCTTTCTTATTTCGGGGGTTTTGCAGATAATGGCCAGGACGATTAGCGGACTAGCAGAATGGTATGCAGTTACCATCTATCCCTGCATTGTAGGCATCTATGGAAGAATCTGCAGCATAGCGCCCTTTTCAGTTGTTGAATTTGGATTATATCTGCTCATAATCGTTTCCATTATTTCGATTCTGTTTCACTATAAAAACTGGAGGCAGATTGTTTCCTGCCTTTTTGCTCTTATGGGCTTTCTCGCCTGCCTGTATACCATGAATTGCGGAATCAATTATTACCGCAGGCCGTTCTCAAGTTATTTAGAGCTGCAGACAAGAGAATCTTCTGTGGAGGAACTGGAAGAATTATGCGCTTATCTGGTGAAAAAGATCAATGAGACGGCTATGGAATCAGAGTCTGGCAGTTTATTCAGCCAAATGAAACTGGCCAGGCAGGGACAAAAGGCCATGGAGCATTTAGGTACTCGGTATCCTCAACTGTCTGGCTATTATCCCAGACCAAAACCAGTGACTGTTTCATGGATTTTGGCGATACAGCAGTTGTGTGGAATTTATTCTCCGTTTACTGTGGAGGCTAACTATAACTGGCAGATGACAGAATACAATATTCCTCACACTCTTTGCCATGAACTTTCCCATTTAAAAGGGTTTATGCGGGAAGATGAAGCTAATTTTATCGGATATCTGGCCTGTATCTATTCGGAAGAGGATTATTTTCAATACAGTGGTTATTTGATGGGATGGATTTATGCAGGCAACGCGTTAGCAAAACAGGATATAGAACGATACAGAAATCTTTACATACAGCTTCCGTCTCAGGCGGTTGAGGATTTGCAGGAGAATAATGCCTATTGGAACCGCTACGAGGGAAAGGTGGCAGAAGTGTCCAACCAAATGAATGATACATATTTAAAGCTCAATAACCAGGAAGAGGGCGTACAGAGTTACGGCAGAGCAGTGGATTTAATGCTGGCCTATTATCGGGAGGAGATTTTGTGTTCCGATTCTTGTGCTCCTTCAGATACTCCGTAAATAGCAATGAAATAATGCCGTTTTTATTGATATTTTCTGAATATAATGGTAGAATATTCCTAAAGATTATCATTACGAGGGGGAATTTCTATGGACAAGATATTATACAATATGATGAATTGGGCAGGGATTGAGGAGTTGGTCTATTCTGAATCCTGTGACCCCCATAAGTTTTTGGGACCTCATGTAACAGAGGCGGGATTACTCATTCAGACCTTTATTCCGACCGCGGTTTCTGTTTCCGTCAAACTTACGTCCTCTGGGAAGAAGTACGAGATGGAGATGGCGGATGAGACGGGCTTTTTCGCCGTGCTGATTCCAAGAAAGACGGTTACAGATTACATGCTTCTTGTTACTTTTGACGGTGATGTTGTTCAGGAGATTGCAGACCCTTACGCCTATGCTCCCCAGATTAAGGAGGAAGCGCTAAAACAGTTTGAGGCGGGAATTTGCTATGATATCTATGAGGTACTAGGTTCCCATGTAAAAGTTATCAAGGAGGTAAAAGGAGTCTACTTTGCAGTGTGGGCGCCATGCGCTATGCGGGTCAGCGTTGTGGGAGATTTTAACCTGTGGGACGGACGCCGCCACCAGATGAGAAAATTGGGAGATTCCGGTGTTTTTGAGCTGTTTATCCCCGGATTAGAAGAGGGAACGATTTATAAGTATGAAGTAAAGGCTGCCAATGGAGATGCGATGTTAAAGTCTGATCCATATGGGACATATGGAGAATTAAGGCCAAACAATGCATCGATTGTCTGGGATGTGAATCAGTTTGCCTGGAATGATGACAGCTGGATGAAAAACCGCCAAAAGGAATATGGAAAACACAAGCCCATGTCAATCTATGAGGTTCATCTTGGTTCCTGGATTCGTAAACCGATTTCCATAGATGAAGAGGGCAATGAGATTACAGGCAGTGAGTTTTATAATTACAGAGAGATTGCTGAGAAACTTGCAGAATATGTGAAAGATATGGGATACACCCATGTAGAACTTCTTCCTGTGATGGAGCATCCTCTGGATGCATCCTGGGGGTATCAGGTTACTGGTTATTATGCCCCAACCAGCCGTTATGGAACTCCAAAAGATTTCCAATATTTTATGAATTATATGCACGAGAAAGGGATTGGAGTCATTTTAGACTGGGTTCCTGCCCATTTCCCAAGAGATCTGGCCGGGCTTGCCTGCTTTGATGGGACTCACGTATATGAACATGCAGATCCCAGACAGGGCTCTCACCCCCATTGGGGAACATTAATTTATAACTACGGGAGACCCCAGGTTTCCAACTTCCTGATTGCGAACTGTCTTTACTGGGCGGATAAATTCCATGCAGATGGAATCCGTATGGATGCTGTGGCCTCTATGTTGTATCTGGATTATGGGAAAAATGCAGGAGAGTGGGTTGCCAATATCTATGGCGGACACGAGAATCTGGAAGCAGTGGAATTTTTGAAACATTTGAATTCCATCTTTAAAAAGAAAATCCCGGGAGCTGTTCTGATTGCGGAGGAGTCTACGGCATGGCCTCAAATCACAGGAGATGTAAAGGAAAATGGGCTGGGATTTGACTACAAATGGAATATGGGCTGGATGAACGATTTTATTGGATATATGAAGTATGATCCCTATTTCCGCTGCCATCATTATGGAGAGCTGACTTTCAGTATGCTGTATGCGTACAGTGAAGATTTTGTACTGGTATTTTCCCATGACGAGGTAGTTCATGGAAAAGCTTCCATGGCGGGAAAGATGCCAGGGGAAACCCTGGAGGCAAAGTTCTCCAATCTCAGGACTGCCTATGGCTATATGATGACTCATCCAGGCAAGAAACTTTTGTTTATGGGACAGGATATGGGCCAGCTCTCTGAGTGGAACGAAAATGAAAGTCTGCCATGGAATCTTTTAGAATATGATCTTCATAAACAGACAAAAGAATATGTAAAAGCGTTAAACCAGTTATACCGCTCTTATCCGGCTTTGTATGAACAGGATTTCCACCCAGATGGCTTTGAATGGATCAACTGCTCTAATGGTCAGGAAAATATCGTGGCATTTTTAAGAAAGACGAAGAAGAAAGAAGAGACCTTGCTGGTGGTGTGCAACTTTGCTCCAGTGACCCATGAAAAGTATCAGGTAGGCGTGCCGTTCCACGGAAAATATAAAGAAATTTTCAATAGTGAAGACCCTGCTTTTGGCGGCAGCGGCGTGGGCAATCCAAGAGCGAAAACTTCAAAAAAAGAGGAATGCGATGAGAGAGCAGAATCCATCGTCATCGACCTGGCACCGTTAGGAGTTCAGATTTTTACATGCACTCCAGTAAAGGAAGAGTCTGTAAAAGAGACCAAAGGAGGAAAGGGTAAAGGAAAATTAAAATAAAAAGGAGTTATAACAGAGATTTATGATTGTTTGGAATGAGGCTCAGACAATAACAGAGACATTGGAGCTTTCTCAGGAGGTTCATCAGGACTTACAACGTCTTCTCCCCAATCAAATTTTAGAAACTATGAAGAGCTGGATCCCGGGACTGACAAGGCTGGGATACCGTCTTTTGATGGCAGCGCTGATTCTTGCCATAGGCTTTCACATTGCCAGAACGGTACAGAAGATGCTTTCCAAAAGCTTTGAACGGATGGAGATGGAAATATCGCTCAAGAAATTTCTATTGTCCATGGTGTATGTTCTTGTCTGCAGCTTGTCCATTTTTGTTGCAGCGGATAAATTGGGAATCAGTTCTGCCTCCATTATCGCGCTTCTGGGATCCGCAGGTCTGGCGCTTAGTTTATCTTTGCAGAATATGTTGGGAAATTTTGCCGGAGGGGTGATTATTCTTTTAATAAAGCCCTTTAAGGTAGGCGATTATATTGTGTGCGGACAGGAAGAAGGCACGGTGTCTGCGATTGGTCTCGTGTATACGACCTTAAATACCGTAGATAACCGGCAGGTAATTTTGCCAAATGGAAACCTGTCCAATACCAACTTGACCAATGTGACGGCCCAAGAGAAACGCAGGCTGCAGATAAAAGTTGGAATCGGATACCACTCCGATATAAAAAAGGCTAAAGAAATCCTTCTGGGTCTGTTTGAGAATCACCCACTGATCACAAAGGATGAGGATTTGATTGTATTTGTAGACGAACTGGGAGAAAATGCAATCATAATCGGAGCCAGAGGATGGGTGGATACCGAGAACTATTGGAATGTAAAATGGGAATTAACGGAAGAGTTAAAGCTGGCTTTTGACAGGGAAGGAATTGTGATTCCATATAAGCAGGTTGAGGTGACGATGAGAAAATAAGAAAGTACGTTTTTTCTACAAGGAGGACGCAGCAGTACATAAGGCGCTAGAAAGAAGCGCCTAAGTACTGGCGTTCTCTAAGTACTTATCAGACTGCCTCATGAACTGAGGCTATTTGGGAATTGGAAAAATTGTTCTTGACGGATTGAGGATTCGATCGTATACTAAATATGTATCAGCAGATTGTCTATAGTCTGCTGGGATTCTGGGATTTCTATATTCCTGAGCGGTATTTCACCGCAGATTCAATGTTTGTTTATGATGATAGGCAGTTGTGAAAGTGGAGATTAATCTGGAGGCTGTTTTATATTTCACTTTTTCAATTAGTCAAGTTAAAAAGCAGGAGGTGATGACTATGGTCAGCTCTATGTAATTTTTCTGCGATTTCTGGTAATAGATTGGTGTTTACGAAATAAAAAATTGATTCACAATCGCCAGTAAATAATGAATATAAGGAGGCTTATGAAAAGCAGAAAACAAAGAGGCATCTTCTTGTCTGTTTCCGCTGCAGTTTTTTTGACTTGTTCCTGCCCATGTTCTTATGGAGCCATGGGAGAACTTATCGGAAACCGCCTGGAGAATGACAGGCAGATTTTATCGGCTGCGGGGCAATGCCGCAGGGAGGGAAAACGGGAAGGGGAATTTCACATTACCGGCAGGAACTATGTGCCGGAAGGGACGGTTTTAAAAAGTTTTTATGGGGATTTTGTGGACTACTCCAGTACGCTGGAGGAAACCGAGAAACAGGGGGAGGATATTTATTATAAGGTAAGGTTTTCTGTAACATGGAAAGAGGACGAGAATGAGCTTATAGACAGGCCAAAGGAGGAAGGTGAGGAAAAACAACATTGGAAATTAGGGGATACAGTGCTCCGAAAGCTGGGGGAAGAAGCGTATATATTTCGCTGCATTGACCAGAATTATGGACTTGGAAATACCTCTGAGAAGAGGGCGGCATTGTTTTTGTGTGATGTTGTAATTCCGGCGGATGTGGGTTCTTTTTATGCATATGAAAAGCAGGAAGATGGTAGCTATGATTATCGGTATTATCCTGGGCCAATCGCAAATTTTGGGGATTCCAGCGATTACAAATACTCAAACGTTCGTCAGTGGCTGAAGAGCCAGGAGAGGGAAGATATTAAGAGCGTATGGGTGGATACCGGGGTTACGCGAAGCTGTATGGGACAGACGAGACAAGGTAGTTTCAGCCAGTTACAAAGAACGGATCTTCAAACATTTTATATAGGGAGCCAGCATATGACAGACCAGTTTTTTATTTTATCCATGGATGAGGCCTTGAACTATAAGGAGTATCTGTGGCGGTTTGGTGTGATGCCGCAGTCAGGAGCAGAGGAAAATCCAGAAAGCCAATGCAGTACTTTTTCCAGAGGCTACTGGCTCAGGACGCCTATGGGGAATGGGATAGAGGAAGATTTAAAGAGTGTGTATCTTGTAGATTTAGAAAACGGATCAATCCGTCCGCAGTCAGTCGATTCAGAGGGAACGGGCGGTTCGATAGGGATTCGACCTGCATTTGTTCTCCCACAAAAGGGCTGACAAACTTAGAGAGAAAAGGAGCATGATTATATGGAAAAAGTAAAAAAGAAGTGGAAGTGGATTTTGACAACCGCTATTGGGCTAAGACTCCTGCTGCCAATGTCAACAGAGGCTATTCCTATAGCCACAGACAGTATGGCTGCGCCAGATAAGTCTCCCAGCTTCAGTCTTTTAGAAACCATGTCAACGGTTGCAGCAAAATCTTTTCGATTTGTTGAAGAGAAAGAGTATGTAGGAGACCTTTGGGAAGATTGGGGTGGGGCCATGGACTTTCCGGGAGACGGTTCTAAAGAGATACCGTTTCAAATCAGTACCATATCTCAGCTTATGGGGCTTTCTGAGTCCGTTGCTTCTGGCCAGTCCTATAAAGATACCTATTTTGAACTGACAAATGATATTGATCTGGGAGGTCTTTCCATAAATTCTGGAAGTTGGAATCCTATTGGATGGTATCGAAGCGGGGAGGAAATGAAAAGTGGAAATCCTAATTCGTTCCAGGGCGTTTTTGATGGAAATGGAAACACCATTTATGGCCTGAAGATTTTAAATCCTGGGAAACCATTAAAAAATATTGGACTGTTTGGCGTTATAGATGGAGGTGTGGTCAAGCATCTGAAGGTTCAGGCAGATGATATCTGTGGTTTAGATTGTATTGGGGTTTTAGCAGGGACGATTCTGGGCGATTCCACAATTTATGACGTGACAGTGTCTGGGTTCCTTTTTGCAGAAGATGAGTCAGAGGGACATGCGGGAGGAATTGCTGGAATGACAGACGGCCAAACGGGACGTGTAATCGTGGAAAACTGCACAGCAGATGGTATAGTGATTCAGTCCTTGGGGGAGAACGGATATGTGGGAGGCATTTCGGGAAAGACTCGCAGGGCAGATCTGGTGGATAATACTGCATACACTCAGGACGGGGCTTCTAATCGAATCCAAGGGAAAGGATATGTGGGAGGAATCGCCGGAAATATGGATCAGGTCAATGTATACAATTCTTATGTGGACGGAACTATTGGAGGGAACGGTTCCAGAGCCGTAGGAGGAATTGTGGGATTGTATGAAAGTGGGAATCTGGTTTTGGCCCGTTTTGCAGGAGATATTTCCAGGACAAATCAAGGGGCTTCTGCCTGTGAAGGAACATTTCTCGGTACGAGACACAGCAGGGCCGCCTTTACCTATGGAACAGAGAAAAATGATAATTTTTCCTATCTGTTTACGAATACGCCCGGAAAGGCAAAAGTCGTATTTGGTTCCAGAATTGACGGAGATAATTCTTATTCAAAATCGGCTCACATTGGTTACTGGACAGACAATGAGACCCGATATTCCATTGTATCTGGAGCGACGGAAACAGGGAGCAGGGACCAGTATTTTTATGAAGAGTTAGAAGAAGGGGTGCGGTCTGTTATCACCAGAAAATTGGGGAATGAATATACGGCCCAGGGAGCAGCCAAAGATTTGCGCTTTCGTCTGGACCATTTCGCGCCTGGATATCAGGGAGAGCCTGTAACTGGATATCTGTTATCGGTTCCGAGAATTGACGCTAAAAATGCTAACGGAACGTATGACACAGACGTGGCATTGCTTACCGCTCTTCCTAATGGAAATCAGTCCTTTTACCGGACGATTGATAAGGACCATGGCGGGGCTGTGGCTCCTGGAATCGCAGTAACGGTGGTTACGGCGCCAAAGAATAAAGGTGATCACCGGTATCAGATGGTAGTGGACGAGAATGAAGAGGGGATGGCAAAACCGCCTACCTATATTGACGAGGAGGGGCAGCAGATTTCTATGAACTATATGTCAGGAGGTGGATACACCTTCCTTATGCCAGGCAGGGACACAGAGATCAATGTGCAGTATCAAAAAGTTACCACTCGTTTAAACGTCTCCCCAGAAGAGACAGAGATTTTTGTGGTTCATACAAGAAGCGGAGACCGGAAAAAACCAGAAACCCGGACCGAAGTGAGAAACAGTCAGGGAAAGCTGATAGACCGATATATTAACGGAGCACCGGATGCTTCGATAGAAGTCCATCCCATTTCTATTCATGGAGAACATAATGGCTATGGAGATACTGCAGACAGGACCATGAAGTGGTCTGTAGATGATTCGGACCTTCTTGAGCTGACGGTCCCAGAAGGGTATACAACAGATGACGCCAGAGTTCTTCCCAATCTTACAGGCTCTTTTATTCAGGAAATCTTACATCGCGAAATTCAGATACAGGCAGACAACCAGTATCAGGAAATCATTCAACCAACTATCTATGAAAAAAGCGCTGTCGTCACAGCGATGACAAATCCCAAAAGTTCTTTAGATAAACATCCTGTGTATGGAAATGCCAAGGTAACCGTTCAATTTCAGATTTTAGATCAGACTACCAGGCGTGTGGAAGGGTTGAGCTTAAATCAGAGCAATCTTACCTTTACAGTCACCAGAAAATTAACAGGAGATCGGAAGGCTCCAGAGGAAAGCATAAGCTGCACAGAGCCTGTGGTGTTGTCGGCCATGCTGTTTCCACAACAGCCTTTTTACAAAAATGTGACGTGGAAGGACCAGGAAAGTCAGCAGATTATTACCTTATCTCCAGCCGGAGAACACGGAGAGAATGTGTCTGTGGGAATCCGCTATGATTCAGAGGGGAAGGCATGTCCAGCCTGGATTCAGAATATCATCAATCAGGACAACCAGAAGAAAAAAGAGGATCCTTACAAAAAACTTGACGGCTCAGCCATGTATACAGAGACTATAACCGCCACGTCAGAAGACCGCACTCATGGTCTTGTTTCGTCAGAATGCCATGTTACGATCTGCTTTGTGACACAGGATGAGACTGTGATTCACCCGGAAAACATTCAGATTGACAAACAGAAGATTTCCCGAGATTTATCTTTAACAAAGGCAGGGGACAGCCAGTCAAAGACAATAAAAGAATTGGGATTCGAGCCGATTACATTGAAATGTAGTTTAAGTCCGGAATGTACGCCAGAGGAAAGCTACAGCCCTTATGACAGGGAGATTCTATGGTCTGTATCAGAACCAGACGTGCTGGAAATCACTCAGGACGGCCTCGTCACACCCAGAAAGGATGCTCTCTGGATCAAGGAGGCGTTGAAACATCCACCGTATAAGGCGTCTAAAACGGTTCAGGTATTCGCTGTGGCAAAAGACAATGGAATTTCGGATACTGCAGAGATAACCCTGAATCTTCAGACAGACTGCATACAATTTTCCCAAAAGGATGTAATCTTTGACCTGGTGCTCACTAAGACAGGAAAAAGAAGCAATCCAACTTTCACCTGGTCAGGGAACGGGGAAAAACAGAATCTGGCGTTTTCTTACCCTGAAAAGAAAACTATTACCTATCAGTCTTCGAACCCGGAACTGGTTGCAGTCTCCCAAACTGGAGTTATAACGTTTGTCCTTGATCCAAATGCAGAATGGACGAAAAAGACGGCGACAGTTTATGCCACAGATGAAAGAGGCACAGATACCTGTAATGTGATTTTAAATCTGAAAGTCGTAGACCGGACCACATCTGCGAGTTCAGGCGGCAAAGGCAGCTATGTGGGAACGACAGGTCCGGGAAAAGGAACGGGAGGAAGTTCGGTGGGAACCACGCTTGCAGGGAGCGGCCATTCTGCTGCGCCAAAGGGAAGCGTGACAGGCGATTGGACGCAGGGAACCGATAAAAGGTGGAAATTTTCATCAGGAACACAAGGATATCAAAACCAATGGGCTTATGTCTACAATCCATATGCAGATCCAGAGAAGGGGCAGAACCGGGCAGATTGGTTTCGATTCGACCAGGAGGGCTATATGATGACTGGATGGTATACAGACACAGATAATAATCAATATTATTTGAGCCCCATATCCGACAATACAATGGGGCATATGGTTACAGGGTGGTACTGGATACCTGGAGCTGACGGAAAAAAGCGATGCTATTATTTTAATCCAGTTTCAGATGGAACGAAAGGCGCTTTATTCCGTGGAAAAAACACGCCAGACGGATACCTGGTAAATGAAGACGGAGCCTGGATAGAGAATGGAGTTGTAGTGCTTAGGTAGAAAGGATAAGCTGGTATGAAACAGAAAAGAAAAGGTCGCTTGTTATCTGGCTGCCTGGCACTTTGGTGCTTAGGGCTTGTGATTCTCACAGGACTTCATACAAATTTCATTGTCAGCCGTGCCTCTACGTTTAGAGGGAAAAATATATGGACCAATGGCTCAGAGGTTCTCCATGGACGAAACCGGAACTGGCTGTATCGGTGGACAGACGGGTATCAGATGACATTTTGTATTTCTCCAAGAAATCACATGGGAAATACGGTTACGGCAAGTCCTCTTTTGACCAATATCAACGATTCTGACATTCCATATATCAAGAGTAAAGAAGACTATGAGAAGCTGGCCATCCTATGTTCCTGGTTTGACACGAATGGGTCAGTCAGTGCAGATAATGCCACCTACGCCGCTGTTCAGGCAGCGGTGTGGGCAATTATGGAGGATGGATGGGAAAGTGCGGATTCTGTGGCCAAACTTGTGGATAAGCATGTGGCAGGCACTTATGAGAGGTGGAAAACTCTGAAGGAATTTGTAGAGAATGTGGATCACGGTGGAAACGGCCTTCCAGAATGGTGTTCTTCTTCCCCCTTTTCTGGAAAGCCTCAGTCTATGACTTTAAAAGAGGGAATCTGGAGCGTGGAATTTGATATTTCGTCCAATCCTCAGTTAGCAGGATTAAACTGGGTTTTCGAGGGGAGCAGCGAAGGATGGAGTAAATCTGTGGATGGAGGGAAGATGAAGTTTTCTTATGAAGGAAATTTTCAAAGCCCTGTAACAGTATCTGCGGTTCTGCCCCATGAGTTAAAAGGACTGGCTCAAAATACCACATCGCTGAATTTTTTTATTCCTGACGGAGACAGAAGTACAATACAGGCTATGATTTCGTCAGGACCTTATGAGGCGAAGCTTTACATTCAGTTATCTTTTCAGCCAGAAGCAAATTCCATGGAGTCAGAAGGGCCGCAGGTTTGTATTTACCGTCATCTGGAAACATTTATTTCTCATTATGGTGTGGAACTGACGAAGTCTTGTGCTGAGACAAGACAGCCTTTGGAAGATGCGGTGTTTCAGGTACTGGAGGCGTTTGAAGAGAATCAGACAGAGGAGGATTTGGAGCTGGAGGAGATGACTCCAAAACCTGCTGCCTGGGATAATTTTAAGATTTGCTCAGAGGCAGTGACAGACAGTGATGGAAGCTTTTCCCACACAGATCAAAAGAAGTACCATTATTCGAAGACCTATTGTGACGGACATCCGGAACCAGAGTATATGGAGGTTCCCAAAGAGTCGGAAGATGAGGAGGAAGATAATTCCGACGAGATTGAAGCTATAGAGAGTGCTAATGAGGAGCTTAAAAGTCAATGGGAGGCGCTGATTAAAGCGTGTGAGGAAGAGACGGATTTCCATGGGATGGAAAAAGGCGAAGGTCTGGAAATGATGCGGGAGGATCGGGACTATTTATATGAGAAATTTATCCATTTGAAATATGACTATACTGTCAGAGAAAACCAGGCCAGATATGGTTACCTTCAACATGGACTTCATGCTGACGATGAAAAAATTCCTGTGATACGTATGACTTCTTCAGAAGCAGGGGCACAATGCGAATTCGTGAACAGAGAGGTTATTATAAATAGGGATGCAGGATTTCAGGACAAAGGATTTCATAAAACTGAGGATTTAAGGAGATGGAATGGAGGCGGGCTTTTGCCAGAGCCTATAGAAGATGATGTAGAGTGGGTGGAACCTTCTGGAACACCAGACAGAGTGGGCTATCTGTTTCAGGTATGGGATCACAGGACAGAGGGAGAAGTCCATATCAATAAAAAGGATTTGGAGCTAAGAGAGGGGGAGAGCCAGGGAGATGCGACGCTGGAAGGAGCGGTATATGGACTTTATGCTGCAAGTGATATCTGCCATCCAGATGGGAAAACAGGACTGATTTATCGAAAAGATGATTTGACTTGTGTCGCTACTACCAACAAAAAGGGAGACGCCTCGTTTTTGGCATATACAGAGGAAAGCCCTATATGGAAAGAAGGACAGTCAGACGGAAAAGTGATGACTTGGGTAGGTCATCCGTTAATTTTGGGACAATATTATATCAAAGAGATTGCCAGATCGGAGGGCTATGAACTGTCTGTCTATGGAGCAGACAGAGAAGTTACAAATGTACATACAGACAAGGCGGACATCTCTACTATAGGAAAAGCAGAGGCAACCACTGCCATGAGCCATCCTGTTGATATGCATGACGGGTCCTGGATGGAGTTTCAGGTTACTTGTGAAAACACAGCAGAGGGTTATGATCTGATCATCAGCGGATATCCCGAAGGAACAAACATATACCGATCCAGCCAGAAAGAGACCACAAGCACAGATTCCGTGGTGATCGGTTCCCATCTGGTGGAAACTGGGGAGTATGAATTGGCACAGGAAGGGGAGTATAAGCTGGATAAAGAGGGGAACTACATTCCTCTTAGGGATTCTGTGGGAAATATAATATGGGATACGAATCATCCGGTTTCCAGATCCTACCGTGTAGTAAACCGTCTGGCCTACTATCCTTCAAAGGAGGCAGAGCCTGATGTCAATCTGGAAAAGTGGGAGGATGAGGAATCTATTGATGTGAACTATGTGAAGAAAGAAACAAATTCCATGTTAAAACAGAAAGGATATTCCCTTTTGAACCCAGAAACAGGAGAGCATGGGCCGTGGTCTGTGCTAAAGCTGTCAGGGGCCACCAACCAGGAACTCATAGAGGAGATTCTGGAATGGTTTTCGCTCTGTTCGTTTTGGGACAGCGGGGCAGTTCATAAAATCTGGAAGGAGAACGGACAGTATCAGGCAGTGGTGTTTCATGATTATGAGCGCCTATCAAATTCTTGCATCTATGAAGAGGCCACCAATACCTTATATCTCAAAATCCCGATTCAGACAGACACAATGGGAGAACGCCATACTTTTGTCTCTTATCAGGAAGGCGAGTTTGAGATAGAAAAAGGATATGCGGTTATTTTATGCCCCCAAAAGGCAAAGAGGGAAATTCCATTCCCAGAGAGGATAGAGGAGTATCTGGAACCTGTATACAGACCGTTGTACGAACAGTATGAGGAAGGACAATACCGCCTGGACGGGGACGGAAATCGAATTCCTATATATGAGAGAGAGTTTATCTATGGAGAAAAGGAACAAATCACCAGCGAGTATGAACTGACGCCTTTGAAAGCCTCTTACCATCCTGAGACACAGTCCTACATCGTCCACGTAGAGAACCGGACAGACTGGAACAAAACCAAGACGCCTGTCACAGAAACTTTTCGGGTCGTTACCAGAGAAAAGGAAATAACCGTTGATGGGAGGACCATGTTTTACAGCGATTATCTGGCTAACGTTCAGGGGGCAGGAGCCAGCGCATTTCCGCCTTCTGCAGCGAAAGAAAGCTCTTATATCCGATTTGTCTCATTTACCTACCCGGGACAGATTTCCCCTATGCAAGACGGAGAAGGAAAGCCGGGGGAGGGAACAAGAAAACATTCGATTTCTGTTCAAGAAAGGATTATCAGGCAGACGATTCAAGTAACAAAAGATATAAAGAAACGTCCAGATGAGGAAGACGGAGCAAATCAACAAAAACTGGAGAACTTCCGCTTCTGCATTTATTTAAAAAGTAATCTGGAGCGTTTGTATCGGGATAAGGAAGGCAGAATTGTGTGGCAGGATCAGTGGGGACAGGAGATTGATGTAGAAAATTTCCAAAAAGACAGTCTTATGCTAGTTCCTAATTTTTATACAAAGGGCTGTAGGAAGGAGAATACGGACAATCATTACAAGCCCATACTTGAGACGATCACAGTTTCTATGGAGGATGGGGATAAGGAACGGGAAGTTCAGGTATATAATTACAGAAAATTTTTCAACGCCATTGAGACTGCAAATGAGGATAAGTGGAAGGATCACAACCCCCTTTATACCTCTCACCGCCCTATGGGCAACGAGAGAAACCGGACAAGATTTGCACTGGAAAATAAAAAGAGTTCAGATATGGTACGGCAATTTGCTGTTAATTGGTATCTGGAAGAGGAAGTAAAGCGGCTTAAAAGTCAGGCGGGAGCTTTAGAGGATTTAATTTATGGAGATGAGAGGTATGACGAGGCGCTTTTTCATGCGATTGAGAAAGCCAGGGATTATCTGAAACCATTTTTTACCTATGATCTGGATCAGATCTATGCCATAGAGTGGGATTCAGAAGAAAACGGAGGAAAGGACAAAGATAAAACGACGTTAAGCGCGGATCTGGCAGGAGATGAGGCGTGTTTTGGTATTTCCACATACCTTCCCTATGGGACGTATGTAGTTGTGGAACAGCAGCCCAAATATGCTAACTTGCACGACCTTCCAAACCGCCATTATCAGATTGATGCGCCGAAGGAGGTTGCGATTCCTTCTGTCTATGCAGATCAAAATGCATCCAGCCAGTATCCGGAAGAGATGAGCAGTCACTATCTGTATGATGCAAAGATGGCTCCCAAAGATATGATGGACAAATATTTTATTCGTTTTTGTGAGGAAGACAGAGTGGTGAACGGTCATAATCATGACGGGAGTTTCCAGATTTATCCATTTGGAGGGCCTGACGCCGAGTCCCACTCTGAATCTGGGGGGTTTGCAGATGGAGTGAAGTTTTATGGAGGGGTAACTACTAAAAAGAATCCATTCGGGTGGTACTATAAAGATCAGGTTCCTACGATGACAGGGATTCAGACAGCTTATGACGGGCGCTATTCTCCGGTTTTGGTTCCTTGGAGTCTGGCAGCTCCTGATCCAGAAAAAGAGAATCAGCCGGAGGATTTAAGCGAAAGCAGCTATCACGGCTTCGCCCGTGTGAAATTCAGGAATCTTTCTTATGGGACCAGATTAAGAATTGAAAAACTGGATTCCGAAACACATGAGAACATTCTTCACGACGAGGCAATTTTTTGCATCTATGGTGCAGAGCGGGAGGAATCCCATAATGGAACAGGAAAGGTAAAGTTTTATGAGAAGGATACTTTAATTTCGGGAAGCAAAGAGTTTTTGGAAAGCATGGGAGCCGCCCACATTACACCCATGGCCAGATGGGGAAACCTTCTGAGTGGTTATAATAGGGGACCTGGAAACTTATATACTGGTCTGGTGCCTGCAGGGACGCCGATCTGCAGGGAAGAAAAGCAGATTTGCATGATAAACGAGGAGGGTGTAAGGAAAAGTAAATTCGAGGCATATGCGACCGTCCGAAATGGGAATATGGAAGGAGAAAATGGGAATCAGAATACAGGATATTTGGTAACCCCCAAACCTCTTGAGGCCGGAACGTATGTGCTTGCTGAAATGAAACCTCCGGCAGGGTATGTCAGAACGAAGCCGGTTGCCATGGAAATTTACAGCGACAAGGTCACTTATTATAAAGAGGGAAATCAGGGGGAGTATGTGGCAGCCACCATTTATCATTCTCTTTTAGACCATGATTCCATAGACTTGGCAAGGATTTACATTGAGAATGAGCCCATAAAGCTAGAAGTGGGGAAATTAAAGGACAGAGCGGAAAGTAAAGAAGTTACCTGGCAGATTAGCGGACGGATTGACGGTAGTCTGACTCAGATTGGAAATAATGCTGATTATGAATACGCCTTTTTAAATGGAGATTATCAGGGATACGCATGGAAAAAAGGGACGCTGGAATATCTGCAGTCTTTAAAGGAGAAAGGAGAGGATGTAACGATTGCGTATCATGGACCTTTGTTTGCCGGATATGGAACTATCACCAGGAAGCGGGAAGTTTCAGACAATGAAAATCTATACGTGGCAGGGGCTGTGATGACGTTATTTGAGGGATTGGAATTAGAGCCTTCTTTAGAAGGCGGAGATTTTACGTACAGTGGCCTGATCATCCAGAGAGCTGCGGATCAGAGTGTTACCAGAATGTATGTGAAAAAGGGCTATGCGGGAAGCAGGACAGAGTTTTTGCATAAGATAGATGACGATGCAGTGGTATGGACATCCGAAAAAACGGAACGGGAAGACACAGATATTTTGTATTACGATTTTGATAAGTTACATATGGAAAAAAAGGAATATCAGGATTCCATTGTTGTTTTTCGGGGAGGAACGCCTTATCTGGAATTAGCAGGAGGCGATTTGACGTGTCTGTCCTATTCTCAGGCGGACAAAAGATTTACTGGTAAATTTGCCAAACTCCAGCGGGACCGTAATGGAAACTACACGTTTGGGGACGGGACTTTGATGTATCACCTGGACCAGGAAGGAAACAGAGACAGCCTGGTAGATCCAGATACGGGAATGGCCTATGTCTTGGAGGAAGAAAACGGCATAGGCGGCAAGAGAAAACAGCGTGTGATTGTCTGGCCTGTCAATGTAGCCAGGGATCGGTATGGAATTATAACAGGACGAGACAAGATTACAACCTTCCGTACAGCGACACTGGAAGAAGGGCGGGAGGAGACGTCCTACATTACAGGAACCTGGAAATCAGAAAACGGAGAATTGAGTCACGCACCATCAACAAATTTAGACGGACAGGTTTTGCTTGTTGACAATGTGGGACAGTTTGAAAAGCTGGTAACTCCGGTGTTAGACCGATATGGAATGGTGCGGTATTTCCAGAAAAGCGAGGGAGGATACCACACAAGGACCCCTCTTTATGACCGCAATGGCGACTTTGTACGAAATAAGTTTCAGGATCTCATAATACCATATTCTGAAAATTCATATCGCATAGGAGAGAAAACATTTATCTGGCATCGGAAGGGAGAAGAATATATTCTGGAAAACTCCTGGGTAACAGGGGAAAGCTCAGTGAACGATCCATTTCACAATGAGTTAACACAGGGGCAAAAGGATCTCTTAAAAAGGATACCAGAGGGGACTTATATTTTAGAGGAGGTGACAGCGCCAAAAGGATACAAAAAAGGATTCCCTACTGGAATCACCATCCAGGAGACCAATAAAGTTCAGACTGTCCAGATGGTAGATGAGGCGACAAAGATAATGGTTGGCAAAATAGATGGAACTGCCAGCTATACGTATGACATTTTGGACATGCAAAATTTGGACTCTCAAGGACGATGGAAGGTAATTGGAACCATGACAGAAGGGAAAGGAACTTATAGCCAGACTCAACTGCCAGGTGCAAATCTGGTGCTTTTGAACAAGAAAGATCATACTCAAGAAATACAGTGGATGACAGGGAATACGCCTGTTTTGCTGGAGGAGATTCCCTTGGGAGAGTATCTCTTAGAAGAGACAAAGACACCCAGCGGATTTATTCCTGCTTCTCCTGTAAAGATTCAGGTAAAAAACACCACAGAGGTGCAATGTATTATGATGTATAACGATCACACAAAGGTGGAAGTAGAAAAATATACCTTAGAAAATGGCCGCAGAAAAAGGGTTAGAGGAGCAGCCTTCCATTTATATCCTGCTAAGATAGATTCTGAGGGCCAGATTGTTATCAAGGATGGGGTCATACAGTATGAGGAAACCGCCCCGGTATTTGCATGGGAAAGCAGCGACTTTCGTGAATATGCCGGATTTATCCCTGCATTTGAGGAGATGTATCGGGACTTTGGAACAGAAGGAGAAGTGGTATCCTGGGAAATGCATGATAGGAATTATCAGGCCAAACTGGTTACATGTACGGAGATAGGCCCAGCTGCCGCGGGAGGAATAAAAAGCAGTTTTCCAACCACAGCACAGTTACAGTTTCGCACTACAGACGGGAAAGAGATTCGGGTCACAGTCTATGGACAGCAGGAGAACAGACAAGGAAGAGACTTTATATTTGAATATCAGTTTGATTACCATTCTTTGCCGCAGATAAACGACAGGGCTGCCTCCTATTTGACGGTTGAAGGGATACAGCGTTTTGATTATCTCCCAGTGGGGCAGACGTATGTTCTGGTAGAGACGAAGCCGCCTTCGGGATTTGCCGGAGCGGATCCTCGTATCATTCAGGTAGAGGCTACAGAAAATATTCAAAGATATTGCGTTTTCAACCAGGAGAGCGTTCTGCAAATCTCTAAAACAGGAGAAAATGGAAACCAGCAGCTTCCAGGGGCTTTGTTGGCTTTGTACCGTGCTGCAGAGGACGGAAACCTGGTGCAGGACAGCCGTTATCTTGTGGCAAAATGGATTAGCGGAACCGATGGAGTCTATACAGAAACAGAGCAGATAAACCATCTGATTCCAGAAGGATACAAACGGGGTGATTTGCGGCTTCACACTTTGAAGGGCATTCCAGACGGAACCTATTATTTAGTGGAACTTAAAGCTCCAGACTATTATTCTGTGATGGAGCCAATGAAGTTTGAATACAGGCAGCAGGAAGTGATTTGTGTGATCCGCGCCGTAAATGTTTTGTCAAAGGGACAACTGGAAATTGAGAAGGTGGACTTAGAAGGGAGACCTTTAACAGGCGCCGTCTTTCAGTTAAAAGCGTATCGCAAGTCCGATCTGAAAATACCTGCATTTACCAAAGTCTGCAGTCAATGGGACGGAGTGTTAAAAATTACAGATTTAGAGATTGGAGAAGTGGAGGAGGACGGAACGATTACGCCTTATATTTACAGGCTGGAAGAAGTGACGCCACCTGAAGGATATCAGGTGAATGGTCAGATTCCTGCATTTGAATTTCGGCCTGAAGATGGTGGGAAGAAGATTCTAAAGGTCACAAATGATAAGACAAGGGTTTGGATTCAGAAAAAAGATTTTGCATTTGCTTTTGTAGAAGGCGCAGATATGGCAGTTTATCTTGTGACAGGAAGAGACCTGAATGGAAGGTATCTTTACAATGAGTCAAAACCTCTCTTTTCCTGGACAACAAAAAAGAAAGAGGAGTCAAAAACATTAGAGGGGCTGATTGCAGGACGCACCTACCTTTTGATGGAGGAAAAAGCACCAAATGGATATGATCTTATGGAACCAGTTGCTTTTACCATTTCTATGGATGGAAGAAGAATTACAGAACTTGACAATAAAAAGGCAGTGATTACCTTTGAACAACATCCTGTTGAAACATTAACGATTCATGGCAGATATGGCATTAAGGTGGAGATGTCTGTAACAGATTCCCAAGACAGGGAAATCGCAAACTGGACATCTGGAGGCGCTGTCTTTCAGTTTACTCAGCCAGAAGGAGTCAGCCAAGGGGAAATCTGTACGATCACAGAAACCACGATTTACAGCGACGGAGGCAGAGAGGTGACCAAATGTGTGACAAAACCTTTATTTTGGAATCATGGAATATGTCAGATTTCAGACCGAAACATAGACCATGTGACATTAGAACTGGTCAGAGAAGATGGAAGTTCTGTCACAGCATTTACACCCACAGAAGGTTCCAGCTATCAGATTGTAAGTAATTTACAAGCTCAGGGAAGTCCGTTCCCGTTAGTAAAAAATATGGGCTATGTGTTGAAGGAAGTTACAGCCTATCATGATGGCACGACTAGAACAGGAAGCCAGATTCAGTTTATCCTGAACGAGGAGGCAGAAATTACAACGATAGCCGGATTTGACAAGAAGGATGAAGTACTTGTAGGAAAGGAAGACCTGGATGGAAATAAGATTTCGGGAGCGGTTCTCCAGATTCTTGATAAAGAGGGAGCAGTGCTTGAAGAGTGGATTTCTAAAGAAGAGCCTTATGCTATTTCAGCAGTACTGGAAAAAGGAGGCGTGTATTTATGCAGAGAAACAGCGCCGCCAGAAGGCTATGGATTCAGTAAAGACATCTGGTTTACTGTGGAGCCAGAACATGCTTATAGAGAAATTGTGATGGTAGACAGAGAAACTAAGGTGCAGATTCAAAAAACAGATAGAACAGGAGAGAAAGGGTTAAAGGGTGCAAGACTGCAAATTCGAGATACAAAGGATCAGGTGATAGAAGAATGGATTTCAACAGAGAGCCCCTATGAAATTACTCAAAAGCTGACAGCTGGAAGCGAGTATGTGCTACATGAAGAGGAAGCGCCAAAGGGATATATCTGTGCAAAAGATATCCGATTTCGAGTACCAGAGGATGGAAGCTTTATTCAGATACTTATGAAAGATGAGCCCACTCATGTAACGATTCGAAAAACAGACGTTACAGGGCAGCAAGAGCTTCCGGGCGCGTGGCTTCAAATTATAGGACCTGACAAAGTTGTGATAGAAGAGTGGCAGTCTGGAACGAAACCTCATGAAGTCATTGGAAAACTGGAGGCTGGTAAGGAATATGTTCTTCACGAAAAGCAGGCGCCAAAAGGGCATGCTTATGCAAAGGATATTCCTTTTCAGGTATCAGAAGATGGAAAGATTGACCAAGTGGTTATGAAGGATAAGGAAACTCATGTGTCTGTCAGGAAAACGTATATTACCGGAGAAACAGAGGTGGCAGGAGCGATTCTTCAGATCCTGGATCAAAAGGGAAATGTGATAAAGGCATGGGTTTCAGACACAGAGCCTTATGAGATATCAGGGATACTAAATGCAGGGGAATCCTACATTCTGCATGAGGAATATGCTCCTGGGGGTTATGCCTATGCAAATGATGTGAGTTTTACAGTTTCTCTGGATGGAAGAGTGGATCAGGTTATTATGAAAGATGATGTGACAAAACTGGAGATTCTGAAAATAAGCAAAACCTCTGGCCAGCCTTTGTCTGGAGCAAAGCTACAGCTTTTGACAGAGCAGGGCCAGGTGGTGGAAGAATGGGTTACTACAGAAACCACTCATAAAATCTATGGAAAACTGCTTGCCAAAGAAACGTATAAACTTCAGGAGATTTCACCTCCCAACGGCTATAAATCTTTGAAAGACAGCATTTTTGTTACCATCCCTAAAGAAAATACCATAGTCAGCATCAAGGTAGAGAATAAGAAAAAAACAGGTCATCCTCCAAATGATACGCCCAATATACAGCAGCCTGAAAAAACAGAGGAGGAGAACTCTGTGATAGGAAAAGTTATTGCATCTTATAAAAACAGGCTATCCTCCAAGGGAAGTTTAACTTTTGGTGGATTGGAAAAGATAAAAACGCCAAAAACAGGAGATGAAAAAAGAACCCGCATTTTGATTGTATTGGCATTTTGGATTTTATCCATAATAGGAATGATTGGACTTTTAATCTCTTCTAAAAGAAAAAAGGTGATGTTTCTGGTGGCTTTGCTTTGGGCTTTCTTTCCAAAGGAGATAAAGGCTGAGGAGGTCATACAAGAAAGTGAGTTAGAGATCACAGTTCTTTGGGATCAGGAAGAACCCAGTTTGTCCTATTTGCATGAAGGCCGTAGTTATGATCTGAATTCCTGCCAGTTGATTTCCGTTATGACAGAGGAACGAATAGAAGAAGTGAAAGATGTTATATTCTATGAGGCAGTGGAACAAACAGATACATTGCCGTCTGAAGCAGAGATTCAGGTGACGGATGAAAAGACTGGACAGAGTATAAAAGCACTTATGCCAATATTAGATACAAAATTTAGTAATTGGAGATGGACTTCTGGGTTCCAGTTTCCCATAATGGTACAGCAATATGATGCAGGACGTTTCTATCTGGGCGATATTGTTGTGGAAGGAAGGGAAGAGTCTCCGTTTATGGATTATCAAATGGAACTGCTTCGCCTTATTGATGTAAACCCAGAGTACTACTCCATAGATACAATCCAGTGGATTTCCCAGCCTTGGGCCGGGGACGATGGCCTGGTATACCGCCAGGCTATGGCTACCGGCCAGAAATATGTGGCAGATTGCCATGTGGTTTATGGCGGAAAGCTTACCATCCCGTCTGTTCCTGTCGACGTCTGGCAGGCAGTGTATAAAGTCTGTGAAGAGACAGAAGAGACACTTTTCATCCATGAGACAGAGGAGGAAGAGGCGAAAGAGACCATATCGCCGCCTGTTTCCTGGATGGAGAAAAGGAGAAAAATCATTCGTATAACAATTTCTTTGCTGTGCTTTTTGCTTGCCCTTGTCATTTTCCTCGTTTTTTGGATTCAAAAACAAAAGAATTGTGCAAAACATACAAAAGATAAAAAATAATATGGAAAAAACATACAAAAAATAAATATCCAGGTAAATAACTATTGTATTTTAAAAGAAGATATGCTATATTGAGAACACGAGGTTGGTAACGTTACCGAAAACGATACCGAAATCGTTACCAAAAAGATGTCAATAAACATCAATAAAACGAAGGGAAGGTTGTATCTATGAAAAAATGGAAAAAGTTAGCAGCATTATCATTGACAGCAGCTATGACAGCAAGCATGCTGGCAGCATGTGGAGGCGGTTCTCAGGCTGAGGAAACCAAGGCGGCTGGAGGAGATACCACGGCAGCAAACAGCGAAGCGGCACAGACCACAGCTTCCTCTGGCGGCGAAACGACTCCATCAGGAGAAGGCGCTGTATACTATCTGAACTTTAAGCCAGAGCAGGCAGACCAGTGGGTGGCATTGGCAAAGACTTACACAGAAGAGACAGGAGTTCCTGTAACCGTGGTGACGGCAGCGTCTGGAACCTATGAGCAGACCTTAAAATCAGAGATGGCAAAGAGCGAGGCTCCTACCTTATTCCAGGTAAACGGACCAGTTGGATTGGCTTCCTGGAAAGATTACTGCTATGATTTGAAAGACAGCGCTGTTTATAAAGATTTATCTAGTGATGATTTTGCCCTTATTGGAGATGACGGCTCTGTAAAAGGAATCGCATACGTCATTGAGACTTATGGCCTGATTTATAACAAGAAATTGCTGAATGACTATATTGCCACAGAAGGTGCAGTGATTACCTCTGCTGATGATATTAAGGATTTTGCCACTTTAAAGGCAGTAGCAGATGACATTCAGGCTAAGAAGGACGATTTAGGCATTGAGGGCGCATTTACCTCTGCTGGTTTTGATGCCTCTTCTGACTGGAGATTCAAGACTCACTTGGCAAATCTTCCTCTGTACTATGAGTACAAGGCAGATGGAATCAGCTCTACCGATGCCGTAAAGGGAACTTATCTTGATAACTTCAAACAGATTTTTGATTTGTATATCACAGATTCTACCTGCGCACCGACTCTTCTTTCCGGTAAAACCGGCGAGGATGCTGCTTCTGAGTTTGCATTAGGCGAGGCTGTTTTCTATCAGAACGGAACATGGGCTTACGGTGACATCAAAGATAATGATGTGGCGGATGAGGACTTGGGAATGCTTCCTATCTTTATCGGCGCAGACGGAGAAACCAACCAGGGATTGTGCACAGGTTCTGAGAACTACTGGTGTGTAAACAGCAAGGCTTCAGAAGAAAATATTCAGGCGACTTTAGATTTCCTCCAGTGGGTTGTGGAAAGCGATGCAGGCAAGAACAGCTTGGCAACAGAGATGGGCTTTGTGACTCCATTCTCCACCTTTACAGACGATTATCTGCCAGCGAATCCTTTAGTAGTTGCTGCTGACGAGTATGTAAAGAAGGGTACGGTTTCTGTGACATGGAACTTTACCACTATGCCTTCTGAGGAGTGGAAGAATCAGTTAGGAAGCGCTATGCTGGAATATGCACAGGGAACCGGAAACTGGGATGCAGTTGTGACCGCATTTGTTGACGGATGGGCAACAGAATATCAGGCGGCAAATAACTAATCTTTGTCAAAGATAAGCTGGGCGGGGGAGGTGGCAGCGCCTTCCCCGCCTTTTATTTCCTCATATTTGTGAAAGAGAAAGGAAAGAGTCATGGATAAAGCGATTAAACGGTATTTTCCTATTTTTGTTCTGCCTACCCTTTTAGCCTTTACGCTTGGCTTTATTGCTCCATTTATTGTAGGCGTGTGGTTGTCTTTCTGTAAGTTTACTACGATAAATGATGCAACTTTTATTGGTTTTAGTAATTACACAAAGATATTATCAGACGGAACTTTCGTTCATGCACTGTGGTATACGACATTGTTTACCATTGTCAGTGTAATTCTGATTAACTTTTTTGCGTTTGCGGCAGCCATGATGCTGACAAAAAAGATTAAAGGAACGAATTTATTCAGGACCGTATTCTTTATGCCGAATTTAATCGGCGGAATTATTTTGGGATATGTCTGGAATCTCTTGTTAAACGGAATTCTCCTTTGGTTTGAGAAGACTTTGACTTATTCCGCTGTATATGGATTTTGGGGACTGGTTATTCTTATGTGCTGGCAGCAGATTGGGTATATGATGATCATTTACATTGCTGGCATCCAAAATATTCCGGGTGATCTGGTGGAGGCTGCAAAAATTGACGGCGCTAATGGATGGCAGATCCTTAAAAATGTAACGCTTCCTATGGTTATGCCTTCCATAACGATCTGTACTTTTTTGACATTAACAAACGGATTTAAGCTGTTTGACCAGAACCTGGCATTGACCAACGGCGAGCCGTCCAATATGTCTGAAATGCTGGCTTTGAATATTTTCTCTACCTTTTATGGAAGAGCGGGATGGGAAGGCGTAGGCCAGGCAAAGGCAGTGGTATTCTTTATTTTGGTAGGAATCATTGCCGTAACTCAGAACGTATTGACTAGGAGAAAGGAGATCCAGCAGTAATGGGAAAAAAGAAAGAAAAAAATAGCGCGATATTGACAGTTGTATTTTCTATTCTCTCTGTGCTGTGGCTGTGCCCCATTGCACTGGTGCTGTTAAATTCATTTAAAAAGAAAGCTTATATCAGCCGCCGTCCTTTTGCAATTCCCACTGGAAAAATGTTTGTAGGATTGGATAACTATGTGAATGGTATTGAAAAAACCGGATTTTTCCAGGCATTTGGATGGACCGTATTTATTACAGTGGGCTCAGTCCTTGTAATTATTTTCTGTACCTCTATGTGCGCATGGTATATCTGCAGGGTAAAGAATACATTTACCAATACATTTTACTATTTATGCCTGTTTTCTATGATTGTACCGTTTCAGATGGTCATGTTTCCGTTGTCCAAAATTGTCAACATGCTTCATTTGAACACACCATGGGGGCTGATTATTGTATATCTGGGATTTGGCGCAGGGCTTGCAGTTTTCATGTTCACTGGATTTGTCAAATCAATTCCGCTGGAGATTGAAGAGGCGGCTATGATCGACGGATGTACTCCGATTCATACTTTTTTTGATGTAGTTCTTCCTATTATGAAGCCAACCTGTGTCACTGTCGCGATTCTTCAGACGATGTGGATTTGGAATGATTACCTTCTTCCGTATTTGAACCTGGATATGAAGCGTTTTAAGACGGTTTCTATCGCAATCCAGTATTTAAGAGGCGGCTATGGTTCCATTGATATGGGCGCCATGATGGGCGTGCTGGTATTGGCGATTATTCCCATCATTGTCTTTTACCTCTTCTGCCAAAAATATATTATTGAGGGCGTTGTTGCCGGCGCAGTGAAGGGATAATCATTTACAAAACAAAATAATTCTGCTATGATTGTTATAAATTAAGAAACTTGAGTGGATAGGAAAAAGGAGGGCCTGGGCATGAGAGAATGTGGAATTTTATTGCCCATTGCCAGTCTTCCGTCGAAGTATGGGATTGGCACATTTTCAAGAGAAGCATTTGATTTTATAGATGAATTAAAAGAGGCAGGACAGAATTACTGGCAGATTCTGCCTCTCGGCCCTACTGGGTACGGAGACTCCCCATATCAGTCATTCTCTGCTTTTGCAGGAAACCCATACTTCATTGATTTAGAGCAGTTGATGAGAGCGGGGCTTTTGACACAAAAGGAGTGTGAAGAGGCAGATCAGGGACAGGATGAGAGAACTATTAATTATGAAGCCATCTATAACAGCCGTTTTGTAGTGCTTCGGAAAGCATATGAACGCTGGAAGAAAAAGATGGGAGAGAAAAAGAAGGATATTTCGAAATTCCTGGAAAAGGGACTGTGTGAGGAAACCAGGGAATATTGTTTCTATGCAGCAGTAAAAAAGTCTTTTGGAGAAAAGAATTGGTCCGAGTGGGATGAAGATATTAAACAGCGGAAAGAACTGGCTGTAAAGAAGTACCAAAAGGAGCTGGCTGACGACATTCAGTTTTATGAGTTTCAGCAGATCATGTTTAAAAAGCAGTGGAGCCAGTTAAAACAATACGCTCATATGCAGGGGATACGGATTATTGGCGATATTCCGATCTACGTGGCGTTTGACAGTGCGGACAGTTGGTGTCATCCAGAACTGTTTCAGTTTGATGAGAAGTGCCGCCCCATTTCCGTAGCAGGTTGTCCGCCAGACGGTTTTTCCGCTACAGGACAGTTATGGGGAAATCCATTATACCGTTGGGACTATCATGAGGAGACAGGATTTGCTTGGTGGATGCGGCGTATGGAGTTTTGTTTTGATTTATATGACGTGGTTCGGGTAGACCATTTCAGAGGCTTTGACGAATATTATTCCATTCCGGCTGGAGAGCCTACGGCTATGCATGGAGCATGGAAGAAAGGGCCGGGGATCTCTATCTTTAAAAAGATGAAGGAGACCTTTGGCAATGTGGATATCATTGCAGAGGATTTGGGATTTTTGACCCCAAGTGTGTTAAAGTTGTTGGAAGATACCGGATTTCCGGGGATGAAGGTGCTGCAGTTTGCTTTTGATTCCAGGGAAGCCAGTAATTATCTGCCCTATTTTTATCCGCATAATTGTGTGGTCTACACAGGGACTCACGATAATGATACGATAAAGAGCTGGTTTCAGGAATTGTCCCCAGCGGATAGAAAGCTGGCAGTTAATTATATGAATAATGCAGATTCTTCAGAGAAAGAATTGCCATGGGATTTTATCCGTCTGGCCTTAGCGAGCGTGGCAGATTTGGCGGTGATTCCGATTCAAGACTATTTGGGCCTTGGCGGTGAGGCCAGAATTAACCTGCCGTCTACATTAGGCGGAAACTGGACATGGAGAATGAAAAAAGGAGAGTTTACAAAAGAAATTAGAAAACGGTGCCGCGAGATGAATCGGTTGTACGGAAGAGGAAAGAGACCATGGACAGCATAACCATTAAGGACGTGGCCAGAATTTGCGGAGTGGGGGTCAGCACAGTCTCCAGAGCGATTAATAACCATCCAGATATTAATGAAGAGACCAAGAATATGATTCTTCAGGTTATTAAGGAAAATAATTACATTCCTAATAACAGCGCCAGAAATTTGAAACGTTCTGTTTCCAGAACCATTATCGTTTTGATAAAGGGAATTGACAATCCGTTTTTTAGCGGTATGATAAAGATTTTTGCAGAAGAAATACAGAAGAAGCGATATTCCTTTCTCCTTCATCGGGTGGATGAGGGTGAGGATGAGGTAGATGTAGCCATAGAAATGATGAAGGAGAAAAAACCCAAGGGGATTATCTTTTTAGGCGGTTTTTTTTCCCATAGCAGGAAAAAATTAGAGCAGTTAGAGATACCCTTTGTGCTCTCCACCATTGCGATTACAGATCAGATTGAGGCGGCGGGATTTTCCAGCGTTTCTGTGGACGACGTTCAGGAAAGCTATAAGATCGTCAGCTATTTGTGCCAGCAGGGGCATAAAAAAATAGGAATTCTGGCAGCAGGACAAGAGGACGAGAGTATTGGAAAATTACGTTTAGAAGGGTATAAAAAGGCTCTTTTGGCCTATGGAATCACGCCTGACCCTTCTTGGTGTTTCTATAGCGATGACGGCGTTGCGTGTTATACCATAGAGAATGGATATCGTCAGATGAAGAAGGTTTTGGAATCTGGACAGGATTTCACCGCTCTTTTTGCTATTTCTGACAGTATTGCCATAGGCGCTTGTAAGGCTGTGTTTGATGCAGGAAAAACGGTGCCAGAAGATTATTCGATTGCAGGGTTTGACGGCCTCGATATGGCCCATTACTATAATCCTGCCATTACCACGATTCGTCAGCCGGTGGAGGAAATGGCCCATGCTACCATTAAGATTTTGTTTGACATTATTAGAGATAAGGCTCAAAATCAGCAAAAGGTCTTTAAAGGTCAGTTGATAGAAGGGCAGTCTACAAAAACAAGAAAATAAAAATTTATGGATTCCCTGGTCACAGATGTGTGGCTGGGGATTTTTATAGTTGACAAGTGAAAGAAAATTTGGTATCTTCTTATCAGAACATACGTTCTTGTTGGAGGAGGAGAAAAATTATGGAGAAAACAGTGTATTGTCCGGTCTGCCATCAGCGTTTATTTGACGTTGGCCAGCCTTCTAGGGGCCAGATTATGATTAAGTGTCCCAGATGTAGACAGATTCAACAGATTGATCTATATAGCTTGAAAAGCGAACAAGATGAAAGTATCAGACAGATGACTACCTAGCAGCGGAATTAGGAGAGGTTTCCAGATTACCAAATAGCAGGAGGCATTCTCTGTACAGACAGTACAGAGGGTGTCTCTTATTTTTATTTAAAAATAGGTGAAAGGGGCATTTATGGATTACTATATTAAGATAGATCACGAAAAGGTTCCGGTATCGGAAGATGTTTATAAGGAATGGTGCCGTGGAGAGAGGAAAGAGCGGTATTTCAGAGAAGGGGATATTTCTAATGGCGTGTTTTCCTATGACGCCCTGGATACAGAGGAGATGAACGGAAGCGACTTGTTTACAAATCCGTTTCAGGTCTCTACTGAGGCGGCGGCAGAATGGGAAATTATGACAGAATGGCTTCCAACAGCGATTGAGAGTTTATCTGCGGAGGAGAAAAGGCTTTTGCTTCGTCTTTATGTATATGATGAGTCTCTCCGCCAGATTTCTAGTAACGAAAGGATACCCGTGACCACATTACAATACAGGCATAAAAAAATTTTGAAGAAATTAAAAAATAAATTCGAACATATGTTTTTCTCGACGGATAAATAGTGTAACGTTACAAAACAGACACAGAGAAAGGAAGGAAATACCATGAAGCGATTTTTTTCTGGAACCAAATATGTGGCTGCAATTATGATTCATTCACTTCTGATTCTGTCCGTTTTGTTGGCAGCGATTCTGTTTCTGCCCAAAATGCGGGGTGTTCAGGTGTATACGGTATTAAGCAGCAGCATGGAGCCTGTATTGCCTGTGGGGAGCATTATTTATGTTACTCCCTGTAAAGAGGCTTTTGACATTCAGAAGCAGGATATTATTGCTTACGAAGCAAAGACCACTTTGGTAGTCCATCGGGTGATGGAAGCGGATTGGGAAAAAGAGGTTTTTGTGACAAAGGGAGACAATAACAAAGTGGAGGATGCTTCGCCTGTAGAGTTTAAAGATGTTGTGGGAAAAGTAAATTACCACATTCCATGGGTGGGATATGGGCTGATGATGGTTCAGAGAAAAGAGTTTCGGTATGTACTTCTGGTGCTGGCAGGCATTGTGCTGGTACTGAATCTGTCAAATGAAAAAAGGAGGAAACATGAACAAGAAGATCGCAAACAGAATTAAAATTCTTGTCGTCGTCGGCATACTGGCAGTTCTGAGTGTGGGCGGTATCCGAGCGTATATGACCGACCATGAAACAGCGGCGAATGAATTTACCATTGGTAAAGTGGATTTTAACTTGTACGAGACCAGTTGGGACGGAGAACTGCCTGATGGGACTTACATCGCCACCGCTGCCAATGCTTTGGGGAAAAATCAGGCGAAAAATCTTTATTCCGGTCAGGTAATTCCCAAAGACCCTGCTATAAAAAATAACAGTAAAAACGACGCCTATGTGAGAATGGAAGTTAGGATTCCGGTAGCGGAAGTGGTCGCCGCAGATAGGTACGGAAATATTTTAAATAACGGCGAACCGATTGAGACTGAGCTGTTCAGCTATGTGGAGAATACAGGGACAGGAATGAGACAGGTTCCCGGCTCTCCAAGAGTGGAATATGCCACGCCGTCCACTCCGGGAATCGCCACACCTTCCACTGCTCAGAGAGTATACCATGTGTATGAATATGAATACACCGGAGGAGGAAGCACAGAGATTCCCCTTCCGGCAGGACAGGACATTTTGCCTCTGTTCAATGAGGTAATATTTGCCAATATTGTGGATGGCGAGGTAGAAGCCGAGACAGAATTTATCCATGTCAGCTTTAAGGCTATTCAGTCTGGAGGCTTTGATTCACCAGAAGAAGCGTGGGATGCCTATGCAAGGCAGAATCCAAAGCGCGAATAGCGGCTACTGAATCAGAACCTGATCCGCTGAAGCTGCTACGCTGCCATCCGCCTCTGTGCCTTTAATCACAGAAAAACTGGGAAGATATTCATTTCCAGATAAATCTTTAATGGACACAGTTAAACCACTTGGGTCCAGTTCAAAAACAACCACTCCATTTTCCTTATCAATAGAAAGAGGCGAAACAGTCTCTCCGGTGGCTGTGGTGGCGTAGAGATTTGCATAATCAATGCCGGACTGGGTATCTTTTACAGTGAGAGTAAGAATTCCTTCATCTGCTGAATAAGAAACCAGCTCCGGCGCTCCATCATCCAGAATATTGATAACCTCATATTCAGAGAGAGACATGCCGTTAAAATTTTTCATATAGATATCCAAAATTCCGTTGTTGGTAATGGTAGCCTGATACGTCCGTTTACCTGTGCGAACTAAATCCAGGGGTTCGGCATTCATCGTAATCGTTACCTCTTTTAATGGAAGATAGGACTTGATAGAAAAAGTTACTACCGTAGAGCGGTAATCGTTGGTCTGCCCAATGGATACTTCATATTTAGGTCTCACAGTGGCAAGAAAAAAAATCAGGGCATTAATCACAATAAATGGCAATATATAAAATACAAGCAGTTTTATAATCTCAGAATCCATGATAGAATAATTTTTATGCATGGCTGATTTACGATACATAGTCCGTTGACTCATGATATCCTCCTCCATCTATAATCGTATTTACTTAGCATATCAAAAAAAATCACTTCTTACAAGTTTATCTTCTAAATTACCAAAAGTTGTGCTATGATAAATTTGGAACTGTTGGAATCGAATTGAAAAGAGAGGTCTCTCTATGATTCAAAAAGCCGCAAAATTTGCTACAAAAGCTCATGAGGGCGCAGTCCGTAAAGGAAGCCATCTTCCATATATTGTTCATCCTATGGAGGTAGGGATGATTGTTTCGCTTATGACCAAAGATTCGGAAGTCATAGCGGCCGCATATTTACATGACGTCATAGAAGATGCGGGAGTTACTTATGAGGAATTGAGAAAACAGTTTGGAGACAGAGTGGCTCAGTTGGTTCAGGGCGAAAGTGAAGATAAATCAAAAACCTGGAAAGAAAGGAAACAGGCTACCATCGATCATATGAAATATGCAAAAAAGGAAGAGAGATTAATCGCTTTTGCCGATAAATTAAGCAATCTGAGGAGTACAGCGAAGGACTATCTGGTTATGGGAGACGAAATTTGGCAGAAGTTTCACGAAAAAGACAAGAGGATGCATAAATGGTATTATGGATGCTTAAAAGACGCATTTCAGACGTTTGAGGGACACCCGTTTTATGAAGAGTACTGTCTTTTATGGGATTTTGTTTTTGAAGAAAAGAGGACCATAAAAAATTAGGGAGATGAAGGATTCATAAGATGTTTACGAGACGAGATCTGGTAAGACTGCTGGTTCCGCTGATGATAGAACAGATTTTAGCTGTTCTGGTGGGCATGGCGGATGTGGTTATGGTGGCTGTGGTAGGGGAAGCGGCTGTTTCGGGCGTGTCTCTGGTGGACGCCATCAGTATTTTAGTTATTCAGATGCTGGCCGCACTGGCTACAGGAGGTTCTGTGGTATGTGCACAGTACATTGGCAGAAAGGATGAGGAAAAGGCGTGTCAGGCTGCTGGACAGCTTCTTCTGGTTACGACGCTGGTGTCTGCCACTGTGACAGCAGCAGCTCTTGGCGGAAACAGACACCTGATTCGTCTGATATTTGGCAGAGTAGAGCCTGTGGTTATGGAGAATGCAGTTACCTATTTCTTTTTGTCCGCATTGTCCTACCCATTTTTGGCAGTGTATAACTCCTGTGCCGCTTTATATCGGGCTATGGGAAATTCGAAGATTTCTATGTATGCTTCTTTTGCCATGAACATACTAAATATTATCGGCAATGCCGTCTGCATTTTAGGACTTCACATGGGAGTGGAGGGAGTGGGGATCCCAACATTGCTTTCCAGGGCATTTGCAGCTATTTTGATGCTGATTCTCATTCAGCAGCCTAAAAATGTAGTGCGGATTCAAGATCTTAGAAGTCTGCGATTTGAAAAGAATATGGTTCGAAGCATTTTAAATGTAGGGATTCCTAATGGGATGGAGAATACCATGTTTCAGTTTGGAAAGCTGTTTCTTCAGAGCTTGGTATCCTCTCTGGGGACTGTAGCGATTGCCAGCTATGCAGTATCTTGTAACCTTGTGACCTTTGAATATCTGCCAGGCAATGCCATTGGCCTTGGAATCATAACGATTGTGGGACAGTGTATTGGCGCAGGGGAATGGGAACAGGCTAAAAGTTATACAAAGAAGCTGATTATGATGAACTATATTCTGCTTCTTTTTGTCTGTACAGTGATGATTCTTTTCAGGCACCAGGTGGTAGGGATTTATAACTTGTCGTTGGAAGCTTCCGCCACTGCAGCCGATATGCTCTTTATGCACAGCCTTGCAATGGTGATGTGGCCCTTGGCCTTTGTAATTCCTTATGCGTTGCGGGCCAGTTTTGATGCATCATTTACCATGTATGTTTCTGTTGCTTCTATGTGGGCTTTCCGCATAGGATTCGGCTATCTGTTCGTGGTGGTGTTAAAGCAGGGAGTCTTGGGAGTGTGGTATGGAATGTTTATCGACTGGGCTTTTCGAGCAGTGGTGTTTCGGCAGCGTCTTCGCAGATTTGGGTGGAAGAAAGGAATGGTCAATGCATAGTATAGAAAAGGGAGAGGAATACTTTTCGGGCTTGCTTTCCCTTATAAGTTGTGCTAGTATGGGAATTGAGAAAGATGCAGGTTTATGCAGAGAGGAGGAGGAATTCCTATGAAAAAGGTAGCAGCTTTTGGGGTTACCCTTGTTCTGAGCATGACATTGACGGTGTTTCCAGCTATGGCTCACGGGCATGGGCATGGACATCGTGCAAGAACCAGTACTCAGTATCCGGTATGTAGTGTAGAGAATTGCAGCGAGGCAGGACATCATTATCACGACGGAGATATCTATTGTGGATATCACCATGAAGGCGGATACTGTGATGGCTCCTGTGCAGCCGTGTCTTCAGACTATGGGTATGGCGGCTGTCATCATGGCGGACATTGTTAAGAAAGAAGCATAAGAAACCAAAAAGAAAAGGAAGGGAACTGCAAAAATCCCTTCCTTTTCCTTTTGGTTTTTAATGGTTACTTCCAGCCCTCTGGTAAGTATTTTAAGGTATTGTTGATCATATCATCAGCAAGCTCTTTGGCTTCCTCCTCACTGATACGTCCTTTGACCTGAGGATCATTTAAAAATGCCTGATAAACCAACTGTCTATCGCAAGTTAAAGCTGCCTTTAAGGTGTACTCATGATTTTCCACATGAGGCATAATCAGAGCTTTTACATTTTCAGGAAGATTACCTGCTACCAGAGGTTTAATAGAATCACGGCTGAACACAGCGTTTGTTTCTACCACTGCCGTGGAGGGCAGATTAGGAATCTGCAAGTAGGTATTAGGAATATTTACATTGCTTACCACCCGTGTCAAGCCACACAGAGCCTTGATTAAAAGAATCCCTTCCTCTCCTGTAGGCTTTAACTCGATTTCCTCTTCATTGTTCATTAAGCGTGCGCTTTTAGCCAGCCGGTTTTTCAAATCATTTTTTCTCCAATCCACAGTCGTAAGACCAAACTTCCAGCTCTCTACGGTTTGCGGATCTTTTAGGTATTCGTCACCGGGCATAAACTCTGCCAGATGGCGGTCGCCGGCTGCGGCGATAAGGCCAAAGCGATTGAACAGATCAAATTTTACTCTGTGGGCACAGTTAAAGGAGCTGTTTGCCCAGTTTTTGTCTGGTTCATTGTAACCCTCTTCAAAATGTTTTTCAATAAAATCCCGATACACTGGGAATAAATCAATGCCCTTGTAGGAAGCCTGGTCGAACCAGGTAAAATGGTTGATTCCCAGCACGTTTACGTGGATATCGTGGCGGTCAATATTTTCCAGTCCCAGGGTTTCTTCACAGATGCCTTTTAATACTTTCTGGGTGCCAAATACCTCATGGCAGCAGCCGAAGGCTTTGATCTGCGGGAACACGTGATACAAGGTTTTTACACACAGGCTCATCGGATTGGTGTAGTTGATTACCCATGCAGATGGGCAGTAGGTTTTAATGGCATTGGCGATCTCCACATACATAGGAAGGGTTCTTAAGGCACGGATGATACCGCCCGGGCCAGCGGTGTCGCCGACAGACTGATAGATACCTAAACGTTCTGGCAGATGAACGTCGGATTCCATTTCATCGAAAGTGCCAGGCAAAATAGAGATCACAACAAAATCAACACCTGTTAAAGCCTCTTCTATGGTTTTGCTGGTGACATAGTTCCATTTGCCGATGGTATCCGGCCGCTGACTCAGATGATTGCCAATGGTCTGGTTGTGCTTTGCTGCTTCCTCATCAATATCATAAAGGCGGATTGTGCCGCTTAACGCATCGTCCATACACAAGTCTGTCATAAAGGTCCAGGCCCATCCTCTGGAACCGCCGCCTATGTAGGCAATCTGTAAATCAGATACCTTGTTATTTTTGTAGTTCATAATAAACCCTCCTCATTTTACGTGTTTTTCTATGGAATATCATACTAAAAAGTAGTATAATATTCTTATAGAATTGTACACAAATTTCTGATTTTCGTACTTTTGTCCTCTACAAAATGATTTGGACGGCAAAAATATAGGAGATAACAGAAAAAGGAGAGAAAGATGGAGCAAATCGTTTTTCAGGGAAGGATAGATGGGCTGGAGATTGAACAGGTCATACGGGATTACGAGTATTCAATGGCTTCCAGGCACTTTCATGACACCTACGAGCTGTACTATCTCATAGAAGGGCAGCGGTATTACTTTATCGACAGGCAAACGTACCTGGTAAAGGCTGGGGAAGTGGCTTTGATAAAGCCTAATCAGATTCATAAAACCAGTATGGCAGGGCAGTCATTTCATAATCGGATTTTGCTTCAGATAGACGGAGTAAGGATGGGGCCGTTTTTGGAGGCCTGTGGGATAGGGAGTATGGAAACTATCTACACGGAGGAGGCCGCGGTGTTGTCTGTCCCAGAAGAAGAGCAGAGACATGTGGAAAGTCTTCTTCTTCAGATGCAGAAAGAACTTCAGGAAAAGCAAAGACAATATGCAGTAGGAGTTAAGCTGAAACTGGCGGAACTTTTGCTGACCTTAGTCCGATGCCAGAGGAGGCTTCCGTTTCCCAAAGACAGCCAGACAGCTCAGACGTGGAAGCATCAAAAAGTTCATGAGGTGGCCGAGTATCTGTTAAACCATCCAGAAACAGAGGAATCCCTGGAGGAGGTGGCAAAACGTTTTTATGTCAGTAAATCCTATTTAAGCCGGATTTTTCGAGAGGTTACCGGATTTGCAGTGAATGAATATAAAAATATAAACCGAATCAAAAAGTCTCAGCAGCTTTTACAGCACAGTACCTATTCTGTCACAGAGATTTCAGATATTCTGGGATTTAAAAATTTAACATATTATGAGCGGGTATTTAAAAAATATATTGGAATAACTCCGCTAAAATATCGGAACAGCCAAGTATAAAATCAGGATTGAATATTTTAATTGCAAAGTATATAATAGAAACAACGAAAATAGTAAAGGAGAAACGCAATGGAAAAGGTAAGACTTGGAATTATTGGAATCGGAAACATGGGCACCACCCATTCGAAGTCCCTAACCGAAGGATTAGTTCCCGAGATGGAGCTTACGGCTGTGGCAGACCGGAAGGAAAGCCGAAGAGTTTGGTGTAAAGAAAATTTGCCTGAGAGCGTGACCATTTTTGAAGAAGGCAAAGACCTGATTGCATCTGGAAAATGCGATGCAGTATTGATTGCAGTGCCTCACTATCAGCATCCAGAACTGGCCATCGATGCATTTGACCATGATCTTCATGTGCTGTGTGAGAAACCGGCCGGTGTATATACCAAACAGGTGCGTTTGATGAATGAGCGCGCTCAGGCCAGCGATAAGGTGTTTGCTATGATGTTTAATCAGAGAACGAACTGTGTATACCGTAAAATGCATGAGCTTGTAACCAGCGGCGAGCTGGGCGCTATCAAACGTGTTAACTGGATTATTACAGACTGGTATCGGACCCAGTCCTATTATGATTCAGGTGATTGGAGAGCTACTTGGGACGGTGAAGGCGGCGGTGTTCTTTTAAACCAGTGTCCTCACAATCTGGATCTTTTACAATGGATTTGCGGAATGCCTTCCAGAGTCCATGCATTTTGCCACAACGGAAAATGGCATGATATTGAGGTGGAAGACGATGTAACTGCATATTTGGAATATCCCAACGGAGCTACGGGCGTGTTTATTACAACCACTGCAGATGCGCCGGGAACCAACCGTTTTGAAGTTACATTAGAAGGCGGAAAAGTGGTATGTGAGGATAATAAGTTGACTTTACATAAGCTGGCTGTCAATGAGAGAGAATTTTGCAAAACCGCAAAAGGCGGATTTGATAAACCCGAATGCACAGTGTCAGAGGTAGAGACAGACGGACTGAACGAACAGCATGTAGGTGTTATGAAGGCGTTTGCAGGAAATATTCTTCATGGGACTTCGCTGATAGCAAAGGGAGAGGAAGGAATCAACGGCTTGACGCTTTCCAATGCTATGCACTTGTCAAGCTGGCTGGGACACGCCATCGAACTTCCTTTGGACGAGTATCTCTTCCTTGAGGAGCTGAATAAGCACAGGGCGTCTTCTAAGAAGAAAGAAGTTACAGGCGATGTGGTGTTTGAGACCAAAGGGACATACTAAACTTTAGAGTCTGGGAGGAGAGGTTATATGTGGAAGGAAATTACCTTAAGCGGCTTTGCTGATGAAATTGACGAGAAGCTGTCAGAACAGATTCGCGTTTTAAGAAAGTTAGGAATGAGCTATCTGGAGATGCGGGGAGTTAACGGAAAAGGTCTTGTAGAATATTCTATAGAAGAGGTAAAAGAGATTAAGAAACAGTTAGATGCTGAAGGAATAAAGCTGTCTTCTGTTGGGTCTCCCATTGGAAAGATTAAAATTACAGATACGTTTGAACCTCATATGGAGCTTTACAAGCATACTGTAGAAATTGCTCATAAGATGGAGACAGACTATATTCGTATGTTTAGCTTTTTTATGCCAGAGAATGCCGACTGCAGTCAATATAAAGAAGAGGTTATGGAACGTCTCGGTAAGATGGTGGATTATGCCAAAGCAAATGATATCATTCTCCTTCATGAAAATGAAAAGGATATTTATGGAGATGTGGCCTCTCGCTGTCTGGAGATTCAAAAAGCATTTTACTGTGATCACTTTAAGGCTGTGTTTGATTTTGCAAACTTTGTTCAGTGTAAGCAAAATACGCTAAAAGCCTATGAGATGATGAAACCATATGTGGCATATATCCATATTAAAGACGCTCTCTGGTCTGATGCAAGTGTGGTTCCCCCTGGAACAGGAGACGGAAATATGGAGGAGATTTTAGGAAAGTTTAAGGCCGGCGGCTATCAGGGATTCCTCTCTTTGGAACCACATTTAAGTGACTTTGGGGGTTTTTCGGCACTGGAACAAAATGCCTCTCAAAAAGAAAAATTAGATGGAGAGGAGGCCTTCACGTTGGCCCACGACTCTCTATTAAAGATTTTAGACAGACTATAGAAAGAAGGAGCCTTTGGCAATAGCTGCCAGGGCTCCTTTTAAAGTTACTTTAAAGCTTCGCAAAGCGCAATTAATGCAAGAGACTGTCCATATGCCATGGGGCGAATCACAATATTCTTGTAATGGTCTGCGTCATACCCCATACCTGTACCAGCAGATACATTTAAAACAGTTCCATCTTCATCCACATTGGCGCAGATTCCTTCGATAGCTTTGGCGGCATATTTTTCATAAGAGGAATCCAAAATTCCAATTTTCATGCCTTCCAGAATACCGGCAGTGATGGCAGCGGAACCGGAAACTTCTTCATAGCTGTCCGGATCTGTCAAAACGGTGTGCCATAAGCCGGAAGGAGACTGGATTTTACACAGGGCATCGACCTGAGCTTTAAACGTATCTACAATATAGTTGTATACGCCTGGATCCAGAGTGTCCTTGGAGACGCTTAAGAACTCTAAAATTCCATAGGTAAACCAGGAATTGCCACGACACCAGAAGATACCGCCGAAGTTGCTGTTTTCCAGGAAACTCCATCCATGGAAGAAAAGGCCGGTATGCTTGTCGTACAGATATTTAATATGTACCAATACCTGACGGGTGGCCTCCTCGATCCAGTCTTTGCGGTTATAGAGATGTCCCATTTTATTGAGGAACAAAACGGTCATAAATAAGGTGTCTGCCCACATTTCTCCATCGTTTAATTTAATTCCATTTCGATCACCGATGGCTGTGGTGACATGCTGAAAACCATGGTCTTTCGTCCTTGGAAGCTCTTCCATCAGCCACTGTGCATGTTCTAAACACATTTTCTCATATTCCGGATTGCCAAGAGCATCTAAAAGATGCACAATCGCCAAATAGGGAGTTGTGGTATTGACATTACGGCTGGGAAGCCCCTTTTCTAAATTATTCTTAATCCAGGACTTAAAAAAGTCAAGGTAGCGATTGTCTCCATAGAAATTCTGGAGTTTATAAAGACCATACAACCCCACACCCTGAGGCCAGTCCCACTCCTCGATGCCGAAATCACGGGCAATGATACCTTGACTGGCCTGCTCCTTAGAAGCGTTTTTATCGCTGTCATAATCAGCGCCTCCTAAGTTCATAAGTTTGTCCATCACGCGATGGATGATTGGTAGTAGCTTTTCGTTGTTCATCATAGATAAAATCCTCGTATTATTAAATAGTAGTATTTATGAATCCCTCTCCAGGGATAAATGAT
>CAJTUV010000031.1 GCA_910579515.1 uncultured Hungatella sp.
TTACTATATTTCATGCATACAGCATAAAGTGCCACCGCCCCACTATTTATGAGGGATTGTGGCACTTGCTTGATTCTTAAAGTGTCAAAAACGAGGTATACCACACGCCTTTGTTTTAAACAATCAGCCTTTTTCTAACTCGGGCTATTTAAAAACAGGAATTTCGTTCAACCAGGGACACGTTTACTTCAATTTTTACTGGCGGCATCAGAGGTTCTTTGATTCGGCTTATGAGCCTTTGGGCAGCCAGACGGCCCATATATTTTTTCGGAACGTCCATAGTCGTCAGAGAAGGCTCCACAATCGAGCAGATAGGAAGATTGTCAAATCCTATGATTGCAATGTCTTGTGGGATTCGAAATCCTTTTTGACGGAAAGCCTTAAGTGCTCCTGCGGCAATGAGGTCATTGTCTGCAAAATAGCAGGGGCCTGGCTCTTCTCCTTCGTTTAAAAGCTCCAGCATGTCTGCGCAGGCTCCTTCTATGGAAGGGGTTAAGGAATGAACGAAACTTTTTGACGCTGACATACCGTTGGCTCTGACTGCTTTATAAAATCCGTCAGACCGTTCATTGAAATTATGGATAGGGTAGGAGGATTTCAGATAGCCCGGCTGTTTTTTGGTCTTTCTTATCAAGTAGCTGGTGGCCAGAAAAGCGCCTTGAATATTGTTGATGGATATGCAGTCTAAGGGACTGGTTTCAAAGTAGCTGTCTAAAAGAATGACGGGAGCCGGCAGATGGATAAATGGCTTAAGATCCTCTGGGGCCATTTCTGTCCCTAACAGAATAATCCCGATGCAGTCAGAGTACTGAATAGATTCGATCTGTTTTTCCAGGGAAGCTTCGTCTTCATAGACATAAACGATTTTTATCTTATAATCTTTTTCCTGGCAGGACTGAACAATGCCTTCTGACAGCTGGGAGAAAAAGGGAGTGTCCATTACTATGGCTCCATGCTTTTTGTAGATGACAAAATAGAGGCTTTTTGCAGTCTGAGGGTTTTTGGAAATTCTGGTAAAGTCATATCCATATTGGCGGGCTGTCTCAAGAACCAGTTTTCGGGTAGCAGTACTGACGCCTGGTTTGTTGTTTAAAGCCATGGAGACAGCAGCCTGGGATAAGTTTAGCTTTTGGGCAAGTTCTTTTGCGGTCATTTTCAGAGCTCCTTTCTTGATAAACTCAGATATAGTATGAAGGATGAACTTAATCATTGCAAGTATTAAGTAAAAAAATTTAGTAAAAAATACTAAATTTCTTAATGATATTAAGTGAAAACACATTTATAATAAGGTAAAACAGAACAGAGGAGAATGGGGAGTATAAAAATGGAGAAATTAAGAATTTCTGAAAATGGAAGATATTTTATCAAGGAGGACGGTTCGCCCTTTGTCTGGCTGGCAGATACTGTGTGGACCATGCCTCAGCGTATGAAGTGGGATGATGTGATTTATCTGATGGAGAAAAGAAAAAGCCAGGGCTTTACGGTGCTCCAGATGGTGGCTCTTGATCCGGAACGGGATGTGGAGATGAGAAATCCGGCCGGAGAAAAGGCGCTTTTTAGCGACTGTCTGGATGAACCCAATGAAACATATTTTAAGTATCTGGACTGGATTTTGGATCGAGCAGAGGAATACGGTTTTTATGTGCTGCTCCTTCCAGTATGGGGACAGCTTGTTGTGGGAGACGATTGGACGGGAAAAACATTTCCCAAAACCGTTACAGAGGAAAATGCATTCAATTATGGAAAGTGGATTGGAAACCGATATAAAGACAGAAACCAGATTGTATGGTGTCTGGGAGGAGACAGGCAGCCCGTTCATAAAGGGGTGGATTATAAAAATGTCTGGCGGCGTATGGCTGAGGGGCTGGCAAAGGGATTGACAGGAAAGGCTGCAGACGCCGGCGTTCCCAGTCCGGTTTGGGAAGAACTTCTTTTGACATATCATGCGTGCCATGAAAGAGGGACAGGAGAGTGTTCTTCTTTATCTTATTGGGAAGAAAAGGAGCCGTGGATTCGGTTTGTTATGCTTCAGTCTGGTCATGGCCTTATAGCGAAAAACTATGAGCTTGTAAAGAGAGAGTATAATCGAAGCCTGGTTCGCCCCGTGTGGGATGGGGAGCCTGCATATGAAGACATGCCTACTGCATGGCCTCCCACTGGAGATTCTTTTCATGATACCTGGATGGTACGCAAAAGAGCCTATTGGAGTCTGCTTGCAGGGTCTTTCGGGCATACGTATGGACATTCCAGCGTCTGGTGCAGCATATCAGAAAAAGAACAAAATATTATTTCCAGAATCAGCTGGTTTCAGGCTTTAGATTCAAAAGGATCACAGCAGATGAAATATCTGAGAGATTTTATGGAAGCCACCAATATTATGACCTGTGTGCCATGTCAGGAGATGATTGCACAGCAGGATGGGTCAGAAGAAATGGACCGTCATATTCAGGCGTGCCGTAATCCAGAAGGAAAATTTTGCTGTGTCTATTTTCCAAGCGGAGGCAGCGCCGCTTTATATCTGGATAGACTCGCTTTAAACGAAAATAAAGCGTATTTGTGGTGGTGGAATCCCAGAGACGGAAAATTTTGCGAAAAAGGTCCAAAACATATGTCAGTTTCAGAAGGGCCGCTTAAAGTCTGCGCTCCGTCTGAAGGGGCACAAGAGGATTGGGTGCTTCTTGTGACGAGCACTGCAACGGACGCCCCAATCCCAGAAAGAACCTATTTTTCTATAACAAAAAAAGAAGAAGGGAAATCATTTGATTGGTAGGAGGAAGAATAAATGTATCAGTATGACGTGGAATGGTTTGTAAATGAAGATGGAGCACAGGTAAGACGTTTGATTCTTCATCTTCCAGAAAAAGCGGATCTTCTGGACGTGAAGGCAGACTGTTTTTGTGTGTACGCAGAGCGCAGGGACGAGAAGGGGAATCTGGTTTATTCCCATCCTGTCTGGTATGAGAAGGAACTGAAAAAATCAGCAGGATATCGGACTGTTCTGGCAGCCTACCCGTCTACCAAAGAAGGAGAGCCTGTGCGCACTGGAGATTACATCACATTAGAATTAGACATGAATGACTTCCTTTCCAGAGCCATGGTAACCATTTCTGACCGGAATAAATTTGTGGATTGTACGTTTCGTGTGATGCAGACAAAAGAGATTGGCGCCATGGCAGGCATGGTGTTTGATAAGCCTGGCCAAATCCGCTGCCCGCAGACAAAAGATTGGAAACAAGGCGTGTCTTCTTATGAGAAAATGCCTTTGGGCTATGGGTTTTACAGGCCCCAAAATGACGATAACAAGCCTCTTCCGCTGATTATCTGGCTTCACGGTGCAGGAGAAGGCGGAATGGACCCAAGAATTGCATATATGGGAAATGAAGTGACGGCTTTATCCTCAGAGAAAATTCAGAGTTATTTTGGCGCTGCCTGGGTTCTGGCGCCTCAATGCCCGACCATGTGGATGGACGACGGCTCTGGCGAGTATGGACGCACTGGAAAAAGCATGTATGTCCACGCATTAAAAGCACTCATTGATGAATTTGTGGAAAATCATTTGGTTGACCGCAGACGGATTTACCTGGGCGGGTGTTCAAACGGCGGGTTTATGACGATGAGAATGCTGATTGATTACCCAGACTATTTTGCAGCCGCCTATCCCATGTGTGAAGCTTTGTATGATGAGACGATAACCGACCAGGACATTGCCTCTATCTGCCACATTCCTGTCTGGTTCCTTCATGCCATGACAGACAGCGTGGTGAGCCCAGAGGAAACCTCAGCGCCTACCTATAAACGGTTAATCAGGGCGGGGGCAAAAAACGTCCACTTCACGTATATCAACGACCGCCCGCCATTCCCCATGGTAAACCATGCCTGCTGGAGACTGGGACTGAGAGAAAAAGAAAACTATGATTTTGATAATAAGCCGGTGATGAAAGACGGGAAGGAAGTTACCAGATTTCAGTGGCTGGCAGGCTTTTCCAGACCATAATACTTTGAAACCTCTTATTGACCGCTTAACCAGAAAGAATTATAATAGAAACCAAAGAAAAACTAGACAGTACCCTTAAAAATGTACTCTCGGAATCTCTCTTTCAAGCGCAAAGAGACGCCGGGAGCACATGAAAGGGGAGAGGAGGAATTTATGAGGTATGTAATTCTTGGGGGCGTTGCTGCAGGGACAAAGGCAGCTGCAAAATTAAAGCGCTGCGACAGGCAGGCAGAGGTAAAAGTATTTACAAAGGGAACGGATATTTCCTACGCAGGCTGCGGACTTCCCTACTATATTGGGGGAGATATTCCAGACAGGGAATCTCTGATTGTCAACTCCCCTGAAAAATATGCGGCTCTCACAGGGGCCCAGGTGTTTACAGGAAGCGAAGCGGTAGGGGTTGACTGGGGGAAGAAAACCGTTTCTTTCCGAAAAGCGTCAGGCGAAAGTTTTGAAGAGACGTATGACAAACTGATTATCGCCACAGGTGCGGTTCCTTTTGTTCCTCCAGTGGAGGGAACCGGCTTAGAAGGCGTTTTCTGCGTGCGGACTCCTGACGATGCAGTGCAGGCAAGAGAGTACATACAAAAGAATCACTGCCGAAGAGCTGTGGTGTGCGGAGCAGGCTTTATTGGACTGGAAGTAGCGGAAAATCTGATGGTTCAGGGCCTGGAGGTAACGGTTATCGATGCCGCGTCCCAGATTATGCCAAACGCTTTTGATGCAGAAATGGCGGATTATGCGAAAAGGCAGTTAAAAGCGGCGGGGATGCGGGTTTTCGTGTCAACCAGTCTAAAAGGAATTAAGGGTTCTGGACGTGCAGAGGCTGTGGAGACAGACAATGGCCTGATCCCAGCGGATTTGGTGATTCTGGCTATCGGTGTTCGGCCGGCTACAGGATTTTTGGCGGATTCAGGACTGGAGATGTTTAAGGGGACCATTCTGACTGATGATAAGCTTCAGACCAATATTCCTGACGTGTATGCGGCGGGAGATTGTGCTATGGTGAAAAATGCCCTGACAGGACAGCCTCAGTGGTCTGCCATGGGCTCAACTGCCAATATCGCAGCCAGAGTTCTTGCAAAGAAGTTAAATGGAAGTGAAGAGATCTATAAAGGCTGTCTGGGAACCGGCGTTGTGCGGCTTTTGTCCACACTCAATGGAGGAAGGACCGGAATGACAGAGGCAGGGGCAAAAGCTGCCGGCTATGACGTTACCACCGCGGTCTGTGTTGTGGATGATAAGGCTCATTATTATCCAGGCGCGTCTCCATTTATGGTTAAAATGATTGCAGAAACAGAGAGCAGAAGGCTCCTGGGCATTCAGGTATTAGGGGCTGGAGCAGTGGATAAGATGGTGGACGTTGCTGTGACAGGAATCTTTCAGGGAATGAAACTTCAGGACTTTGACACCCTTGACTTTGCCTATGCGCCTCCATTTTCCACGGCCATTCATCCGTTTGTCACAGCATGTTATATTCTGGAAAATAAGCTGGACGGCGTGTTGGAGAGTATGACCCCGGCGGAGTATCTGGCAGGAGCGGCAAAGGATTACATCGTGATTGACACTCTTCCTGTAGCAGGTATCCCTAATGCAAGATGGATTGATTTGACAAAGGTGACAGAGCCAATCAAAGATTTGGAATTAGACGCCAAACTTCTTTTGGTATGTGCCAGAGGGAAGAGAGGCTATTTCCTTCAGAATCGTCTGAAGGCTCTGGGATACACCAATACTCTGGTACTGGAGGGTGGAATCACCTTCAATGAAGTGAAAGTCCCAAGAAACGGCAGGAAACTTACAGGGGAAGAAATCAAGAGAGTCAAGGGTCTTGGATGCCTTCAGGATAAGCGGTACGATGATGTGTTCAATGTCCGAGTGATTACGAGAAACGGAAAAATCACTTCTGAGGAACAGAAAAAAATTGCAGAGGCTGCAGAGCGTTTTGGTTCTGGAGAAGTAACCATGACAACCCGTCTGACCCTGGAAATTCAGGGTGTTCCTTATGATAATATAGAGGACCTTATGGGATTTTTAAAGGAGTCTGGGCTGGAGACAGGCGGAACCGGCTCCAAGGTACGTCCTGTGGTGTCCTGTAAGGGAACCACCTGCCAATATGGTCTGATTGACACCTTTGCCCTTTCCGAAAAGCTCCATAAACTGTTTTATATTGGGTATCACGGAGTTTCCCTGCCTCATAAATTTAAGATTGCAGTGGGAGGCTGTCCCAACAACTGCGTGAAGCCAAACTTAAACGATGTGGGAATTATCGGCCAGCGCGTGCCGGAGATTGATTTGTCTAAGTGCCGCGGCTGTAAGGTGTGTCAGGTAGAAAAGGCCTGCCCGATCCATGTAGCCGCAATGGAGGACGGAAAAATCAAGATTCATGCAAATGAATGTAATCACTGCGGGCGGTGTATTTCCAAATGTCCATTTGATGCGGTGAATGAATCCGCAGTGGGTTACCGGATTTATCTGGGCGGACGCTGGGGCAAGAAGGTGGCCGAGGGCCAGCCTCTTGACCGGATTTTCACCTCAGAGGAAGAGGTGATTCAGATGGTGGAGCAGATTCTTTTGTTCTTCAGAGACGAAGGCCAGACAGGAGAGCGGCTTGCGGATACGGTTGCCAGACTGGGATTTGACTATGTACAGGATAAACTTCTTAACAGCAAGATTGACAGAGAAGCGATTTTAAAGAAGAATGTGGTGGGAGGAGCTACTTGTTAAGAAAACTTCTATATTTTTCCAGAAAGAAAAACGATAGACTTTTTTATTCAATAATGTTATAATTGTCCGGTGTTTAAAAAATAAAATAAAGAAAAGCAGAGTAGGCTTATGCGCGTTAAGTGCTTACCGGACGGGGAGTTGCCGGTGGGACGAAGGAAGTGATTCCGCGGTGCGTAAGCCGCATCCCGCTGCAATGGAAGATAGGTTGATTATCTCCTGTTGTGGTAAGAGGTCTGCAAAGGAGGTAATTTTTCTATGAAAAAATTGGCAACTTTGTTTTCGGATTCTTACAGAGAGTTTCGTCAGGTGAAAACCATAGCGACGCTTGGCATGTTCGGAGCCATTTCCATGGTTCTTGGCTCTCTGACCATTGTGATTGGCGACTATATCAAGATTGGGTTTTCCAGTATCGCCCAGCAGTTTGTCTACTATCTGTTTGGTCCGGCTGTAGGCGGATTTTTTGGGGGAGCCATGGATATTTTAAAATATTTTGTCAAGCCTACAGGAGCATTTTTTCCGGGTTGGACGATCGGCGCTATGGTGGCGGGAGTATTATACGGGTGCTTTTTTTACAAAAAGCCGTTAACGCTTGTAAGAGTTCTGGTTGCGGAGCTGACGGTGGCGGTTGTGTGCAACATGATTTTGGGGACCTTATGGCTGGCGATTATGTATGAAAAGGGATTTTGGGTTCTGCTGCCTATGCGGGTGATTAAAAACTTGGTGATGTGGCCGGTCAATTCCATTCTGTTTTATTCACTGACCTGGACTATGGAACATACTGGAGTTTTTCGGATTGTGAGATGCTCTGGAAAAGCACGATAATTTATGAGATAATACAATGAGGGCGTCGCAAAATCATCAAATTAGATAATTGAGCGATGCCCTCGTTCTATATATGCAAAATCCAGAAAGAATCTTTTGATAAGCAGGAATAAATGTGCCAGGTAAAGATTATCCATTAAGTTCTGGTAGCTTTTCTTATTGAAAGATGATATTATAAAATGAAAACAAAAGCGGCCTGCAAAATAAGTCCTGCCGCCGGCTGAAATATAAAAACAAGCGGAGAAATTTAAATAATGAATATAATGAGAGCCGGATTCGAAATTTTAACACCTATTTCCCATGACGGAATTGATGAGCTGAAGCACATTGAAAGAATCGGAAGGGTCTGCTATAAATCAGAAGACCGGATTACAGAAGATGGGGAATCTGCGAAGAAGTTTGTAAAAATGCTTATTGATCGGGGCCATGAAGCCATGATTGAACATTCCTCTTTATCAGTAAGGTTTACTGTTGACCGCGGAGTATCCCATGAATTAGTAAGGCATCGAATCGCATCATTTGCTCAGGAAAGCACACGTTATGTAAATTATTCTTTAGACAGATACGGCAATGAAATTAATGTAATCCATATCGAAAAGGGCATTACCCTTGACAAAAAAATGAATAACATGGATGCAAATACCATCGCCGCTGTTATTGAGGAATGGGAAAGAGCCATGGAAGATGCGGAAAAGCATTATATGAAAATGATAGAGCTGGGTGCGACACCTCAGATTGCAAGAACCGTATTGCCAAGCAGTACAAAAACGGAACTTGTAATAACGGCTAACTACAGAGAGTGGCGGGCATTTTTTAAGTTAAGAATTTCAGCAACTGCGCATCCGCAGATGAGAGAGATAACCATTCCATTGTTAGAGGAACTGAAAAAGAGACTTCCTGTTATCTTTGATGGGATAGAAGCATAATTACAGATTGTTTTTAAATGAAAAGAGGCATGTCAAATGGATTATGTGCTGTCTTCACCTGTTGCCACACTGCCTTATTAGGTTCTTTCTTATTATCCCTTTTGGAGCAGACATCTGCGTTTCTCCAAAAGGAAAACATTTTTTATATTGTCCTTGCTGTTTCTTTTTAAGTGTGTCTGCTTCTATTACTTTGTACCGCAGCCTGCATCTGCCCGTCTGATGGAATTTCTGTTTGGGGCGGTTCATTTGCTTGTTTTTCTATCCATGACAGGGCTGCATCCGGGCAAAGCGCTGTTTGTCTTTTTCTTCTTGCTGACATACCTTGCCCTCAACAGGGGCATAGCCAGCTTCATACAGACCCGGTTTACCCGTCTACCGGATTCCGGTCTTTATGGATACTCAAACGGTCTGCTGCATCTGGCAGTCCTGGCAGCAACTGTCTCGCCTATTCTGCTTCTGTTTAGACAGACCTGCCATGAAATCGCAGAGACAAAAGAAAAATATATCATCTCCCATTTTTGGATCATCCCTGCTCTGTCTTTGGGAACCTCTTTCGCTTATAGTGTAAAGATAACCCCAGAAGCAGTAGGAAGCCTCTCCTTCCTCATTTCCAGGCTTTTTCTGTTCCTGTGTACGCTGACAGAATATATTGTCCTGATACGCTCTTTGCAGGCGGCCCGCAGCCACGCACAGTTAGAAGCGCAGGCTGAAAACAACAAGCTGAAAACAACAAGCTGAAAACAACAAGCTGCTTGCTGCCATGCATCAGGAACAATATGCTCTTTTGTTGAAACGCATCGAGGAAACACGCAGGGCCAGACATGACCTGCGTCAGCATCTTACACTGATACAGAGCTATCTGGATAACGGGGATAAGGACGCCCTAAAAGAATATGTGCACGCTTATGGCCAGTCTATCCCTGAATCTGTCGGCATTTTTATTTATTGCAAAAATTACGCTATTGACACCATTGCACGTTTTTACCTGAGCCAGGCAGAGGATGAAGGAATTCAGGTGAATGTATCACTCCCGCTGCCAAAGCAGCTTCCCATACCAGAGCCAGATGTATGCATCCTGCTTGGAAACCTGCTGGAAAACGCTCTTACCGCCTGCCGGGAAATGACTTCTTCCAAGAACCGATATATTAAGATCTGCGGACTTTTCACACCGCCCCATACCCTGTCCTTTACAGTGGATAACAGCTTTCAACAGCAGCAGTTATTCGTTCAGAACGACTCACCGTTTTCTGCTTCTGCAAATTATGATCATCCGGGGCTTGGACTTGGGCTTTCCTCTGTCCAATCCACAGCGGCCCGTTTTAAAGGCACCGCCAAATTTGAAACAACAGAAACAGAATTTCGGGCATCTGTTTTTTTGTTCGGGAAAGATAACCCCTCTGACGAAGCTATTCCCCAATAATGCAATATCACAGGGAATAGCTTGTTTTTGATTGACTAATTCTGAGGAATTCTTTTCCATTTTTATCATACCACAAAAATACCTGCAAAACAAGACTGCCAATAGTTTCTGGGTGGTGTTATAATCAGCTTCTAAAAGAAAGAGGAGGGTGATTGTTTGGGAAGAGAGTGGATGGCTTTACTGCAGCGGCAAAATCAACTGGAAAAGGTGATTAAGACAAACCAGGCGGCAGAACAATTATGTAGAGACAGTCCTTCGTTTGCAGGAGATATTTTATCTGTACAAAAATGAGATGGAGGACGAAATTACAGATGATGAGCTTCTCCATCTGATGAAGGAACAGTTTGAGCTTATCTGCTTTGGAGATTTAGAGTATCTGGAGAGTACCTGTCTTGCTAATTTTTCCCAGGCGGTCAGGATTTGCCTGCGGGATACGTTTATGAAAGGGCTGCCAGAATTTTTTAAGTGGTATGATATTCGGTTTGAACCACAAAATACGATTTTGACGCTGGATTATCCGTTATTGAAAGATATTTCGTCCTATACTGGAATCGACAAAATTTATGAATTTATTCGGTGTGTTCATGCGGAATAAAAATTATTGAAGCGATTTCCAAAAAATTATGTTATAACTGTATTAGCAAGCTATAATGGACAGTATAAAGAAATGGTGGAAAATCATTGTTGTGCGTCTAAACAAGCAGAATTTGAGAGGATAAAGGAGTATCAAAATGAATATGCCAGTAAACAAACGGATATTAGAAGAACGATTTGAGTTTCGAAACATCAGATCAGATGAGGCAGAACAGGCTGTGGCGATAGAGCAGATTTGTTTTCCGCCAAACGAAGCGTGTTCGGAGAAACATATGAGAGACAGGATTGCAAAAGCTTCGGAACTTTTTTTGGTGGCAATGGACAAAGAGACGGGAAAGCTGGCAGGATTTCTAAATGGGCTTGCCACGGAGGAATCCTCTTTTCGAGATGAGTTTTTTACGAATGCGGATTTACACAATCCCAATGGGAGACATATTATGCTTCTGGGGTTGGATGTGCTGCCTGAATACCGAAGACAGGGGCTGGGGAGAGAGTTGGTATCCCAATACCTTAAAAGAGAATGGGAGAGGGGAAGAAAGCGGGTCTTTCTTACCTGCCTGGAATCTAAAGTAGAGATGTATGAGAAGTTTGGTTTTTTCGATCAGGGAATTGCCGATTCTGCCTGGGGCGGGGAAGAATGGCATGAGATGAGCTGTGGGGCTGTTTGATGGTCTTTTAAATTTTATGGAACAAATTCTGTCACACGCCAGAGTTTTGCTTGTCTAATAAAGTACAGGAAATAAATTCCTGATAAAGAGCTTGCTATGACAGCAGAAAGAGAGGCAATGATGAATCGGCTAACAGACAACGAACTTCAGGCATTGATCGACCAGGCTATTGCCGGGGACAAGCAGTCTTTGGAGACTCTGCTTTTGGGCGTACAGGATCTGGTGTTTAACCTGTCCTTACGAATGCTTGGAACATTTCAGGACGCGGAGGACGCTTCCCAGGACATTTTGCTAAAGGTTATGACCCACCTTTCATCGTTTAAGAGAGAGAGCAGTTTTTCTACCTGGGTATTTGCCATTGCGCTGAATCATTTGAAAAACTATAAAAAACATATGTTTTCCAGGTATCCGTTAAACTTTGATTATTATGGGGATGATATCCTTCATGCAAACCTCCAGGAGGTGCCGGATTTGACCCAGAATGTGGAAAAAGCGATTCTGGCGGAAGAACTGAAACTGTCTTGTACCAATGTTATGCTGCAGTGCCTGGACACGGAAAGCAGATGTATCTTTATCCTGGGAACCATGTTTCAGGTGGACAGCCGGATCGCCGGAGATATTTTGGGGATTACGCCAGAAGCCTATCGTCAGCGCCTGTCCAGGGTGCGCAAAAAGATGGCGGACTTCTTAAAAGAATACTGCGGCGAGTATGGACAGGGATCCTGTCATTGTGAAAAGAGAGTCAATTACGCAATCAAAAACCACCGAATTGATCCTTTAAGGCTGGATTTTCACCATGCCGTGCCTAAGGAAGTTATGCTTGACGTGACAGCGGCTATGGAGGAGATTGATACGATTTCTCAGGAGTTTTCTTTCTGTCGTACCTATGCGTCTCCAGAAAAGCTTAAGCGGTTTATTGAAGACTTTTTAAACGGGGCAGCTTTTTCGGTTGTAGAGAATGGATAGGGAGGGAGAACACATGGACACGCAAAAGATTTTAACTTATCTGAGAAATTTGAGCGAGAATAATAACAGGGAATGGTATCACGCCCATAAACAAGAATATAAGGAAGCCAACGGGGAGTTCGAGGCTCTGATACAGGATTTGATTGTAAAAATTGGAGCGTTTGATACCAGTGTTCTTCACAACGAACCCAAGGATTTGACCTTCAAGCTGGTGAGGGATACCAGGTTCAGCCATGATAAATCCCCCTATAATCCGGCATTTAGGGTCCATATCTCTGCCAGAGGAAAACTGCCTGTGCCGGTGGGATATTATCTGATGATTAAGCCGGGAAACGGTTCGTTTCTGGGAGGCGGTTTGTTTGCGGACATGTTTAAAGATGCTACTGCCATGGTGAGAAATTTTATTGCCGCAAATGGCAGGGAGTGGGAAGAAATTTTGCAAAAGCCGGATTTTCAAAAATTATTTACCGTGCAGGGAGTGTCACTGAAAAATGTTCCGGCCGGTTTTGACAAAGAGCACCCTCAGGCCCCGTATTTGAAACTGAAAAGCTGGTATCTGGAATACCCTGTTTCGGATGAAGAACTGATAGAGGGAGAGGCATTTGCTGCACGCGCGGCAGAGATTTTTGAGATTATGAAGCCCTTTAACGACTATCTAAACCGCGCTCTTGACGGGTTTCAGATGCCTGCACGATAGGACGCGCTATTTCTTGACTTAAAAGGGAATCAGGACTATAATGAAAGAAAAACAAAATAGCGGGGGAGCTTGTGTGACAGGCTGAGAGGAAGGTAAACCTTCGACCCTTGAACCTGATGCGGATAATGCCGTCGGAGGAAGCCTTGGATTAAACTTTTTTGGGTGGCATGAGACGTTTCATGCCGCCCGTTTTTTGTGTATGATTTGGAGGAGAGAAGAATGAAAACAGCGTTATCCATAGCCGGAACAGATCCCAGCGGAGGAGCTGGGATTCAGGCAGATTTAAAGACCATGACAGTGAACAATGTATTTGCCATGAGTGTTGTCACTGCGCTGGTGGCCCAGAATACCACAGGCGTTAGGGCGATTATGGAGGTGTCTAAAGAATTTCTTGGGCAGCAGATTGACGCAGTATTTGAGGATATTCCACCGGATGCGGTGAAAATAGGTATGGTATTTTCCAGCGGACTGGCTGAGGTGATTGAAGAGAGGCTTCGGTTTTATAAGGCGGATAAAATTGTCCTTGACCCGGTGATGGTATCTACAAGCGGCAGCCGTCTGATTTGCGAGGAGGCGGTGGCGACCTTAAAGGAGAAACTGCTTCCCCTGGCGATGGTGACGACGCCCAATATTTTAGAGGCTGAGATTTTGTCTGGAATGGCGATCCGTGACAAGCAGGAGATGGAGGAGGCGGCCAGAAGAATCGGTGAAACTTACGGCTGCGGGGTTCTGATAAAAGGCGGCCACAGTGTCAATGAGGCCAACGATCTATTGTATCGGAATGGCGAGCTTCAATGGTTTTTGGGCAGGCGCATTGATAATCCCAACACTCACGGGACTGGCTGTACCTTGTCCAGTGCGATTGCGGCTAATCTGGCAAAGGGATATGACCTTTCTGCCTCTGTCAAGAGGGCTAAGGATTATCTCACAAACGCTTTGGCTGACATGCTGGATTTTGGAAAGGGCAGTGGACCTATGAATCACGCCTTTGCCATTCAGGGAGAATATGCAAAGACAAATCAGATGATACGGAGGGGATAATGAGCACGCTTTTTCTATTTTGCAGTACAAATTCCAGTTAATAATGGATTCTACTTAAAAAAGAGAAAAATGTCAAGCGATTTGCAGTCATTTCAGACCAGACACTTTCTCTTTCAAGGAACTGTAACGACGGGATAAAAAGCAGCTGCACAGGTTGACAAACTGGAGCATTTTTTCATATAATAGAAACAAATTTTATACCAAAAACCAGGGGGGATGAGAGAGATGAAAAGCATTCGGACAAAGATTACCATGTGCCTGATACTTACGGTCTTGAGTGCATTAATCGTAGTCGGTGGTTCTAGTATTGCGCTTAATTACAGGAGCACCATCGACACTGTGAATCAGATGATGAGCCAGAGCGCGACACTGGCGTCGGAGCGTGTGGAGCAGGAGTTGACAGCTTACAAGAATGTGGCTATGGACACAGGATGCATTCCGCAGTTGTCTGACAGTTCTGCGTCTGTAGAGGAAAAGCGGGCGATTATTGACGAGCGTGCCGCTATGCACAATTTCCAGAGAGGAAATGTAATCGGACCAGATGGAATCAGTATATTTGATGGAAAGGATTATTCAGACAGAGAGTATGTAAAGCAGGCTATGGCGGGCAATATTTATGTATCTGAGCCGCTGGTCAGTAAGATTACGGGAGAGCTGTCTATTATGGTTGCAGCGCCTGTCTACACAGGCGGGGTTTATGGTTCTGAGATTGCAGGGGTTGTGTATTTTGTACCTCATGAGACGTTTTTGAATGATATTGTTTCTTCTATAAAGGTCAGTGAAAACAGCAAGGCTTATATGATTAATAAATCAGGGGATACCATTGCGGATACTACTCTGGATACGATTACAGTTCAGAATATTGAAAACGAGGCAAAAAGTGACGCTTCATTAAAAGGACTGGCTGAGATTCACGCAAATATGCGTCAGGGGAAGAATGGGTTTGGCATCTATAAAAGTGGAGTTAAGCCTATGTTTGCCGCCTATGCGCCGGTAAATGGAACGGATGGATGGAGTGTTGGCTTGACTGCGCCTCAGTCAGATTATCTGGCAGGTACGTATACGGGAATTTTTATCAATGTGGCAGTGATCGTGGCTTCGATTTTTATCTCCAGCGGGGTGGCCCTGCGGGTGGCTGGCAGTATCAGTACTCCTATGAAAGCCTGTGCGCAGCGGATGAAACTTCTGGTGGAGGGAGATTTAAAGTCTCCGGTTCCCAAGGTTATGAGTCATGACGAGACAGGAATGCTGGCTCAGTCTACGACGGAGCTGGTGGAAGGTTTGAGTACGATTATCAATGATATCGGGTATTTGCTAAATGAGATGGCAAATCAAAATCTGGATATTCAGTCTCGCAACAGAGAGGCTTACGTAGGCAGTTTTCAGAGTATTTTGGAATCCATGCGCAACATGAAGGCGGAATTAAGCGATACCATTTGTCAGATTAACCGATCTGCCAAGCAGGTGTCTTCTGCCAGCGGCCATATTTCTGCCAGTGCGCAGACTTTGAGTCAGGGAACCGTGGAGCAGGCAAGCTCTGTGGAGCAGCTGGCAGCTCAGATCAGTGAGATTTCGGACCAGGCCAGGGACACAGCCAATGGCGCATTGGAGGCCAGAAAGCAGACGCACCTTGCAGGGGAGGAGGTCTCTGCATGTAATCATCAGATGCAGGAGCTTATGGAAGCCATGGAGCGAATCCAGCGCAGCTCTGACGAGATAGGAAAGATTATTAAAACCATTGAGGATATTGCGTTTCAGACCAATATACTGGCTCTGAACGCCGCAGTGGAAGCTGCCAGGGCGGGAAGCGCAGGCAAAGGCTTTGCTGTTGTGGCAGATGAAGTCCGCAATTTAGCCAGTAAGTCTGCGGAGGCGTCCAAGAGCACTTCGGTTCTGATTGAAAATTCTTCCGCGGCTGTGAGGCGGGGAACGGAGATTGCGAAACACACGGCGGATACTCTGCTTGAGGTGGTGAACAGTATGGATTCTGTAGTCAGTTCGATTGATAAGATTGCCACAGTGTCTAATGAGCAGTCGGAAGCAGTGATGCAGGTTACGGAAGGAATTAACCAGATATCCAGCGTAGTACAAAGTAACAGCGCTACAGCAGAGCAGGGTGCAGCAGCCAGCCAGGAGCTTTCTGCGGAAGCATCAGGTTTGAGGGATCTGGTGGACCAGTTTACGCTTGCAGGCGGGCAGACGGCATAGGAGGCGTCATTAAAAAGGCTTTGCGTTCTTAACATTTAAGGAGGCAGAGCCTTTATGATTAAAAAATGAAGGAGGTGACGCCTATGAGGGTAGAGATTTGATGAAATAAAGGTGCTTGGACTTTTGACAGGAGAGCACATGTGGTTTCCGAACGACAGAGGAACCCAAAGTTTGTAGATACAGAAAGTTTAGAAAAAGGAGCAGGATTATATGACGATTACATCAGTAAACGGATTTCCGGTTTATGCGGTTACTTCCAAGGAAGTGCCATGTGAACCTTCTTATTTCCAAAAACATGCTTTGACCTGGGTGGAAGGTGCAAAAAAATACCAGCTTTCTCAAGAAGAAATTGAGGATTTAAAGAAGCGGTATCATTCGAACAATATGTCAGAGGAAGAAACAGTCGCCTTGTTTGGAGAGCTTGTGGAAGCGGGAATCATGTCGACTTCTACGGCCAGAGATATTTATTGTGGCGCTATCCCCATTGATACCAGTAACTATGACCCTTCAAAAAATCATGGGGTTTTAACCAAGTGCGACGATTCTTCTGACTTTGGTTTGTCAGGAGCTTTTGGCGGCCTGGGCGCAATGCTTGGCGTCAGCGGTATGGATGCTTACAGAAACATGTATGAATATGCCAGACGGACTACGGATGTGGATGTAGACAGTTCTCGCTATTTTCAGGAGTACAGGCAGTTTTTGGATGTGTTAGAAAAACTTTAAGAGCTACATGAATCAGGCGGTATGCTTTTTAAAAAGGAGCATACCGCCGGTCTTCTGTTACAGTCCATAATAGAAGAGTCGTTACAAATTTTCACCTATCTAGCAGGCTGTAACGAAGAATATCTTGGTAAAAAGGTTTGGGATGGAGAGATAAAGTGAACAGAATGATTGAAAAGAAACAGATAGATGATTATTATATGGTTCGGCTGGCAGACTGGCCTGAAAAGAAGGAGGAGGCGGCCAGGTAGTTTCATGAAAAATGGGGAATTCCTCTGAATGCTTATTTGGAAAGTATGGAAATGTGTCTGAGGAAAAAGGGGCCGGTTCCGCAGTGGTATCTCGCCATGAAAGAGGATCAAATAATAGGCGGCATGGGAGTTATTGAGAATGATTTTCATAATCGGAAGGATTTGGCGCCTAATGTCTGTGCTGTTTATGTGGAGGAAAGCTGGCGCTGTCAGGGAGTGGCGGGGGCGCTGCTGGATTTTGTCTGTGAGGACATGAAGGAGCGGGGAATCGACACCTTGTATTTGCTGACAGATCACACGTCTTTTTATGAGCGGTATGGATGGAAGTTTCTGTGTATGGCGCAGGGGGATGGAGAAGAGGAGATGGCGCGGATGTATGTTCACAAGTGGGAGGAGGAAATGAGTTGTGATGATTGATTTGCACATTTCGGCTGATTGGGATTTAGTGTGCTGGGTAAGCGTAGTATGAGAGAAAAATTTTAAAAAGAGTGAATGGTTTGGTCTGTTTCAATCGTATTAAGTATGAAAACGAAAAAAATAAGAAAGAAGGAAACAGACATGAAACGATTGATTACAGGTATTTTGACAGTGGCAATGGTGTTTAGTATTGGGACGGTGAGCGCGTTTGCGGCAGGCCACGGTCACGGACGTGGGCGTCACCATGTGGAGACAAATGCGGATTATGCGTATTGCCATTTTGCTGATGAAGACGGAGACGGACTTTGTGATGCTTGTGGAATGGGGATTGGCCAGTGCGGGGGCGGAAGATATTATGTGGATGCAAATAATGACAATATCTGCGACAACTATGCCTCTGGTACATGTCCACAAGGCGGCTCAGGATATGGTCCTGGATGTCATGGGGGATGTTACAATAGATAATGAGGTTTTGAAATGAGGGATGAGCAGGAGGTAAACAGGGCCATTGAGCGGTACTCAGATACTGTAAAGCGGCTCTGCATGATTCATTTGAAAAATCATGCGGATACTGAGGACATATTTCAGACGGTATTTTTGAAGTATGTCCTTAGTTCTGTTTCATTTGAAAGCGAAGAGCATGAGAAGGCCTGGTTTATCCGTGTGACAATCAATGCGTGTAAGGATTTGCTGAAAAATTTTTTCCGCACTCATACGGTGGCGCTGGAGGAAGTTATGGAACAGCCGGCGCTCATGCCGCCGGATCACAGAGAGGTTTTAGAAGCTGTGCTATCTCTTCCTGCAAAATACAAAGAAGTGGTATACCTGCATTACTACGAGGATTATACTGTTCCTGAAATCAGTGGGATTTTAGGTAAAAATGTTAACACGATTTATACGCTTTTAACGCGTTCCAGAAAGATGCTTCGGGAAAAGCTGGGAGGTGACGGATATGAAGGACAGGCTTAAAACGGCGTTTGATCAGATAGAGGCAGGGGAGGATTTAAAACAAAAAACCAGAAGCTTTCTACAGAAGAAAACCAGGGGATATACAAGAAAAAGCATGGTAAATTATCAATATGCCGTCTCGTTTGCCGCGTGCTTTCTGGTTCTGCTGCTTGGCGGAAACTGGCTTTATTTTACTCCGACAACGAAAATCAGTATAGATGTAAATCCTTCTATTGAATTGAGCATTAACCGGTTTGACAGGGTGATCTCTGTCGGCGCTTTCAATGAGGATGGGAAGGAGCTGGCAGAGGCGCTTCCTGTTAAGTTTATGGGATATGTGGAGGCGGTGAATCAGATCATGGACAATGAGCAGGTGGCAAAACTGTTGTCCGATGGCGAGGTGATGACCATTACCGTTGTGGAATCCGGAGGAAAGCAGTCTGTCAGGATCCTTTCGGAGATGGAATCCTGCACGGCGGGAAGGCAAAATACGTATTGTTATTCTGTGGATTCTGACAAGGTGGGTCAGGCCCATGCACATGGAATGTCATGTGGGAAATACAGGGCTTTTTTGGAAATCCAGGCGGCGGCCCCCGGAATTTCACTGGAAGAGGTGCAGGACATGACCATGAAAGAGATCCAGGATCTAATGAGGGATTTGTACCCGGAAAACGGCAATGAAGAAAAGAGGCATCATGGCGGAGGAGACGGACATAGATACCGGCATGGATGGAATTGACGGAGTAAAAAAGGAGGAAAAAAGATGTCAATCCAGCGAGTAAGGGAGTATTTTAAGGAATATGGTATGGAGAACAGGATTCAGGAGTTTCAGGTATCCAGCGCCACAGTGGAGCTTGCGGCTCAGGCGCTGCATTGTGATCCAGAACGGATTGCAAAGACGTTGTCTTTTATGGTGAAGGACCGAGTGGTGCTGGTGGTGACGGCCGGAGATATGAAAATCGACAATTCGAAATATAAGGCTCAGTTTGGGACGAAGGCAAAGATGCTTTCTCCAGATGATGCAGAAATCTTGGTTGGCCACAAGGTTGGCGGTGTGTGTCCTTTTGGAGTGAAAGAGGGTGTGGAGATCTATTTGGATGTGTCACTGAAGCGTTTTGAGACGATTTTTCCTGCCTGCGGCAGCGCAAACAGCGCGATTGAGCTTACGATTTCGGAGCTGGAGAAGTATTCTGGTTTTTTGGAATGGGTGGAAGTCTGTAAAGGATATTAAATAGAATGTTTTAATTTGGACATACTACTTCATAACCATGTTTGAAGGGGGTTATGAAGGAATTGAATTGTCTGGTTATTGATTTAAAATCATTTTATGCTTCTGTAGAGTGTGTGGAGCGAGGGCTGGATCCTATGACGGTCAATCTGGTGGTAGCCGACCCAGAAAGATCACAGGGGACTCTTTGCCTGGCTGTCACTCCTGCCATGAAAAAGCTTGGAATTCCAAACCGCTGTCGGGTTTATGAAATTCCAAGCCATGTGGAATATATTATGGCACAGCCCAGGATGAAGCTTTATTTGAAATATGCTGCGGATATTTACAGCATTTATTTAAACTATCTTTCTAAAGATGATATTCATGTGTATTCTATTGACGAGGCATTTCTGGAAGTATCTTCCTACCTTTCCCTCTATCATATGACTGCAAAAGAACTGGGCCAGACTATCATGAAGGAAATTCTGGAGAAAACAGGGATTCAGGCCACCTGTGGAATCGGGACAAATCTTTATCTGGCAAAGGTTGCCTTAGATATCACCGCCAAACGTTCTGATGATTTTATCGGATGCCTGGATGAGAAAACGTATCAGGAAACGCTTTGGGATCACAGGCCGCTGACGGATTTCTGGAGAATCGGAAGGGGAATCGCAGACAGGCTGGCAGGAGTAGGCGTGACCACCATGGGGCAGTTGGCTCATTTTGACCAGGAGAAGCTTTATCATATGTTTGGAATTGATGCAGAGCTTTTGATCGACCATGCGTGGGGACGGGAGACTGCGACGATTTCTGACATAAAGGCTTATACGCCGAAATCAAGGAGTCTTACCAGCGGCCAGGTGCTGATGAAGGACTATTCGTTTGAAAATGGAAAACTGATTGTGAAGGAAATGGTGGATATGCTGTGTCTGGATATGGCCAGAAAGAATCTGGTGACAGACTCGGTTACCCTGCAGGTGGGATATTCTCATGCATGTCACAGAAAGCCGGCCAGAGGAACGACGTCCCTTGCTGTGGAAACCAATGCAGACACGGTGATGGTTCCGTCTGTGGTGGGGCTCTATGAAAAGATTGTGGATCCCAGCTTTCCAATTCGCCGAATTCATATTTCCTGTAATCATGTGATTTTAGACGAGTATTATCAGCAGAATCTGTTCGATTTAGACAAGGATTTTGATCGGAACAAAAGACTTCAGGAGGCGGTCCTTGCCATCAAAGATAAATATGGCAGGAATGCAATTCTAAAAGGGCGGGATTTAGAAAAAGAGGCGACGGCCAAGGAACGAAACCGTCAGATTGGAGGGCATAAAAGTGGCGAATAGGGTGAGAGGGAAAATGCCGCCGGCTCTTCGGGCAAAGCAGTTTCTTCCCTTTTCTGCGCTTTCTGGACTTTCGGAGGCTTTAGAGAAACGAGAGAGGGTAGCCGCGCCTAAAATAGATTTGACGGAGGATATGGCAGAGGAATTGAACTGGATTATGCAGGAAGTGGAGTGTGGGAAGGTAATTGAGGTCTTGTATGTCAGGAAGGAGGAGAGGGTTAAGCTTACGGGGATGGTTTTGAAAATAGACAGGGTTGGGCGGATACTTCAGGTGGAGAATACCAGAATTTTGTTTGAGGATATTCTTGCTGTTTCCATTGTGAGTTAGAGGTTGTATCTCAGAGAAATCATGATATAATTGTGGTAGGAGTGAGAAGAGGAGCGTGTAACAAATGGAAACGTGCAAAAGAGGCAGGGGATGGGGAATGAAAAGGACACAGGAAAAAAGAGGAAAATGGCTCCATTTGGGGCCGTTGATTTTAGGCGTTTATGCAATGCTTCTTGGCTTTAGCCTGATGCTATTGGGGCTGGAGGGAGTGGGAGAAGGAAAGGGTTTGAATACGATTGGATGGATTCGGTCTCTATGCGGCTTTTTTATGGCCTGTCTGGGAATATATGGAATCTGGGATGGAATCGGTGATTTGGTGAAATCAAAGAAGAGGACAGAAGTAAAGCCCAAGAGCCAGTACATATTGACAGATGTAAAGGGGAAACGAAGCTCGAATGTGAATGGAGCCGTTTTGGGGACGCAGTTGGATCTTCTTACAAAGGGCGGGGAAAAAGCAGGCTTTACCCTTCAGGTACTGCCGCCGCGTTTTGTTGAGGAGGCAGGCCGGCTGCATCAGATTTCCTGTGTTTATAGGGGGAACTTTTTGCTTCTTGCATTTTTTCAGTCGGAGAAAAAAGAGGACAGGATCCTGGAGACATGTGTGGACAGGGCTTTGGCTTTGGAACTTTTGGAAGGGTTTCTGGAGGAAAAGCTGGATTTTTCGCAATGGAACAGGGCTAATGTTACGGTTTGTGAGGAACCGTTTTCTCGAAAAGGAGAACAGGGTGAATCGTCTCAGCGTCTCATTCTCTTTGGGGAATGCTGGAAGGACGAGCACAAATTTTTTTCTGTCAGGGATTTAGAATTGGCTGTGGAGGGCCTGGAAGACGGGACATACCGGAAGATGGAGCTGAACCTGGGAGAGGCGGTTTTTCTTGTATTTCCTAATAAGGAAGAGAAGCCGAACATAATTTTGCAGATGCGTGTCTGGGAAAAGGGCCGATGCAGGACTTTCCAGAAAACAGGAACGGCTAATCAGGTGAAGTTCTGGCTGGAGCAGACGGTAAACAAAGGACGGCCAGAACAGGTGATGAACTGGCAGGATATGGGAGGAGCATAAAGCAATGGGAAGATTTTTCAGTGATGTGGTGGACCAGGCCATTGAGGATATTTACTATTGTTATGACAATGACAGGGCGAAACAGGCCCAGGCTGCTCTTTTAAAGGCAGCCAGCCAGGGGGATGGGGATGCATGTTATTTGCTGTCACGCTGCTTTTCAGGAACGTGTTTCAGCTGGTATTACCATCCTTTTGAGGAGAATGAGGCGTCTGCTTTTGCTATGCTTCGCAGAGGGATTTCTCTGGGCAGCGCTTTGGCGGTGCTTGGAGCGCTTCGGATGGATATGCTGACCCCTGAGCTTCGTGAGATGATGCCGTTTTCCAGTGTAAAGGAGGCTTGGGAAGTTATTGATGAGAAAGCAAAGGAAGGTTGTCTGCTTTGCCAGTATCTTATTGGAAATACGTATTATTTTCTGGATGTGATTGAGATTGAGGACAAAAAGGAAGGGGAGTTTGAAAACTCCAAAGCCTGGGATGAGTGGTGCAAAGAGCAGATGGAAAAATGTGTTCCCTTGTTTGAGAATGCGTTTGCAGGGGGATTGAGTCTGGCAGGCCGCAATCTCAGGGATTATTACAAACAGGGGAGAGGAAATCTGATTCCTCCTCAGCCTCCAAAGGCCTTGGAGGTGATCCGATGGGGAGCCCAGTTAGGGTATCCGGACTGGATGTATCACTTTGGATATTTCTTATTTTATAAGGAGAAGAAGAAAGAAGAAGGCCTCTTTTGGGGGCTTGAGGCGGCGAAAAAGGGACATGTTTCGGGCTGGGGGCTTGTGGGAGATGCCTATTATTTCGGAGAGGGAGTAAAACAGGATTTTTCATACGCTTTGGAGTGTTTTGAAAAGGCTGCGGATGATGGGAATGATGATTATGCCTGCGGGATGGTGGGAGATATGTATTTTCTGGGTCAGGGAACGTCAAAAGACTATGCCAGGGCAGTCCAGTATCTGGAAAGGTGTTATGCGATGCGGGACGGGAAGGACATGAGTATTGATAAGCTGGGATTGTGCTGCCTTTTAGGATATGGCTGCCAGCAGGATGTGGCCAGGGGCAGGCAGCTTTTGGAAAATGGGGAGAACACAAAGTATAAAAATTATGGTTTGGGAATGATGTATGCAGAAGGGATGGGGGTGCCAGAGGATATTAAAAAAGGTGTGGAGTATTTAAAGGCAGCAGGGGATTATGAGCCTGCGAAGAAAGCGCTTAAGAGATATAAAAAGAGTCTTTTTGGGGTTTGGCGGCGGTTGTAAAATAGATTAAAAGAGGGCTGGAATAAATGAGTAAAGGTAAAAGGAAACAGATATTCCTAAAAATGAGAAATAATCTTGTGGTGTTGGCAATGTTTATCTTGGTAGTGGTGCTGTGCGCTAATATACTGCGCAGCTCACTTATAGAAAACACCAACAAAATGGGGCGTACTTTGGTGGAAAACTATTCCACGGCTGAGGAAACGAATATGCGGGCCTGCGAGGCGATTTTGACCATCAGCGTGAATTATATTGAGGAACGGGAAAAGAATCAGGTTTCTCTTCAGGAGCTTAAGGAAGGGCTGTATCCTTTTATGAACGGGTTAATCGGTCTTTATGGTGAGGAGAATCTTCAGATTTATGGAAAGGCCATGGGCGGTACAGAGCCAATTTCCAACAATCCGGAGATTGAAGCCATGATAGATTACAATGTGGAGGATAAGGACTATTATAAAGGGGCAATGGCGGCCCAAGGGGATATCTATATTTCTCCTGCCTATGTGGATACGGTTACTGGTATGCCGGTAGTTACGATGAGTAAGGCGGTTCCGTCTACGGGAAGTTTTCTTGCTATTGACATGATGTATTCTTGTTTTCAACTGAATAATAAGAATCTGGTCCTTCCTCAGAAGGCATCGTATTACTTGATTGACAGGGAAGGGACGTTGCTTTACTACAAGACGGCTCTGGATTATGAGTATGCAGAATACCAGGAATGGCTGGATCATCTTATGGATCAGATAGATGGGGAGATCGAGAGTCTGGTTCTGGAAAATGTGATCGCCATCAATGGGCTTCGACGTAATGTTTATTTTCATCACATGGAAAACGGCTGGATGGCCATTTTGACCATACCAGAAAATGAGATTCTTTCTAATATAAATATGTTCAATCATATTACATACGGGCTCATCTTCCTTGGTCTGGCTCTCGTCATATTTCAGGCATACCGAACCTACAGACAGGAAAGACAAAAGCAGATGCTTATGGAAGAACGGGACAAAATGGCAGAACGGAACCGAATTTATCAGAATGCCATGAACGGAACCGCCAGGGCATATAAGGCGATTTACTATATTGATGTGGTTAATCGAAAGGTTGAGATGCTCTATCCTCATCGTGGAAAAGGGTCGGAATCTGGTGATTATGATGAGGAGTTTATTCAGAGCCAATTTGAGTCAGGGCTGATTGCAAAAGAGGATGAAAAGCCGGTTAAAGATTTTCTGGACTTGTCTAAGATATTGAAACAGATGGAGAAAGAAGACCATGTTGAGATTCAATACAAAAGAATGCGAGAAGATGGGAAATATGAGTGGTGTTCTGCTGTGGTCACTGTGGCTGAGGCAGGAAAGGATCATCCTACTGCCATTACGCTGACCGTGCGCAGTATTGATGAGATTATTCATAAGGAAGAGAAACAAAAGGAGATGCTTGCTCTGGCAGCGGAGAGGGCAGAGACTGCCAATCTTGCAAAGAGCGACTTTTTGTCCAGGATGAGTCATGATATCCGTACTCCTATGAATGCCATACTGGGTATGACGGCTGTTGCAGGGATGCACATTGATGAGCGGGATCGGGTTTTGGACGCTCTTGGAAAGATCACGATTTCCGGAAAGCATCTTTTGGGACTCATCAATGAGGTTTTGGACATGAGCCGGATTGAGAGCGGTAAGGTCAGCCTGATGGAAGGAGCCTTCAATCTGTCAGATACCATGGAAAGTCTTTTAACAGTGTTCCATTCCCAGATGGACGCAAAGGGGCTTGAACTGAGCGTAAATATCGCCAGCCTGGACCATGAGGATGTGATTGGGGATGAACAGCGTCTTCAGCAGATTTTTATGAACATTATGGGCAATGCCATTAAGTTTACTCCGTCTGGCGGTAAGATTTGTATTTCTATTCAGGAAAAACCTTCTCATATCAAAGGCAGCGGATATTATGAGTTTATTTTTGAGGATACTGGCATTGGTATGGAAAAGGATTATATTCAGAGAATTTTTGAGCCGTTTTCCAGGGCGGCGGATTCTCGTACCGGAAAGATTGAGGGCACTGGTCTTGGTATGACCATTGCAGTTAATATTGCCCGTATGATGAACGGTGACATTAAGGTGGAATCTACATTGGGGAAAGGTTCCAAGTTTACGGTGGCGGTTTATTTAAAGCTTAATGACATCAGCCAGGCGGATTTAGACGCTTTTGCTTTACTTCCGGTTCTGGTGGTGGACGATGAGGAAGCGGCTTGTGAGAGCGCTTGTGAGATTTTAAAAAGTCTTTCTATGGATGCGGAATATGTGTTGGACGGTGAGTCAGCTGTGAAACGCATCTTAGAGGCAAGGGAAATGGCCAGAGATTTTTCTGTAGTGATTCTTGACTGGAAGATGCCTAAAATGGACGGTGTGGAGACTACAAAGGAGATTCGCAAGGTAGTGGGGGACGAGATTCCCATTATCATTCTGTCTGCTTATGACTGGTCGGAGATTGAAACAGAGGCTTTGGCAGCCGGTGTGGATGCGTTTATTGAAAAGCCGCTCTTTAAATCCAGATTGACAAGAGTGCTAAAGGACGTGCTGGGGCTTGAGGAAGAGGATAAACCGGTTACGGCTCTTGAAAATTTCCAGCAGCAGGATTTTTCAGGAAAGCGGGTTTTGCTTGTGGAAGATAATGAGCTGAATATTGAGGTGGCTTCTGAGCTTCTGGACGTAGTGGGCATTCAGGTGGAACAGGCCTTAAACGGACAGATTGCTGTTGACAAAGTTCTTGAAAAAGAGGCTGGTTATTTTGATTTGATCTTTATGGATATTCAGATGCCGGTGATGAACGGATACGATGCGGCCAGAGCTATCCGAACATCTAAAAGAGCGGATTTGGAGCGGATTCCGATTATTGCAATGACTGCGGATGCTTTTGCAGACGATATCAGAAAGTCTGAGGAAGCGGGAATGAACGGCCATATTTCCAAGCCTGTGGACATTGAAAAGCTGGAGGAAGCTTTAAAGAAGTGGATTATGTGATAGGTAAAAGAGGGGCAGGCGGTAGATGGATGGCAGATGGGAGAGGCTATAGCAGAAAGAGGCGTTTTTTGATTTGGGTGCTGGCAGTTTTTTTGGTCTCTGCTTTTTTATACGGATGTGGATATTCCAAAGAAGAAAAAATGCGTTTGAAGGCGATAAAAGAGCAGGGCAGGGAGAATGCTGTGAGTTACGTTAAGGCAAAGTATGGTTTTACGCCGGAGATCTCTGGGATTGAGGTCTGCAAGGAGCGAAATGATGCAGACCCTCTTCCTTGGGCGAACGGGTATGTGCTGGCTTTTTTAAAGTACGGGGATGAAGAATTTCAGGTCCACATCAGTGGAGAGGAACCTACCCTGGAAGGCAGAGATGATTATCAGTATGGGATCATCATGGATGAGGCCAGAGCGTATTTTAACGATTTGGTGGGGTATGAACTTTATGACCTTTACCTGGAATATGGGGAAAATCCCAACCTGGGGCCTGAATTTCCAGAATGCCATGAGGATTATTTTTTGAGAGACGTCTACGTCTCTGGCAGTTTTGAGCAGATGCTTTGCCATTCTTCCATGAATATACGAATGGATGACTGTGAAAACCAGGATTTTACGAAATGGAAGGAAGAAAAGCCGGAGGTTGTTGATTTTTTTCAAAAGTGTGCCAGGGAGTATGGAACGAAAGCGATCCTGATTTCTTACCGGAGTCCTGAAGATTACCAGAAAGGATATGAGCACAACTACGCAAGAGGTGGGATTTTAGATTTTGACATTGAAGAAGACGGTCTTTATATTCGTTCCTACGCAGCTTTTGAGGAGAGTGAGGAAACCATAAATCGTTTTGAGCTTCAGGAGTTTGACGGTCTGGTGTTTAGCTGCTTTGACAAGTCGGAGGGAGCGGATTTGGTCGTCTCAAAGGATGAGGCAGAATGGCTGGATTTAGGAGAGACTAAGGGGGAACCTTTTTCTGGAGTGTACTCTGTGGAAAAGCAGGGGAGAAATCCTGTGGTGATCTATATTCCCACAGAGGTGTACGGAAGAGGCGCGAAAGTGTTTATCCAACATTTTTATGATGATAGATGGCGGCAGTATGAGGACTATAACCACCTCACGAGAGACAAGCGGTATATTGTGGTGTCGCTTTTAGGACCTTCTGCAGGGAGGGTGGATTTTAGGGTTTTTCGGTGACAGGCAGTTATGCTTAAGGGGCTGTTTTTTCTTGATGTAACCGTAACCCTGATAAAGGATTTGACATAAAATTATAGTAGAGGGTATAATAACAGATAGTTACACGCAAATTTTTTTATCTGAAAGTAACAGAATGGGGACCAAGAATGGAAAAGAGGGAGAACAGAGGCATAAAGGATAAAAGTCTTTCTTTGCTTCTTTCTATCATACTTGTTTTTAGTATATTAGGGGTGGTTGTATTTTCGGTGGCACGTCAGATATCTGCAGAGATGTCTGCTTCGGCTGTTTCGAATTTAAGCGAAAGTCTGGATTTGATAAAGTGTACCATTGAAGCTATTATGAAAAAGGAAGCTGAGTATCAAAAGCTTATGGCTCAGGAGCTTGTGGTTATTCAGGATCCAGAGGAATTTATCCGCAGGTATGAAAACAATCAGTCAATGGCGAAGATCTCTCTGATTTTGGAAGGAGAAGAGGAAGGGATCTCCAACACAGGGGATCGTTTTTCAGAGGCAGAGCTGGATTTTTCTTCTGGCGCAACGGTAGACGGCCTTCCTATTTCGAAATCTTATCTGAATTATATGGGGACATGGGCGTATACCATGAAGTGTCCGGTTGTAAAAGACGGCCGTGAGATAGGGGTTCTCTACATAGAATATATCTATGACTCCTTTGATAAATCGCTTCCCAATGGATTTTACAATGGGAAGGCCATGCTTTATATTATGGATGCCAATAGTGAAAGGCTGGTTTTAAAGCCTAAGGGAATGGGGGAGCGCAGCGCAGGCCATGTGAATCTGAAAGACTTTTACAGGGCAAACAATATTTTGGAAGAGGAACTTTTAAAAGAGGTTTCCAAGAGTCTGAAACAAGGGAAGAACATTCTGTTTTACCATGATATTCGTGGAAAAAGTTCGCTGAATTATATGTGGTCTGTGAACGGGGGAATGATTTATCTCATTGGCTTTGTTCCCATTGAAGCGATTCAACAGGAAGGGAGAACGGTTAATCAAAACATTTTTATCGTCGTCTTTGTCATGCTGGTCGCATTTTTCCTCTGCTGTCTCTTATATTATTTGAATCATAGACAGCAAAACCTGCTTAGGAAAGAGCAGGAAGAGGAGAGGGAGATTTATAATAAACAGCTTGCCGAGGCTTTACAGGCAGCTCAAATGGCAAACAATTCCAAGACTATGTTTCTTTCTAATATGTCTCATGATATCCGCACGCCCATGAATGCAGTTTTGGGATTTACGATTCTTCTTGCCAGAGATGCGGAAAATCCTGACAAGGTGAGGGAGTACACAAAGAAAATCATGGCGTCAGGCCAGCATCTGCTGAGTTTGATAAATGATATTTTGGATGTGTCAAAAATCGAGAGTGGAAAGGTGGTTCTGAATATTGAGGAGTTTACCTTGAACGATCTGGTGTCTTCTGTGGACGCCATTATCCGTCCGATGTCAAAGGTGAAAGACCAGCATTTTCAGGTTGAAGTCACAGGAGTGAAGCACGAAAATCTGATGGGAGATGTGACCAGGATTAATCAGATTCTGATTAATCTTCTTTCTAATGCAGTAAAGTACACGCCGGAGAAGGGTAATATCTGGTTTCGGATTATAGGACTGAAGCAGCGTTCCAATCAGTATGAACATCTTCGAATCGAGGTGGAGGACGACGGATATGGGATGACGCCTCAGTTTCTGACTACGGTTTTTGATGCTTTTACCAGAGCGGAGAACAGCACCACCAATAAGGTTCAGGGCACAGGCTTAGGGATGGCGATAACAAAAAATATTGTGGAGCTTATGGGCGGAACCATTGATGTTTCCAGTGAGGTGAACAAGGGAACTATTTTTAAGGTAGATTTGGAGTTTCGGATACCAGAGGGACAGGCAGATAAGAAGTTTTGGGAGAATAGCGGAATCTCCCGGATTCTGGCTGTGGACAGTGATCCGGAGTTCTGTGAGAATATACAGACGCTTATGGGAGATATGGGGGTCTGGGTTGATAAGGCATTTAGTGTAAAAGAAGCCATGGACCATATTCAGACCAGGCAGAAAGACGGGGATGGATATCATGTGGTCTTAATGGACTGGGATATGCCAGAGATTGATGGGATTCGGACAGCAGAAAAGATAAGGGCGATTATGCCAGAGACGGCTCCGATTTTTCTGTTTACATCTCATGATATAGAGGGGATGGACGAAGTTCACAGTGAAGAGAATATCGGCATTCTGGCGAAACCGTTTTTTGTGTCTGCACTTAAAGAGCGGATTATGGAGCTGCAGGAAAAGAACGGGGAGAAGGGGAGAACAGAAGCAGAAACAGATAACAGCTTGGAAGGCCTGCGTTTCCTGGCTGCAGAGGACAATGAAATCAACGCGGAAATTCTGGAGGAGATTCTGGAGATGGAAGGAGCCGCCTTTGAGGTGGTGGAGAACGGAAAAATGGCTTTGGAGCGTTTTAAAGAAGCTGCTCCCGGAGAGTTTGATGCAATTTTGATGGACGTTCAGATGCCGGTTATGAATGGGTATGAGGCTACAAAGGCAATCAGGGCCATGGAGCGCGAAGATGCAGGTAAAATTCCCATTATCGCTATGACAGCCAACGCCTTTGCAGAGGATGAGAAAGAGGCTCTGGAAGCAGGGATGAATGTTCATGTGGCAAAGCCGATTGACATTGAACTGCTTAAAAAAGTGATTAGACAGTGTGTTAGAAATTGAGGGAGAAATAAGATATGGAAAAGAATCGGAGATGGAAGGCTCTGACATGGTCAGCGGCCTGTCTGATGACGGCGGTGACGACTGCATTGGCAGGATGTGAGAGCAGGCCAAGGCTTGATAAAGATCTGATTATATCAGAGGAGACCAATGAGAAAGTTGTAAATATGTTCAGTCCAATGGAAAAAACGGACCCTGACGCCAGCAATGTGGCCAGAACTGCATCGGATTTGACGGTTTTGATGGCAGAGGAAAAACTGGGGGTAACGGTGGCTTACCGGACTTATACGGCAGAGGACTATCAGGATAAAACCTACGACGATGTAACATTGGACAGAGTGCGAAACAATATGGATGATCTGTATCTGATGAATCCAGATACCATTCAGATTTTGGGGTCAGAGGGAAGGCTTCTAGATTTATCAGAGCTGGAATCTGCAAAAAATTTGAGAGAGGTTGTGAAAACGGCCAACACAGTGGATGGAAAGCTGGTAGCAATCCCTCAGGAAGTAGTGGCTAACGGTCTGTTTGTCAACAAGGATCTCTTCGATCAGTATAATCTGAATCTTCCAGAGACGCCAGAGGATTTTCTGGAGTGCTGCAGGGTATTTCAGGAAAACGGGTTTGAAACTCCTGTTGGAGCGAACCGCTGGTGGCTGGAGAATTTTGTTTTTGCCCAAGCTTATGCGGACTTGTACAATGGAGGAAATACACAAAAGGAGATAGACGCGCTCAACCGCGGTGAGAGCAAGTACAGCGATTATATGCGTCCTGGTTTTGAATTTCTTCAGGAAATGATAGACAAAGGTTATATTGATGCTAAGGCTGCTTATGTCAGCGAGGCCATTGATGGGGAGGGACCGGATTTTCTGGCTCAGAAAACACCTATTGTCATGGCGTATTGGGGGGCGGCTAATGCAGAGACGGCTTATGGAAAGACGGATTTTGATTTGCAGGTCATAGGATTTCCCAGCAGCAGAGGACAGATGCCGGTTGTATCTATGACTGGCTTTGGAATCGGCGCAGAGGCGGAGCATTTAGAAGACGCCAAATCCACGCTGGACATTATGCTTTCTGACGAAGCTCTTTTGATTTATACAGAGACGAATAAGGTGATTTCTCCGTCTGAGAACGTTGAGGTGGACTGCATTCCGGCCCTGAAACCGTTAAATGAAAAGATAAAGGAAAATGTTTATGTTTTAGGGTCTAATGCGGGAATGAAAGTGGAGCAGTGGGGAAATACCTGCCTGATTGTGCGAAAGCTGTTAAATGGAGCGACTGTGGAGGAATGTCTGGCAGAGTTTGACAGATTACAGGAGGAGTCCTTGGAGAAGTGATGATACGTCCGACGATTGGTCTTCCTGAGCTGGGGAAGGATTTGTTTTCCTTATATTTACAGCATAAATATGTTTCTTGCCTGGATCGGGCGGGGGCCGCGGTCCAGTGGCTTGTAACGGCGGCCTCTCCTGAGACTCTTTCGGAGACAGTGGAGTCTGCGTTAACCAGATGCCAAGGGTTTCTGTTCCCAGATGGGCCAGACATTCAACCAAAGCTTTATGGACAGCTCAGACAGCCTGGAAGTGAAAAATCGAACGAGGCCAGAGATAACTTTGAGATGGCTCTTCTTTTGGCGGCTTTGGAGGCAGAAAAGCCAGTTTTTTGTATCAATCGTGGAATGCTGCTTTTGAATGTGGCCTTTGGCGGGACTTTGTATCAGGATTTAAAATCCCGCCAGCAGTGTGAACATTTTGATTTTTGGCACAGAAGCGTGGCAGCTCATCCTGTTGAACTGGACCCTGACAGCTTTTTGGCAAAGCAGCTTAAAACCGATGTCCTGACCGTAAACAGTATCCATCGCCAGGCCATAGACAATTTAGGAAAGAGACTTTGGATTTGTGCTGACAGTCCCGACGGTTTTCCGGAGGCGCTGGAGATGGAGGATTATCCTTTCTGCCTTGCGGTCCAGTGGAATCCTGAGTTTATGACCAGAAAGACGCCTGTGCAGCGGAAATTGTTTCAAGGTTTTGTGGATGCGTGTCGGAAATAACTATATGTAAAGGAGAAAATGTGATGGATGAGATTTTAAGCAACCCTTTGTCCTGGCTGTTATTTGGGCTTTTTATGAGCATTGTGACTACGATTGTTCAGTATTTCAGGAGAAAGTGACAAGATGAAATTAGACCGAATGATTGGGATTTTATCCATTCTGCTGCAGCAGGAAAAGGCGACCATGCCTGAGCTGGCAAAGAAGTTTGAGGTGTCCAGGCGGACTATCAACAGGGATATTGAGAGTTTGTGCATGGCCGGAATTCCGCTGGTGACCCAGCAGGGAGCCGGCGGAGGGGTTTCTATCATGGAAGGGTATAAGATTGATAAAACGCTCTTAAGCACCTCGGATATGCAGGCGATTCTGGCAGGTCTTAGCAGTCTGGACTCTGTAAGCGGGACCAACCGCTATGGACAGCTGATGGAAAAGCTGTCTGGAGGAAATTCCAATCTTTTGGTTGGAGACGGACATATTCTGATAAATCTAAGCGCCTGGAATAAGGCTTCTTTATCCCCTAAAATTGAGGCGATTCACGAGGCGGTTCTCTCCGCCAAAATGATTTCTTTCTGCTATTATGGGCCGAAAGGCGATACCACGAGAAAAATAGAACCTTACGACCTGATTTTCCATTGGTCAAACTGGTATGTGTGGGGCTGGTGTCTGGCCCGTCAGGATTTTCGTCTGTTTAAGCTGAACCGGATGGCGGATTTGCATACAGAAGAAGGTTTTGAAAAAAGGCCGGCTCCTCTGCCTGATTTGGCGAAGGAGCGTGTGTTTCCTTCTGTATTTCAGGTAAAAGCTGTGATACAGCCAAAGTACAAATGGCGGCTTATTGAGGAGTTTGGCCCAGAGTATTTTACGGTTCTGCCAGATAATACCCTGCTTTTTTCGGGTGGATTTACAGACAGAGACACGGTTGTCAGCTGGATTGCCTCTTTTGGGGATGGAGCAGAGCTTTTGGAGCCAGAGGAGTTTCGCAAGGACCTAGTAAGATTTGCAGAAGAAATTCGAAACAAATATTTGGAAACATGATGCACAGATGGCATGTTTGGAATGGTAGAATGGGACCATCAGATAGATTCTGAATACACAATAAAGGATGGTCAAAATTATGAAGTATGAAATCGTAACGCTTGAAGAAAAAATTGCAGTAGGGTTGTCTGCCAGGACAAACAATCTGTCTCCAGACATGGGAAAGGTGATCTCTGGACTCTGGAGCCGTTTTTTTCAGGAAGGAGTGTATGCTTCCATTCCCGACAAGGTAAATGATAAGGCTCTTGGTATTTATACGGAGTATAGGTCGGATGAGACAAAGGACTATACGACCGTGGTTGCCTGCGAGACAGCCAAAGAGCCCAGTGAGGGGACGTATACATTGTGTAAAATTCCGGCTGGACGATACGCCAAATTTGTGATTCATGGCGACATGGTTCAGGCAGTGGCCCAGGCGTGGAAGGAGATCTGGCAGATGGATCTGCCCAGGGCTTTTGTCTGTGACTTTGAGGAGTATCAGGATGATTCTATGGAGAACGCAGAGATCCATATTTATGTGGGGCTGAAGGACTGATTATTAATATTCTTCTAAAAAATGATGCCGCGTCCCTCTGGCTTTATAGGCTACCACGGTATCTAAATTTACATTCTCTACGCTTTTAAAAATGTTGCTTTCCACAAAGGGATTCTCCTTTTTCATCTGGGCAATAAGGTTTTTTACGAGAATCCTTTTGGAAAGCTCCTGATTATTTTGAGCGTTTGCAGCGCATTCCTCGGTGAATCTGCAGGCACATTGAAGAAACTCAAGTTCATGGTAGTCTCTAAACCGTTTGATAGTTTCTTCGCGAACCAGGTACAAGGGGCGGATCAGCTCCATTCCCTGAAAATTGGTGCTGTGGAGTTTGGGCATCATCGTCTGGATTTGGCCGCCGTACAGCATTCCCATAAGGATAGTTTCAATCACATCGTCATAGTGATGGCCCAGAGCAATCTTGTTGCACCCCAGTTCACGGGCCTTGCTGTAGAGATGTCCCCGCCGCATACGGGCGCACAGATAGCAGGGAGATTTTTTTACATCGTAGACAGCGTCAAAAATCTCAGACTCGAACACGGTAATTGGAACCTGAAGAAGGGCGGCATTGCTCTCCAGCTTTAGGCGGTTAGCAGGATGATACCCTGGGTCCATGACGAGAAATGTCAGTTCAAAGGGAAACTTATTGTGGCGTTTTAATTCCTGAAACAGCTTTGCCATCACCATGGAGTCTTTGCCGCCAGATATGCACACAGCGATGCGGTCGTTTTTTTGTATCAGATCATAGTCATTGATGGCTTTTGCAAATTTTGAAAAAAGTTCTTTGTGAAAGCGTTTTCGAATACTTTCCTCTACAAGTTCTGCTTTTGTTTTTTCACGTTCCATTTCCTTGGCCCCCGTTGAGTTTAAGTTTTAATTTGAAGACAAGTATATCATATCCTCTCACAGGCCGCAATCAAACTTTATTCCCATTACCCGTCTTTCTGGAATATGATAATATAATAAAAATTTATTTCTGCAAGGATGAGTGAATTTATGAGTCAAAATATAGGTTATCGTCACACGATCAGAGCAAGCTATTTGGGATACGTGACTCAGGCTATTGTCAACAACCTGGCGCCTCTTCTGTTTCTGACCTTTCAGGACGTTTATGGGATCTCTATGGAGCAGATTACGTTTTTAATCACCTTAAATTTTGGAATTCAGCTTTTAGTGGATTTTTTGTCTGCAGGAATGGTGGATCGGGCAGGATATCGGAATGCCATTGTATTTGCCCATATCTGTTCTGCACTGGGAATTAGCGGTATGGCTTTTTTTCCGGCTTTGTGCCATATGCCATATATGGGGCTGAGTGTGTCGGTTATCCTGTACGCTGTAGGAGGCGGACTCATTGAAGTGCTGCTCAGTCCGATTGTGGAAGCCTGTCCTACAGACAAGAAGGAGGCTTCCATGAGTCTTCTTCACTCTTTTTACTGTTGGGGGCATGTGATTGTGGTGGTATGTTCTACCTTGTTTTTCTGCTTTTTTGGAAGAAGCTGGTGGAAGATTTTGTGTCTGTTGTGGGCTTTGCTTCCTTTGTGCAACGCGTTCTATTTTTATCAGGTGCCGATTCGTTCCTTTAATGAAGAGCAAAAGCCAGTATCTGTTAAGAGGCTTTTTTGTGAAAAATTGTTTTGGATTTTTGCCCTTCTCATGCTCTGTGCAGGAGCGTCCGAACAGGCTATGAGCCAGTGGGCGTCCGTGTTTGCAGAGTCGGGTCTCCAGGTGACAAAGGCTGTGGGAGATTTGACTGGGCCTTGTATGTTTGCGGCTCTGATGGGAATCTCCAGAATCGCTTATGCAAGATTCAGCGCTCAGGTTTCTTTGAAACACTTTATGCTCGGAAGCAGCGTCCTCTGCGTTGTCAGCTATCTTCTGGCTGTGTTTGCTCCCAATCCGATTTTGGGACTTCTGGGGTGCTCACTGTGCGGGCTGTCTGTGGGGATTTTGTGGCCCGGCGCCTTTAGTCTGGCCGCTGGCTCCCTTCCAAGAGGCGGTACGGCCATGTTCGCATTTCTGGCTCTGGCAGGGGATTTGGGATGTTTAGCAGGGCCAACGGTGGTGGGGCTGGCGTTTGCAGAAACGGCAACCATTCAGGGTGGTCTTTTATTGGCGGTTTTGTTTCCCATTGCTCTGTTTTTGGGAGTGTTGTTTTGGAACTTAACAAAATTTTAAAAAGATACCAAGAATAATATAACAAGAAAGTAAGAGAATAGACAAAAGTGTAATAAAATCAAGGAATTTACTCCATATAATATTCCGTTTTATTACACTTTATCATTAACTATCAGTCACAAGAAAGTCACAATTTATTTTTTGAATTTGTTTTTTTAATTCGTCCAAATCTCTGTGTCCATATACTTTGTTAGTAATATCAGAAAATGTGTGGCCAAGCATACGCTTTCTGTCATTTTCATTGACCTCATATTTTTCGCAGAGGTAAGAGAATGTATGGCGGCAATCGTGAGGGGTGTGGTGCTCTCTTATGCCAATGCCAGCAAGAAATCCTTCCATATTTCTTCTAAAAGTATTGGCGCTGCATGGCAGGATCTTTCCATATTGATTGATTCTGGATGATACCATTTCCTTTATAAATGGGTGTATGGGCACTATACGATTACTTCCGGCCCTGGTCTTGCTTCCACCAAGGAAGTATTCCTCGTCCAAATTCACATAGAGATTTTTGTACTCGTTGATTCTGAATCCTGATAAGCACATAATAATCAGCATTTGAGCAGTTTCATTTTCTTTCACATGGTAAATCTTAGCCAATTCATCCAGTGTAAAGGGGATTCCTTTTTCATCATCATCCGCTTTCTTTATCTTCACTCCTATACTGTAATCTTTCTCACAGATATCATTCATTATGGCATATTGGTACATATGGTGTAATAAATTGACTATCAGCTCCAGGCTGGCGTGTTTTAGGGGGCAACTGTCAATTACGGACTGTAAGTCATTAAATTTCAATGCTGCGAATACAGAGTCGTGAAGTTTTTTGCAGTTCAGGTAAGCAGCTTTTGTTGATCTTTCGGTAGCTTTTGAATATTTGTGACCTTGCGGAAATTTTTCGGCGTAAAATCGTTCATAGACCTGCGCAAAGGTTGGGCTGTTGGCTTCCACTCCATATAGTTTTCGGTAATCGGATAAAATCCGGTTGCTAAGAGTTTCCAGAGTCGTTTCCTTACTTATTTCCTGCTTTACTGATAATTCATACCCTGGCTTATAAGTGCCAGCATGGTAGGCCGTTAAGACTGCTATGCCGACCATATAATCATCCACATAGCATAGCGCCGGAGGACGCTCTGTAATGTCTCCAGTACTTTCGTCTAATTTTGTTGGTGGGTGGACAGCGTAAGGGTTTCTTCTTCCTTTTCCAAGATACCGAATACTTCCCCAACCATTTGGGAGACGTGGATATTTTTTTCTTTTGGCCATAATATGTACCTCCTGTTTTTGGGTATAAAAATAACAGCCAGCGAACTTGTTGGAAAAATTGACAGGTTCCGCTTGCATGGCTGTTCCAAAAATGATACAATATTTTTGTGGTTAGGTATCATTTTGGGTATCTATTTTAAGCCGTTCGGTGTTGGTAGCACCGGGCGGTTTTGTTTTGTAATTATTATTCCAAATCAGATGAGTTTGCAATATTAATAATATCTCCAGTATTCGCATTTATGAAGGTGACAGAGATATTATCAACTTCTTCGCCACTGAATACATTATATAATCCACCATACATATAAAATCCGATTACTGAAAAAGATTCGACCATATCTAATTCAGTATTTTTAGTAGTTATTGTAAATTCGGTATAATTGTCATTTGTTTCAATATTTGTAAAGTTAGGATAATCTTCAGAACCTATCATTTCATTCAAAGAAGAATTGATTAGTTCTCTATACTCCGAAAGAAGTTCTTGGTGTTGCTTTTTGCTCATAACGTATGTTGCACTGCCATCTTCATTCAGAGTTATTGATTTAAACCCGCGTTCTTTAGAAAGTTTATCTAATTCTTCCTGAGTTTGTGCCTCTACAAAATCAGATGGAACAGTTAATTCAACATTGAAAATACCTTCATCTACCTCTATTTCTCCCAGTGAGGTTAGGTCAGAATCAGTTGATTCAACTTCTTGTGTTTGAGATTCAGATATAGATTCTGCACTTTGGGATTCTGATTGAGTTGTAGTAGTGGTTGATGTATCTTTAGAACTACAAGCTGAAAGAGTAAGCATAGATACTGCTACTAATAATACTAACTTCTTTTTCATAATATATATCCCCCTAAATTTTATCTATTAAATTGCTATAGCGATTTAATTATTCCTCAGCTTTACCCAGCACTTTACCCAACACGATAATCCTATCATCATCAGCAGTAAGCCCTGGATAGTTAGAGTTTAAAGAAATAAGCCCGTTCTCTCCAACTTTCTTAATATAGATGCTGTTGGCTTTTTGGAATATTCCTATTTCCCCAACGTTTAAATGCTCAGCTTTTTTCACATAGACAATATCACCATCATAATATTCTGGTTCCATCGAATCGCCACTTACGCCAATAACATAATCTGCATTTATATTTATATCATTTTCTGGATATGATTTAATTCCCTCGGTCATGCCAGAAAACTCCACGCTGGTTCCAGCGGCGGCAATTTTTCCATAGTAGGCATAAGCAAGTATACGCCTTGGAATGATTTCCTCCACAACCTCCGCATTCGTTTTCTGAATCTGCTCTTTCTGCTCCCTCAACTTCTCCGCAATAGCATACTCCCTATCCAGTACCGTATCAACCACGACTGCCCCGTCTGGGGAGTAGTCAGAAATGAGTTTGTACTTTCTGATTCTCTCGTAGTCTTCTTTTGATAATTCAGGCTCTTTTGTTTTATTGTTTTTAATCATATCTTCTAGTTTATCAGCAGTAATTCCTACCGATTCACATATTTTGCAGATATTTACGTAACTTGCCTTTCCTATTCCGTTTTCTAAAATGGATTTTACTGTTGAATAGGCAATGCCACTTTCTTTCGATACATCAGAAACTTTCATTCCCTTATCTTCCATTAATTTTCGTATTATGGTTGAACGCTCCAATTCATCACCTCCAACATGATATTACTATATAATTTGCAAAAAGTAAATAGAAAATTGCAAAATTTCGCAATAAAAATTTAAAAAGGCTATTGACAACTGCGAAATTCTGCTATATATTATACTCATGAATTGCGGAGTTCCGCAAAATAAAGAGAGGAGGAATAAAATGATTGCGGTTAATCCAAAAAATTTGGAAGCAGAGATGACCCGCGCAAGCATATCAAGAAAGACCATTGCTGATTTGATTGGGTGCTCTTATCGCACAATCCACGCTCGTTTCAATGGCGAACAAGGCTGGACTTACGGAGAGTGCGTTACTATAAGGGATGAACTGTTTCCGCAAATGACATTGGAGTATTTGTTTCCTTATGAGAAAAGCGGGGTGAGAGCATGAGCGAAAAAGAAAAGAATCTTTTTCCAGAAGAAAGAGAACTGCTCCGAAAGCAACTGGTCTTGCTGGCAGAGCAGTCCAAAAATGTAAATCTTGAGATACATGAATTGGCGGAGCTTTCGGAGCAGATGGTTGCTATTTACTCGGTTCTTCAAGTTTGAGGTTTTCATAGATGTAATTATATAAGTCAGTTACTTCTTTCTTTACATCTGCGAAATCATGTGGAGTTTTTTTCGTTTTTAAATGCTCCACATAAGAAAGCTTTGTAAGCTCCAGTGCGATTTCGTCTTTTGACATTTTGCATAGTCCTTTCTATTTAGTGTATTTGGAAAGTTACATTGATAGTATATGGAAATATTTTGCAAAAGTCAAGCAAAATTCTACAAAAAGCACAATATATAGAAATTTTATAATATTTTCATCTATATATTGCGATTATCGAAAGATTTATTTATGAAATCAAAATGTTTGGAGGTGGTTGCAAATAGTAGATATTGATGTCAGAGATATAAAGGCATATATAGAGCGTTCTGGATTCAAGCAAAAGGCAGTGGCAGAGAAGTCCGGGCTTGATGAATACAAGCTGTGTATGTCGTTACAAGGAAAAAGAAAACTGGAAGCCGGGGAATATGCAAGCATATGTAGTGTGCTTGGCGTTCCAATGACAAAGTTTGTCAAGCCGCAGATTCCAGTATAGAAGGGAGGCAATAAGTTTTGAAATGGTGGCAGAAGCTGATCTATGCGGCGGTGGTAATTTTGGCGGTTATATTTTTCATAATGAGAATAGCCGCTTGGCTAAAGTTTGAACTGCTCCCTGTCAAGTAGACAGTTAAAAAAATAAAATTTTTT
>CAJTUV010000032.1 GCA_910579515.1 uncultured Hungatella sp.
TGCAGCTTCACGAACAATCTCAGCGAGAATGCGATCCGTCCGTTTGCAGTTGGCCGCAAAAACTGGCTGTTCAGCGATTCTGTAGAAGGAGCCAATGCCAGCGCAGTGGTCTACACAATGGTTGAAATGGCAAAGGCGCACGACCTGAACATTTACGGATATCTGAAATTTCTGCTGGATCATCGTCCAACAAAAGAGATGACCGATGATCAGCTCGCAGAGCTTGCACCCTGGAGTAAAAAACTCCAATCTATCAAAAATCGCATATGAATTATAGTGAATTACTCCAACTCGCAAAGGGCTGGGGTAATTTTATATCTGACCGCATCATTATTTGGCGGTTACTCTATAGAATATATCATAGAAGGCTCAAAGAATTTTTAAAACTATTATCGGACATAGTGGATTTCTTTTGCTGTTGAAAATAATATAGCCACGGTTATTCACGAATTAAAGGACAAGAGGGATTAGTAGCAGAATTAGGGAGAGGTAATGGTGTTGGTTTGGAAAAATTAGTGAATAGTATTGCGTCGAGAGCAACTTGGTATTCGAACCCACCCTCTTGTAATCAAAACTTTCTAATGCTATAATATCAATACAATTAAAGAACACAGATAATTATTGGAGAAAGGAAGGTAGACAGGTATGCCAGGTGTAAACAGGGAGCATAAAGATCGTCTATTTAGTTTCCTATTTGGAAACAAATCAAACAGGGAATGGACCCTAAGCCTGTACAATGCAGTGAATCATACCAAGTTTACCAATCCAGAAGATATTCAATTTACGACAATAGAAGATGCGGTGTATATGGGAATGAAAAATGATTTGTCTTTCATTTTATTCTATGTAATGAATATCTATGAACAACAAAGTAACTTTAATCCTAACATGCCGGTGCGTCAGCTGATGTATGCAGGCAAACTTTATGATAAATTTATTCAGATAAATGGGTTAAACATCTACGGAAAGAAAATAGTGCATCTTCCTGTCCCAAAGCTAGTAGTATTTTATAATGGCACAGATGAAAGAGAGGACACCATATTAGCCTTGAGTGACTCTTTTGACTCCGGCGAGGAATTTATAGAGCCAGATATAGAAGTCAAAGTAAAAATGATAAATATTAACCAAGGGCAGAATACCAGACTGATGGCAGAATGCCAGCCTCTTGCAGAGTATGCTTGGCTTATAGAACAGATACGGAGAAACAGAGAGGAAATGGATATAGAGAAGGCCGTAGACAAAGCAATAAACGATATGCCGCAGAATTATATAATCAGGCCATTTTTGATAGGAAACAGAGCGGAGGTGAAGGATATGTGTATCACGGAATATAATGAAGCCGAAACCATGAAAATGTTTCGAGAAGAAGGACGGAAAGAAGGCATTGAAGAGGGGGAAGAGAAACTAGGAAAATTAGTATCTTTGCTTATATCTGTTGGAAGAGGTGGTGAAGTACAAACTGTAGTTATAAACAGAGAGGTAAGAGAAGCATTGTACAAGGAATTTAATATCGTGTAAAAGTAAGGCTCTCCAATCCTTTAGCCGGTTTGGAGAGCGATTTATCTGTAAATACTGCTGGGACGGCCAAATCTTAAACTATCATATCTATGCCGCCAAAATCCCCCATCATTGCGCCAAGATCAATACCGCCAAAATCTCCCAATGCCGCCAAATCAGGTGAGGAAGAAAGAGCCTGGGAAGACTCTGTCAGACCAGAAACTAGGTCCTGAGTGGATTCCTTTCCATCTTGGGCAAGTTCCTTCATTGCATAATTTCGCTCATCTCTGTGGCGTTTTTTCCTGCGGACAATTAATTCGTCACGAAGTTCAGCTTCTTTTTGGGTATCTTTTTGTTTGGCTGCCCGCTTCCGACGGAGCTCAAGCTGCTCTTCTTTACCTAAATGCTGCAATTTTTTGTTTATACGTTTTATAAGTTTTTCCATACGCCGAATCATCTGGGCAATTTTCTTTTGGTCGCCTTCGTCTGCAGCGGCATAAGACATTTTCAGATTAATTAGGGCGCGGGTTGCTTTAGAAGAGACTTGCTGAACATCCATCCTTGTCTCTGCTCTGGCTAATTCGGCGGCAAGCTGTCCCACAGAATCGTCTGGCTTGGAAGACTTCATTTTAAAATCTCCTCCAGATGTTTCTGGTGATTGATTTGACAGAGCCTCCAAAGAATCGCTTAATCTATCAAAATCATTCTCTTTTGCAGAGTCAGAGATTTTCTCTCCTTCTTTTTCTGTTTGGTCCCCTAGCGAGGCAGCCTTGTATAGCGTATTGTTAACATCCGACTGCCAGTTATTTGCAGTAACCTTCATAAACAGGCCCCCTTCGTTTTCATTGCTCTTTAATACTCTTGCGCTCCATCGCTTTATAATTATATATCGACAGATATTGAAAAAAACTTATCTAAACAGGTAAAAAATAAGAACCGTCAGTAATCCCAACGGCTCTTAAAATCTTGTGAATCAACCAAGAACGATTATGCAGACCAGGCCACAATCTCTATCATTCCCATATACTCATCCCAGCCCAGCACTTCGAAATAATACCGAGTAGTGCTATGGCCTGTTCCATCATCAAATTCAAAACTCAATAAGTCACTATATGCGTTCCGCTCAATATGATTAGGCTCCAGAAATCCGGTTCCCCATCCAGTTCCGGTATAATTATCATCATAATTATACCATTCCAGAATATCATGCTGTCCAATAGTTGAATCCCAATTCCCTTTCAGGCTGGGGTCCCAAGTAATGCCATTTGATTCTATAATGTTGCGAAAGATAGCCACAAGCTCATCCATAGTGTAGGCTTCACCAGAGGCCGGTGCAGGCAGATCTGGATATACAAATTTAGAAGGAAGAATCTGACGCCCTTCTGCTTTTCCACAGTTTACATAATGCTCATACAGCTTTTGGGTATCCCTTCCGTACAGGAGCATCAGATCAGGGTAAGTTTCTGCATAATAGTCGCTGTCAAATAAGGTGCCGTCTTCCATTCTTTCTGGAACTGCATAGCTTGTTATGGTGCTTCCCAGCATCATGCCTGCTGCTAAGAGCGCCAATAATAATTTTTTCTTCATAGTCATAATCCCCTTTTCCATAAATTGTGATGACTTTAGTATATGCTATCTGTTAAAGGATTTCAATGTCTTTTTCCGGGGCCTGAATGCTGCTTAATTAATTTTCGGCTGTACAACTTACTTTTTTCAAAGTATAATAATGAAAGCAAACTGGAATGGGAGATACTATGTAATATGATTGGGCTAGAAGGAATTATGGGCATCCCGCTTTTAAAAAAGAGTAAATTTACTGGAAGTGAAGGGGGACTTCGCTATTTGCTTCGAAAGCATAGCGGTGAAGACGGCGATCTTTTGGAAGTTGTCTTCTGGCATGGAGAGCTGTGCTCTGATGCAACCCCAGAAGAGGAGAAGATGATAAGGCACTTCCCATTCTCAGAAGACGGGATTTTACAGGCTCAGGAGTGGTTAAATCAACAGTTATAGATAAAGCAATACCATGCAGAAAGGAAAAGAGAATTATGAGTTTACAATTTCGGCCCATTGAGGCTGAAGATATTGAGACATTGGCCCCATTTTTTGGTCAACGTCCAAATAAAACGTGTGACAGTGTGTTTTTGGAAAGCTTTTTGTGGAGAAAGTATTATCATGTGCGGTTTGCCATTAGTGGTGGGAAGGCGATTCAGTGGCTGATGAGGGTTAATGGAGAAGAGTGGGGAGCAATGCCTATGTGTAAAGCCGAGGATTTAAGCCACTACTTTTATGAAATGGTTCATTATTTTAATGAAGAACTACGCCAGCCATACCGGATTTCTCTGGCAGATGAGGAAGCAGTAAAAGCACTGAATTTGGATTCAGAGAAGTATGAGGTGAGAGAGGCAGAAGACCTGAAGGATTACCTTTATGACGGGGAAGCGCTGAGGACGCTGTCAGGAAAGAAGCTTCATAAAAAGAAAAATAATCTGAATGCGTTTAAAAAAGAATACGACGGGCGGTATGAATATCGCCGTCTTTGCTGTTCTGATCGATATGATGTATGGAACTTTTTGGACCAATGGAGAGAAACGAAGGGGCAGGAGGTGGAAGAGCACCTGGATTATGAGATTGAGGGGATTCACGAGGTTTTAAAAAATTGCTCTACTTTGTCTGTGAAAATGGGAGGAATCTATATTGACAAAAGATTGGAAGCATTTTCTATGGGCAGCTATAACCCCTTTGAGGATATGGCAGTTGTTCATATTGAGAAGGCCAATCCAGAGATTCGGGGATTGTACCAATTTATAAATCAGCAGTTTTTGATTAATGAATTTCCGGAAGTCAAGCTGATAAACAGAGAAGATGATATGGGCATTGAGGGCTTGAGACAGGCAAAAATGACTTATAATCCCATAGGTTTTGCAAGAAAGTATTTGGTAAAACAGAGACAGGCAGGGGTCATATGATGCGTTATCTGAGCCAGGAAGAAAAGAAAAATACCATTTCCTTGTGGACAGAGGCATTTCCAGAAGACTCCGACAGTTTTTTAGAGTATTACTACAGGGAAAAGATAAAGGATAACCGAATTTTAGTGGCAGAAGAGGAGGAAAGCGCCAAGATTGTATCGATGCTTCACAGAAACCCTTATAAGCTTCAGGTAAATAAGGCGGTTTGGGAGATTGATTATATCGTTGGCGTGGCTACGGCCAGGGCTTACAGACACAGGGGACTGATGAAATCACTGTTAATAAGGATGATGAAAGACATGTATCAGGAAGGAAAAGAGTTTTGCTTTCTGATGCCAGCGGCTCCGGAGATTTACAGTCCTTTTGATTTTGTCTACATTTATGATCAACCCCATTGGAAACTGAAAAAAGAGACAGGCAGCGGAAAAAAAACACCTTCCGCGATTGGAGACTGGATGAACCAGTGGCTTGAGAAACGCTTTCAGGTATATGCAATACGTACTTGTTCTTATATTGAACGTTTGTATCAAGAACTGGAAAGTGAGAGAGGATGTCTGGAAGTATTTTTATCAGAGAAGTCCAAACAAATAACAGGAGTGCGGGGATGGTGGGGAATTGACAAAAAGGAGCAGCGACTGCTCATGACAGATGAAGATTTGGTAGAGAAGGACAAACCAGATACACCGGCAATCATGGCAAGAATTATTCATCTGAAGAACTTTTTAAAAGCGATTCATTTAAAAACCAGAGACTGCCTTGGAAAAGTATCTCTTACAGTGCAGCTTCAAATTGAAGACAGAATCTGTGAGGAAAACAACGGCACATTTCTGTGGATTATCGGAGAGGAAAAATCCGAGTTGTATCCATGGGAAGAAGGTATGGAAGCAGAAGAAACGTTGCAGACAGGAATCGGTCCTCTGACTGGGTATCTGTTTGGATATGACAGAAAACTCAGCCAAACCGCTTTGTGGGCGGAAAGGATTCAGACATTGGGGCCTGTTTTTTTAGATGAAGTGGTATAGGGGGAGCGATGCTCAGGAGGGGAAGGACATGACGGCAGAGGAAACATTAAAAAAGTGGATAAAAGAAAGCGATAATATTGTTTTTTTTGGAGGAGCAGGAGTATCAACAGAGAGTGGAATACCAGACTTTCGGAGTCAGGATGGGTTATACAGTCAGCAGTACGACTATCCGCCGGAGACAATTATCAGCCACAGCTTTTACAAGAGTAATCCCAAAGAGTTCTACCGATTTTATAAAAATAAAATGATTTATGTTGATGCAAAACCGAATGAAGCACATCTGGCCCTTGCAAAGCTAGAACAGAATGGGAAACTTAAGGCTGTGATTACTCAGAATATTGACGGCCTTCACCAGATGGCAGGGAGCAAAACGGTTTTGGAACTCCATGGTTCTATTCACAGGAATTATTGTACTCGCTGTAAAAAATTTTATGGTTTAGATACTGTAAGAGAAGCGAAGGAAGAACCCAGATGCGATTGCGGGGGAATGATAAAGCCAGATGTGGTTCTTTATGAAGAGGGGCTGGATCAAAGAGTGCTCCAGAAGGCAGCGTACTATATTAGCCATGCGGATGTACTGATTGTTGGAGGGACCTCGTTAACCGTCTACCCAGCAGCGGGACTGATTGATTATTATCAGGGAGAAAAACTAGCTTTGATCAATCAATCTGCAACTGCCAGAGCAGCCTATGCCAATTTAGTTATCAGCCGTCCCATTGGTCAGGTTTTTTATGAATGTGTTTTGAAGGAGGAGTGAGGACGTGACGAACCATCTGAATTATGAAGTGGGAGATATTGTAAAGTTAAAAAAGCCACATCCTTGTGGAAGTCACGAATGGGAGATTCTGAGAGTTGGGGCGGATTTCCGTATAAAATGTGTTGGATGTGGGCACCAAATCATGGTGGAGCGGAAAATGGTGGAGAAGAATACCAGAGCCTTGAAAAAAGCAGACAATTAAGGACAGAAAAAGGCTGCATTCCTTGCACATACACGGAATACAGCCTTTCTAAATGCATAAATACTTATGCGGTTACGCCGCGGCTTGCATAGTAATCGTCGAAAAGTTTGGTAACAGCGGAGTGAGTCTCGCCGGAAATGGAAGGAAGCTCTCCACCCCAAGCAGCGCCTGCCTGCTCAAAGCCTTTTTCTACAGCGGCCTGCATCTTCTTCATAGTGTCAACATCGTCTCCTGCTAAAGCCTGTGCAAAATCAAAGATTCTCTGGGAGGTCTGCTTTACGCCCCAGAAACCGTCTTCAGAGATGGCCTGCTGAGCTTCAGACTTTGTCTTCTCATCTACAGTAAAGTTTCCGTTTGCAATCATCTTCCAGAAATCGTCTCCCTGTGCCTGGGAAGCGGTAATACCCTGTTTCTGGAACATCTGTGTCATCATATTGGTAAAACGGGACATCTGATTGTTTAAATCGTCCTTTAAGCTCTTTACCAGTGCAGCGCGATCAGATGCGCTCATCTTAGTAATATCTGTATCTTTGCTAAGTTCGACGCGGTCGGTATCAGGTTTTGCTGCTGCGCCTGTAGTCTCTTGTTTTGAAGCCGCCCCTGTCTTATCAGCAGCGGTTGTTGACTGAGCCTGCTGTACAGCTTGGTTGTACTGTCTGCTGGCTACATCATAATTCATATTTACCTGCATATTAAGATCCTCCTTAATTATAGATAGAAAATATTGTATTGGAAATTTTATCTATCTATTATATCGGCATAAAAGACGAATCTCTTAAATAATAAAAGGGAAAATTTACTTGATTTTCAAGGAAATTTCTGCTACAATAAATCCCTGTGACATATCAATCCTTGTTCCCGAAACTGAAAGCGGGAGCCAGAGACCATAAGGAGGTAAGAAACTATGAACAAATATGAGTTAGCTGTTGTTCTTAGCGTAAAACTCGAAGATGAGGAGAGAGCCGCAGCCATTGAGAAGGTAACAGGATATATTACCCGTTTTGGCGGCACAGTGACAAACATTGACGAATGGGGTAAGAAGAGACTTGCTTACGAGATTCAGAAAATGAAAGAGGCTTACTACTACTTCATCCAGTTCGAGGCTGATTCCAACTGTCCAAACGAATTAGAGTCCCATATTCGGATTATGGAGCCAGTGATCAGATATTTATGCATAAGACAGGATGCGTAACAGATAAAGAAAGAGTGATCGTATGAATAAAGTAATCCTAATGGGTAGGTTGACCAGAGATCCGGAAGTAAGATATTCTCAGGGCGAGCGTTCTATGGCGATTGCAAGGTATACCCTTGCAGTAGACCGCAGAGGCCGCAGAGGTCAGGAGGGAAGCGAACAGAACGCAGATTTTATTCCCTGTGTGGCATTTGACAGAGCCGGTGAGTTTGCAGAAAAGTATTTTCGTCAGGGCATGAGAGTACTTATCTCTGGAAGGATTCAGACGGGAAGCTATACCAATAAGGACGGTCAGAGAGTTTATACAACGGAAGTCATCATAGAGGATCAGGAGTTTGCCGACAGCAAAAATTCTTCTGGCGGCGACGGCGGTTATCAGCCCATGTCCAGACCGGCTCCTACTAGCGCTATTGGCGATGGATTTATGAATATTCCAGACGGAGTTGACGACGAAGGACTTCCATTTAATTAAATGCCGCCGATTTGCGGCGGCAGCAAAAGTTCCGATTATAGAAGGAGGTTGCAGATCATGGCATTCAATAAGAATGATAAGGCGGATGGCGCGAAAGTCAGAAGAGGCGGCGCGATTCGTAGAAGAAAAAAAGTTTGTGTATTCTGTGGCGAGAAGAATGGCGAGATTGATTACAAAGATACAAATAAATTAAAAAGATATGTATCTGAGAGAGGAAAAATCCTTCCAAGAAGAATCACAGGCAACTGTGCAAAGCATCAGAGAGCTTTGACAGTCGCGGTTAAGAGAGCACGTCATCTGGCACTTATGCCATATACGATGGAATAGTAAGGAAAACCCCTGTTTTAGCGAAGGCTTTTGCTAAAGCAGGGGTTTTTAAAATCATAGACGAAACCCTGTTGATGTGGTATAATCATACCGCACCACTTAGTGTCCATCCGAAAGGGAGGGAGAAGTTTATGAACGAGAAAACAAAGATTAAAGGGCAGCTGGGTCTGTATTTGCAATGGCCCTTGTTTTTAGGTATTTTAGTAATATTGACTAATATAGCAGTGGCTGCCTTCAGTGCGGCGGCAGGTCTGACTATGAGTATTTTCACGCTGCTGTATTTCGTAACCGCAGTTTTTCTTTATGCATATAAAAGAAAGAAACTTTTGGCGGATTTGATAGAATTTTCCGCAGATTATGCCTGGGTACAAAAAAGGCTTTTGTCGGATTTAGACCTTCCTTACGCCATGGTAGATGAAACCGGCCGGCTTCTGTGGATGAATGAAAGATTTGCAGAGCTGATTAAAGAAGAGAAAGGGGGAAACCGGACTTTGCTTACCTTGTTTCCTGACATTACCAAAGAGGAATTGTCAGGGATTGAAGAGAGTGTTAGTCTCCATACTTCTTTTCGAGAATCCAAGTACCGTATGGATTTAAAACCTGTACTTATGGATTCTAAAGAGCAGGCTTCTGGTATTTTGGAGACAGGAAAGCAGAAAAATTCTTTAGTTGCAGTGTATCTTTTTGATGAGACTGAGGTATTAAAGTACAGACAGGAAATTGACGATCAAAAGATGGTGGCTGGTCTGATTTACCTTGATAATTATGATGAGGCCCTAGAGAGCGTAGAAGAGGTCCGCCGTTCTCTGCTCATGGCATTGATCAACAGAAAGATTAATAAATATATTTCTGGTATGACCGGAGTTGTTAAAGAGCTGGAAAAAGATAAATACTTTTTTGCTATTAAGCAGCATTATATACCAGAGCTACGGGAGCAGCGCTTTTCTATTCTGGAAGAGGTAAAGGCGGTAAATATAGGAAATGAGATGTCGGTTACCTTAAGCATCGGTCTTGGAATGGGCGGGGAAACCTATGGACAGAATTATGAGTTCGCCCGTATGGCAATCGACATGGCGTTGGGGCGAGGCGGCGATCAGGCGGTAATCAAGAGCGCAGAAAAGATTGAATATTTTGGAGGAAAGTCACAGCAGCAGGAAAAAACCACACGAGTCAAGGCGCGAGTTAAGGCCCATGCGCTGAGAGAATTGATGGAGAGTAAGGACCGTCTGCTGATTATGGGGCATAGATTAAGTGACGTAGATTCCTTTGGCGCAGCCATAGGCATTTACCGAATTGCAACTGCTTTGAATAAAAAGGCTCATGTGGTGATAAATGAGATCACATCCTCTGTCCGTCCGGTTATGGAGCGCTTTCTTAATAACCAAGATTATCCAGACGACCTGTTTTTGAATGGCGAGCAGGCGGCAGAACTGGTAGATGCAAATACCATTCTTGTAGTAGTAGATGTGAATCGCCCAAGCATTACCGATGCACCTCAGCTTCTTCAAATGGTAAAAACGATTGTGGTATTGGATCATCACAGACAGAGCAGCGAGATTATTGATAATGCAGTGCTTTCCTATGTGGAGCCCTACGCTTCTTCTGCATGTGAGATGGTTGCGGAAGTGCTGCAATATATTGCAGACGGAATTCGGGTGAAGCCTCAGGAGGCAGATGCCATGTATGCCGGAATCGTAATTGACACCAATAACTTTAATAATCAGGCAGGAGTGCGTACTTTTGAGGCTGCAGCGTACTTAAGGCGGAATGGCGCAGATATTACCAGAGTCAGAAAATTGTTTCGTGATGATATGGTTAACTATAAGGCCAGGGCTCAGGCTGTGAATCAGGCAGAGGTATTTGAGGAGGCTTTTGCAATAAGTGAGTGTCCGGCTGACGGGATCGAGAATCCTACTATTGTGGCGGCACAGGCGGCCAATGAGCTCTTGGAGATCAAAGGAATAAAAGCTTCCATTGTTATGTCCCAGTATAATGGAATGATTTATTTAAGCGCCCGTTCTATCGATGAGGTAAATGTTCAGGTCATGATGGAGCGGTTAGGAGGAGGCGGCCATCGTGCTGTGGCAGGAGCCCAGCTGAAAGAGATGAACATAGAGGAAGCGAAGGAGAAGCTAAAGGAAGTAATTCGGGAAATGATGGAGAAAGGCGAGGTCAGTTGACCTTCAGGATGAGAACAGGAGGAAACAAATCATGGAAGTTGTATTATTGGAAGATGTAAAATCACTGGGAAAAAAGGGCCAGATCGTAAAAGTGAACGAAGGGTATGCCCGCAACTTTATTCTGCCACGAAAATTGGGAGTAGAGGCCAATCCTAAGAATCTGAACGATTTAAAGTTAAAGAAGGCAAATGAGGAAAAGGTGGCAGCGCAGCAGCTGGCGGCTGCAAAAGAACTGGGAGCAAAGCTGGAAAGTGCTTCTGTCACATTGTCTATCAAGGCAGGAGAGAATGGAAAAGCATTTGGATCTGTTTCTGGTAAGGAGATTGCAAAGGCGATTGAGGAACAGTTAGGATTAGAGATTGATAAAAAGAAACTGGTTCTTTCTGACCCGCTTAAAACGTTTGGCACTCATGATGTTCCGGTAAAACTCCATAGAGAGGTAACTGCGAAACTGGTGGTGAAGGTAGTAGAAGCATAGGAAGCGGTTTTGCAGAAGGGAGAATACCATGGAGGAAGCTCTGATAAAACGGGTGCTCCCTCACAGCATTGAGGGAGAGCAGTCGGTGATTGGATCTATGCTGATGGACAGAGAAGCAATTATCACTGCCTCTGAGATTATCTCGGCAGAAGATTTTTACCAGCATCAATATGGCATTATGTTTGAGGCCATGATAGAGCTGTTTAACGAGGGAAAACCTGTAGATTTGGTAACTCTTCAGAACCGCCTTAAGGAAAAGGACGTTCCGCCAGAGATATCCAGTTTGGAATTTGTACGCGATATTATTACCACAGTTCCAACCTCTGCTAATGTCAAATCCTATGCCAATATTGTCAGGGAAAAAGCGGTTTTAAGAAAGCTTATTAAAACCAATGAAGACATTGCCAATACCTGCTATTTAGGAAGAGAATCTCTGGATGTAATTTTAGCGGATACAGAAAAGCGTATTTTTGATTTGCTTCAGAGCCGGGATTCCAGAGAATTTGTACCCATCCGTCAGGTAGCGCTGGATGTATTGGAGAAGATTGAAAAAGCTTCTAAGACAAAAGAAACCGTTACAGGCGTGCCCACTGGATTTATAGATTTGGATTATAAAACCTCTGGTTTCCAGCCCTCTGATTTGATTCTTCTTGCAGCACGTCCATCAATGGGAAAGACGGCGTTTGTGCTGAATGTGGTCGATCATGTGGCAGTGAAAAAGAGGATCCCCTGTATGGTTTTTAGCCTGGAGATGTCGAAAGAACAGTTGGTAAACAGGATGCTCTCTATGGAGTCCAATGTGGATACGCAGAAATTGAGAACAGGCACGCTGACCGATTCCGACTGGGATGCAGTAGTGGAAGGAGTAGGAATCATTGGAAATTCCAGTCTGATTATTGACGACACGCCGGGAATTTCTATTTCGGAGTTAAGATCTAAATGCCGCAAAATGAAATTGGAACAAGGACTTGGCATGATTATTATTGATTATCTCCAGCTTATGACAGGAAGCGGAAAAACCAGCGATAACCGTCAGCAGGAGATTTCTGAGATTTCCCGTTCTTTAAAAGCCCTGGCCAGAGAACTGAAAGCCCCAGTAGTGGCTTTGTCCCAGTTGAGCAGGGCCTGTGAAAGCAGAGCAGATCATCGCCCTATGCTTTCCGATCTGAGAGAATCCGGCGCTATTGAACAGGATGCCGATGTGGTAATGTTTTTATATCGAGATGATTATTATAATAAAGATTCAGAGATGAAAGATATTGCAGAGGTTATTATTGCGAAACAGAGAAACGGCCCTATTGGAACCGTTAATCTGGTGTGGATGCCCCAATACACGAAATTTGCCAATGCAACCAGACAGCCTGAACCAATGTAAAATTAATAATTGCTTCTGTATTTGGCCAAAGTACTGCTTGCCAAATACAGAAGTTTTTTAATTTTCTGGCATAATATTCATTCTTAACTCATATGATGTTAATAAGGCAGTGAGTACCCAGAGATTAAAGGAGAGGATAGTATGGCAGAGGTACGTTATCTGATATCAGATGCGGCAAAAAAGGTAGAAGTGGAATCCCATGTTCTTCGATACTGGGAGGACGAACTGGAATTACAGATTCCGCGCAATGAAATGGGCCATCGGTATTATACGGATTGTCAAATCCGTTTGTTTCGCCAGATAAAAGATCTAAAAGACAGGGGATACCAGTTAAAGGCAATTAAAAATGCCTTAAGTAAAATGTCAGGTGTGATGGAAGAGATCATCGTCACCGAAGATTATATGGAGGAAGATATGAAAGCAACGTGGAAGGAAAGTCAGGTGCGAGAGGGGCATACAAAGGAAAAGACAGCTGCAAAAGAAGATAAAACAGAAAACGCGAAAGAAAGCGAAGAGGCGCAGGAGACTGGGCTTGAAGCAGTTGGGACGATGCAGCCATTACAGGCAGATGATATCAGCTATGAAAAAATGACTCAGCTTCAAAATATTATGAACCATATTATTGGACAAGCTATGGAAGTGAATATGGAGAAGGTGAGTCGGGAAATCACACAGGAAGTCAGTGAAACGGTAAGTGAGAATGTGACAGACAGGGTGATGAAAGAAGTTGAGTATCTGATGCGTGTAAATGATGAGAAAGAAGAGGAGCGATTTAAACAGTTGGATGAGACCATTCGTGCATATCAAAAAAGCGGAAAGGGCAGATCTGAAGCAGCGGCCACAAAAATGCCGTTTTTTAAGAAAAAAAGGTTTGCAAAAAGTGGAAAGAAACTGTTCTGAAAACAGGAAAGCGTGCGGCTTTCACGGCCTGCACGCTTTTATAAATTGGGAAAATAAATTTGCAGCTGCAAAATTATGTTTCCACAAATATTCTGGATGCCACTGAACGCCTATCAAAAAGGGATAGTTTGGCATTTCTATGGCTTCAATCAGGCCATCAGGTCCTACGCCGCTGACAATACAATGTGGCGCTAACTCTTTCACGGCCTGATGGTGCATACTGTTGACTTGAATTGAGGGCTGCTGGCATATGTCTGCCATCTTGGTTTCTGGAGTAATGGCTACCGTGTGAGAGGGTGTCGTATAGTAAAAGGGCTGCTTGTGGGCAATCGGAAAGTCCTTGGGAAATTGGCTGGGAATATCCTGATAGATCGTTCCTCCAAGACCAATATTTATCAGTTGGATTCCACGGCAGATAGCCAGAATCGGTTTTTTCTGCTCCATAACCATGGGAAGCAGCATGAGCTCCAGACAGTCGCGTTTTGTCGAGACATTGCCGCAGTGGATATGGGTTTCCTCCCCAAAGCGGGATGGGTGGACGTCTGGACCGCCAGTAAATAGAAATCCGTCTAACAAGTCAACAAGGCGCTGTAAGTCTTCCTTTTCGATTTCCAGGGGAAGAACAACTGGAATGCCGCCAGCCTCCTTGACAGCGTTCAAATAAGTAGGACGCATCGTAATGTCATCTGTTTCAGAGTCATGGGATGGGGTCAAACCGATCAGGGGTTTATGCATAAAAGCCTCCTAATTAAACAATAAAGGCCCCTTCCGCTGCAGGAAGAGACCTTATGTATTTGTGGATATATTAAGCCTCGCTAATAGCGCCAGTTGGGCAAGCGGACTCACAAGCGCCACAATCGATGCAAGTATCTGCGTCAATTACATACTGAGAATCGCCCTGAGAAATTGCTCCTACTGGGCACTCACCTTCACAAGTACCACAAGATACGCAAGCGTCACTAATTACACGTGCCATGAATGTTACCTCCTTATATTCTATACATTTGATATCATTCTATACTATAATATGAAAATATTCAAGAGGAAATTGTAGGGATAATGCACAAAATTGAGAACAGAGGCTGCAGTTTCCTGGTTCATTGAGAGAACCTAGTGGAATAGGCATAAATATGGATAGGGAACCGAAATTCGCCCTTGCCAAGATTCTGGAAAAGTATTATAGTAATAGCAGCACTGATAAAAGGAGGAAATACTAATGCAGATTAGTAAAGATATGTTAATTGGACAATTAGTTCAGATGGACGAGCTGATTCCACAGATGCTGATGGCGGCTGGTATGCACTGCCTGGGATGTCCGTCTGCGCAGGCAGAGAGTCTGGAAGAGGCATGCATGGTACATGGTATTGACTGTGGGGACCTGGTGTCCAAAATGAATGAAGTTTTAGCTACTCGTTAAATAGAACGTAAAAATATGGCTGCGGCACAAGGGACAGGAGCTCAAGTGTGGCAGCCATATTTTTAAATATTACCAAGAATTTGCAGCGCCTGATTTTTACAGATGACCTCATAATGCTCTGTATAATAGGCTTCGCTGGAATATTCATGGTGGAGTTTCGTTCCGTACTCAGAGAGAATATTGCATACACGGCTAAAGGATAAATTGTCAACCCCTTCCTCCTTGACTACCAGATAATACTGGAATGCATCCGGCTTTTTGTATAAAGTATTAACTCCGCTGTACAAGTCCTTGCAGGCTTTGGCAGCGTCAGAAATACAGTCCAAGGAAGAGAATGAATAAATGCGTACAGAGGGAGCCTGATTAGCTTCCGCAGTGGTGGTCTCGTCTTCCAGAGTGGAAACTTCGCTCTGGGCTGGGGCGGTTAATCCGCTTAAGAGCTTGGCTAGTCCATCTGTGCCTTCCAAAAGTTCACTGGCTAATTGGGATAAGGCATCATTTCCTTCTTCGGAATACGGAGAAAACTTGGAAAAACGGGTATCCAGCTCTTCAGGGTCTTCTATTTTTGTAATAACCAACATGACGCTTTCATTGGATAGGGGGATGGCTTCTACCATCAAAGGGATATCCTCTGCATCAAAACCAACTTCATTTGAGGCCTTTTGAATCATTTCACGAAAAAGGTTGCGGGCTTTTTCACTGCCATAGGCAAGCTCTCGCAGATTTACATTTCGTACACTTAAATCGAAGCTGGTTAAGGTGCAGCGAATCTGGTTTTCATTTACACGTTCTATCTTCATAGGATCACTTCCTTTTCTATACCTTTGGTAGATTAAAAATGAATAAAATAATACAATATAAATATACTATATATTACGGTCAAATATCAATTCCTATGTACGTTTTTTTATGAAAAATTTATTGTTTTTTTCAATTAGCCGTTGCATATTATAAAAAATTATATTATGATACTACTATGAGAGATGGTATTGAATAGAGGAGGTGAGGAAATTAAGAGCGCCGTTCTGTTTGGAAAATACCAAATAATCCGTATTTTGGGTAAGGGAAGAAGCGGAACTGTATATCTGGCCCGCCATTTGGAGCTGGAAGAGCTTCGGGCGATAAAAGAAGTTCCCAAGTCATGCGCTTGCTATGACCAGTTCAAAAAAGAGGCTTTGCTCTTAAAGCGGCTTCGTCATCCCGGAATCCCTATTGTATACGATTTAGAAGAAGAGGAACATTTCAGCTATCTGATTGAAGAGTTTTTAGAAGGAGACTCTTTCTACGACCTGATAAAGCAAACAGGTCATCTGAACCAAGACACAGTTATCCGTTACGGAATTCAAATTTGTGACTTGGTCCATTATCTGCATTCTGCAGAAACAATCCCTATCCTATATCTGGATTTACAGCCGAGGAATCTATTAGTGTGCCATGAGCAGGTGAAATTGCTGGATTTTGATCATGCAGGCTCCTGGACGGAAGTTAATTTTTCTCAAGAGCGTTATGGGACGCCGGGCTATTGTGCTCCAGAGCAGCAAGAAGATAAAGAACTGGGAGTTTATACAGATATCTACCAAATCGGGGCGCTGTTTCACTATTTATTAACCGGACACACGAAGGAAAAAAATGACTCAGAACAGCTTTCAAAGGAGCTTGGATACATAATCCATAAGTGCCTGCGGCAAGACAGATGCGAGCGATTTCAGTCTGTATTGGAAATTCGGCAGGAATTGGAAGAACTGTATTTAAAAACAGGAAAGTTTCAACAATATCAATCCACATCTCTTATCATCGCTTTTGTCGGTTCACGTCCGGGCGCAGGGGCGACTCATCTGGCGATTGGTCTTTGTGCATATCTCAATCAACAGTACTGCCAATGTCTTTATGAGGAAAAAAATCCCACTAATGATATACGTCTGATGGCGCAACATTTACAGAAAGAAACGGATTCCTATGGAATTTATACGATGTTTGGAATTCCTCTCAAACCCCATTACGGAAATGCGGTTCATTTAATGCGGCCGTGCAGATACCCAATTCTTGTACAAGATTATGGCTGGGATTGGAAAGCGGCTGCGGCCGCCCAGGGACTTACCACACTTTTTCTTGTGATTGGAGGAAAATGGTGGGATCAAAAAGCTGGCGCACAGGTGGTGCAAAAGCTGAAAGAAGCGATACGAACCCGAAATGTGCATGGAACATCTCCTGATATCAGGATTATCTACAATTTTACTTTGCCTGGAATTATAAAAGAGTTTCCGGGAGATTTTGACTGTTATCGTGCGCCAGAATATCCCAATCCATTTAAACCTACAGAGCAGGCACGGTCTTTTTATGAAATTCTGGTAGGGAGTATGGGGGCTTTGGCTAAAGAGAAAAGGAGAAAGACACTGTGGGAATCCATAAAGACTTTGTTTTACAGAAAAAAGGATACAAAGGGAAAAACAAGAGAGGAAGCTATGATGAGAAAGGGTCTGTAATTATAGGGCTTTTGGGAACAGGTCCTAAAGTGGGCGTTACCCATCTGTGTATTTTAATGGCCAATTACTTTTGCAGTGGATGTGGAAAGAAGACGTCTGTCCTGGAATGGAATCATCATGGAGATTTTGCTCGATTTGGAAGTGTATGCACAGGAATGGGGCAGAAAGAGGATTTTTATCAGATTCAGGGAGTGACGTATTATCCTGAAGCGGATGAGAGAAAACTGGCTCAGTGCCTCAAAGACGAGTGTGAGAACATTATTATTGATTTTGGCGTTATGAGAGGGCAGGAACCTGCAGAATTGCTGCGATGCCATAAAGCATTTTTGGTTGTTTCGTTTAGTGAATGGCAGGAAGGCGCATTTGGGAATCAGAATGTATGGAAAGAACGTGCGATACAAAACAGCTGGCAATGCCTGGCTGCATTTGGCAGTGAGGAATCCAGAATTCAATGGAATAAACGATACAGACCGACGGTACTTCGGATTCCCCTTTCAGTAGATGCGTTTACTCTTACAAAGGAGCTGATGGACTGGATGAAACGGCTGGAAGGGTAGAAAACTTCCTCTCCCAAATGAGATGTGTCACAAATACCTTCAGGAAAGGGAGAGGAAGTCCAGGAGGAGAAGATGAGAAAAAAGTATCTTGGAGAAGAACAAAAACATTACATTGACGGATTAAAACGATATGAATCAAAAGGAATCCCTGTCTATATTGACGGAGAACGCCCAGAGGAAAAAGACTGGGAAAAAATTTTTGAGATTCGGGAAGACGGCTCTTTTTACATGTGTGATTATGTGGGAGCAGAGGACGGAGGATTAAAAGAGATTCATTTTGATTTAGTATACAATCGCTGATAGTCAGTACACCAGATAAGACAGGAAGTAAAAATCACAGGGGCCCGGGGAGCACAGTCTTCCGCCTACAGCCAAAAGAAGGGCGTTGGGTTAGAGGGAGTGCTTAATAGAAATTTAAGATACAGGCTGTAGAAAATATGTTATACTAAAAAAAATATATTCGCGTAAGCGAAAAATACGCAGGAGGAATTATTTTGAGAAAAAAGGTGATTCCATATTTGATCGTTGTAGGACTGATTGTCTTAATTGTGGTAGGCGCTTTAGGGGTACGAATCCTGCAAAGATATATTCCAACAAAGGAAAAAGCAGATATCGGTCAGCTTCTTGGAGTTAGTGGAGAGAAGACAGCCATATACCTTAACGATGAATTGCAGGAGGTAAAAGGGATTACCAGAGACGGACAGACTTATCTTCCGATTGTCTGGGTAAATAAATATTTGAATGAAAAATTCTATTGGGATAATACAGAAAAGCTGTTGGTTTATACCCTTCCGGAAACGATTGTGTATGCGGATAAACGGACGTTAGGAAATGAGGGAAAGCCCCTTATTTTGGAGGCGGATGATGAAATTTATCTTTCAGCAGGTCTGGTTTGCAATTATACAGATATTCATACAGAGGCGTACAATGCACAGGAGTATAAGCGGATTTATGTCAATGCATCCGGCAATCCAAAGCAGGTAGGAAGTGCCAAAAAGGACACGGAACTGCGAGTTCTGGGAGGAATCAAAAGTCCGGTGATTACTACAATACCGAAAGATGGAACTTTTTGTATCCTGGAACAGATGACAGAATGGTCAAAGGTTCGTACAGAGGATGGGTTTATTGGCTATATTCAAAACAAACGAATTAAAGATATCAGAACCCAGAGGGATAATGATTTGTTTGTAGAGCCGTTGTATAATTCGATTGCGTTAGAAAAAGATGTTTGTTTAGTCTGGCATCAGATAACAACAAAGGAAGCAAACAAAAGTCTTGAAAGTCTCCTTGCCACTACAAAAGGCGTTAACGTGATTGCACCTACCTGGTTTGCACTGACAGACAACAAGGGAAATTATCTCTCTTTTGCAGAAAAAGAATATGTAGATCTGGCCCATGAGAAAGGGATTCAGGTCTGGGCGGTTTTGGATAATTTTAACCAGGGAGACGATGTGAAATCAGAAGTTTTATTTTCACAGACATCTGTGAGAAAGGACTTGATCGCTAAACTGATGGAAGACGTAAAGACTTATGAAATAGATGGCATTAATCTGGATATAGAGGGGATAAAGAAAGAGGCGGGGCCCCATTATGTTCAGTTTATTCGGGAATTGTCTGTCTCCTGCCGGAATGAAGGGGTCATTTTATCCGTAGATAATTATGTTCCGTCTCCGTCTACTCACTTTTATAATCGGGCAGAGCAGGGACGGGTGGCAGATTATGTGATTATTATGGCATATGACGAACACTACGCAGGCGGCGAAGCTGGTTCCATTGCCTCCCTTCCGTATGTAAAGAAGGGGATTGAAGATACTATTCTTGCAGTTCCTAAAGAAAAGGTGATTTGTGCAGTGCCCTTCTATACGAGGGTTTGGATAGAGGATGACAAGACGACAACTTCTTCCGCTTTGGGAATTTCTGCTGCAAAAAAGTGGGTAGAGGAGAATCAGGTAGAGCTGTATTGGCAGGAAGAGCTGGGACAATATTATGGGGAGCTGATGACGGAAGAAGGGATGAAAGAGATCTGGATGGAGGAGGAAACTTCTTTAGGATTAAAGATGGGGTTGATTGAGGAGTATGAACTGGCAGGTGTGGCCTGCTGGAGATTGGGGTTAGAACCAGCCTCCGCATGGGAAATTGTTAAAGTAAATCAGTGAAAGAGGCGGTTGAGATGCAGAAAAGAAGCATTCTGATTTTCTTGGTCGGACTGATGTTTTTGCAGGGCTGCTCCATTTATCATGGAGACAGCACGCAGCCGGCATTAGGGCCGCAGGTGGAGGAAGTGCACACGCTTCCCACGCAAGGGCAGGGGCCGACTTTATCAGAACGAGACCAGTTTGAGGAAACCATTTCACCTTTGGAATTGGAAGATGAGGCAACAGGACAGATGAATCCAGAGATTGTAATTGCAACAGATATTCACTATCTTGCAAAGGAACTGACCGATTTTGGGCCTGCATTTGAAGAGATGGTACAGAGTGGAGATGGAAAGGCCATCACTTATGTCTGGGAAATTACCGATGCATTTTTGGAAGAGGTAATCGCCAGAAAGCCTCAGGCGTTAATTTTAAGCGGAGACCTTACTTTAGAAGGGGAGCAGTTAAGTCATGAGGCGCTGGCAAAAAAATTAAAACGGGTGGAAGACAGTGGGATTTCAGTGTTTGTGATTCCGGGAAATCATGACATTAACAATCCATGGGCAGCGGCATATAAGGGGACGGAAGCGATTCCGGCAGCAAGAACCTCACCGGAAAAATTTGTTTCTATCTATGGGGATTTTGGATATGACGAGGCGCTTAGCAGAGACCCTGCATCCTTAAGTTATCTGGCAGAGCTTGATGATGGAACATGGCTTTTGATGCTGGACAGCTGCCAATATAAAACAGAGAGCCTGGTAGGCGGCATGATTCAGCAGGAAACTTATTCCTGGATTGAAAAGGTACTGGATGACGCCTGGTATGAGAAGAGGCAGGTGATTCCTGTAGCTCATCATAATCTTTTGGATGAAAGCAGGGTTTATGAAGAAAACTGTACCATTGAGCATTCAGAAGAACTTGGAAAAATGCTGGGAGGATGGGACATCCGGTTATTTTTAAGTGGTCACTTACATGTCCAGCATTATCGAAGTTCAGAAGAGTGGCAGGTGAGTGAAATAGTAACCGGATCTTTAAGCATGTCGCCTTGTACATACGGAGTTCTGAAATATTTTGGTCCAGAGGAATTCTACTATCACACGGAAAGAGTAGACGTGTCTGCCTGGGCGTCAAAAAAGGGAAATCCCGACATCAATCTTCAAAACTTTGAATCGTATGCTGATGAATTTTTACAGAGCATTTTCTATAAGCAGGCAGAGGCGAATTTAGAAAAGTACTCACTCAGTGCAAACGAGAAACAGAGGATGGCTGAAGTGTACGCCCTGTTGAATGTATATGCCGTGGAGGGCAGAGCATGGCAAATCAGGGATGAGATGATGAAAACGCCTGCATATGAGATATGGCAGAGGTATGACAGGACAGATATTCTTTGTATGTATATGAATGAGATCATAGAAGATGCAGTATGTGATTATAATGTTTTCAGCAGACACTAAACACCATGCTTCTTTCTGCTTTTATAGCAGGAGGAAGCATGGTGTTTTGCTTATTGTGTATTGATGTATTCCATGATGCCCATATGTATCGTCCATGCCAGACGGTCTTGATATTCTTCGGACGCCAGTTTTTTGGCCTCTTTTCGGTTACTTAGGAAACCGCATTCCACAATGACAATAGGCTGTTTGACATGAAGAAGTAAATAATAGCTGTCGTTGGCCTTGGCTTTTCTTGTGTTTTCCTCCAAGACGAAATCGAAACGCTTTTGAATGATTTCAGCCAGTTTTTTTCCCTTCTCTGAATTTTTGTAGTAGAAAACCTGGCCGCCGCTTACGGAGGATTCATGATAACTGTTTTGATGGATACTGACTACCAAGACAGGCGCAGTATCGTTGATCAGTTTACAGCGTGCCCGCATATCAGCCATTTTTTTATTTTTATCCCCTTCTTTATACAAACCTTTATCTTTTTCTCTGGTCATAACCACTTGAATGTCAGAAGCCTCTAAATACTGTTTTAGTTTTTCAGCTATTTCCAGGTTAATATCTTTTTCAAGAGAGTCGTCTACACCAATTTTTCCGGGATCATTTCCGCCATGGCCGCTATCAATCACAACTACAGGCTTTTTCTCCTTTTTTGGGGCGGCTGTCCCAGAGGTTAAAATGGCTGCCTGGCGAGAAAGGCCATATATAAGAACAAAAAGAAGTAGTGTCATAATTGCCTGTGGACCGGGCAAAAAGAAGAAAGGAAAGATTTTGTCCTGTTTTTCCATTATTTGCTCCTGGATAAGTTCCGTTATCTTAGTATATCAAGAGGACAGAGAAAAAAGAACTTCCTTCAGGCAGTTGCAATCTCTTTCTTATGTGTGGTATGATAAAGAACATGTTGTTGCATAAGGCAGGAGAGAAAAGTATGAACACAAAAGTGGTAAAAATAGAGAGAGAAAAGATAAACGATCAGATACTGTTGGAAGCTGCACGGATGATTCGGGAGGGGCGGCTGATAGCCTTTCCGACAGAGACAGTCTATGGTTTGGGGGCCAATGCGCTGGACCCTGAGGCGGCAAAAAAGATCTATGCAGCAAAAGGACGGCCTTCTGACAACCCTCTGATTGCCCACATTGCAGGTCCAGAGGATTTACCCCCTTTGGTGGCTAAAATTCCAGATACGGCGAAGCGGCTGATGGATGCATTCTGGCCCGGGCCATTGACTATTATCTTTCCCAAAAGCAACAATGTTCCTTATGAGACTACTGGCGGTTTGGATACTGTAGCGGTTCGAAGCCCCAAAGACTGTATCGCCCAAAGGCTGATTCAATTAGCTGGTGTTCCGATTGCAGCTCCCAGCGCCAATACATCAGGGCGGCCAAGTCCTACTTTGGCAGAACATGTGTACCAAGATATGAACGGGAAAATCGATATGATTCTGGATGGCGGAGCTGTTGGAATCGGTGTAGAGTCTACTATAATAGATGTGTCTGGCTCTGTGCCCATATTGTTAAGACCAGGGGCGGTCACCTTAGAAATGCTGGAAGAAACCATAGGGGATGTGGAGCTGGACCAGGCCGTTTTGGGACCTGTCAGCCAGGGACAAAAGCCAAAAGCACCTGGAATGAAGTATCGTCATTATGCGCCAAGAGCGGAGCTTATTTTAGTGGAGGAAGAAGGGACAGTCAGTGATAAGGTGATCACAATAATAAAGGAATTGACAGAGGAAAAGTCGAGACAGGGAGCAAAGGTAGGAATTATCTGTACGGATGAAACAGTTTCCCAGTATACGCAAGGAGTCATTCGAAGCCTTGGCTCCAGAATGAGAGAGGAGACCATTGCCCATAACCTGTTTGCTGTACTACGGGAGTTTGATGAATTAGAGGTAGATTACATTTTTTCTGAAAGTTTTCCAGAGTCTCATCTTGGTCAGGCTATCAGAAACAGGCTGACAAAGGCCGCTGGCTATCATGTGATAGAGGTTGGAGAAAATAAGTAATGAAATTTTTGTTGACGGCTATAAACGCAAAATATATTCATTCTAATTTAGGCGTTCACAGTTTAAAAGCGTATGCGAAGGCACATGGCTGTAAGAATGATTTACAGATAGAACTGGCAGAGTATACAATTAACCAGTCGTTAGAAGAGATTTTGCAGGATATCTACTTGCGTAAACCTGGAGCGATTGGGTTTTCCTGCTATATTTGGAATATTCAGTATGTGATACGGCTGATTCGAAATTTGTCTAAAATATTGCCTGACGTAGATATCTGGCTTGGGGGACCAGAAGTTTCTTACTGTGCAAAAGAGGTTATGACAAGAGAGCCTTCTGTCACTGGAATTATGGTGGGGGAAGGAGAGGCGTCTTTTGAAGAGCTGATGACTTTTTACATGCAAAGTTGTCCAAGAAAAGTGCATAGAAATTCTTTGTCAGAGATTGGAGGAATTGTATTTCGGGATTTATCAGGGAATGTGGTGAAGACAAAGAGCAGACCTCTTTTGAACTTGGACGACATTCCATTTCCGTATGAAGAGCTGGAGGGGATGGAACATCGGATCATTTATTATGAGAGCAGCAGGGGCTGTCCCTACTCCTGCAGCTACTGCCTGTCTTCTATTGACAAGAAGGTGCGGTTTCGAAGCTTGGAGCTGGTCAAAAAGGAGCTGGATTATTTTCTGGAACATAAAGTGCCTCAGGTAAAATTTGTGGACAGGACCTTTAATTGTAAAAAAAGCCATGCATTGTCAATCTGGAGGTATTTGCTGGAACATGACAATGGAATCACCAATTTTCATTTTGAAATTGCCGCTGACTTGATCGACGAAGAGGAGCTGGAAGTTCTGAAACAAATGAGGCTGGGATTGATTCAGTTAGAGATCGGCGTACAGACCACAAATCCTGAGACGATAACAGAAATTAACAGGAAAATGGATTTAACAAAACTAAAAAATGTGGTGACTCATATCAATAGTTTTCAGAATATTCATCAACATCTGGATCTGATTGCAGGGCTTCCTTATGAGAATATTGAAAGTTTCAAAAAGTCCTTTGATGAGGTTTATCGGATGAGACCACAGCAGCTTCAGCTGGGGTTTCTGAAAGTATTAACAGGTTCTCCGATGGCTGAGAGAGCAAAAGAGTACCAGCTTCAATTTCGAGAAGAACCGCCATATGAGGTGCTTTCAACCAGCTGGCTTAGTTTTGATGATATATTAGAACTGAAGGCAGTAGAAAATATGGTAGAGCTTCACTATAACAGCAGACAGTTTACAGAGACTCTGAAGGAAATGGAGAAACACTGGAAGTCTCCCTATGCCATGTTTGCTGATATCGCCAGATACTATAGAAAAAGAAAGCTGTCAGGAATGAGCCATGGACGCTTGGCGCGATATGAAATTTTATTTGAATTTTTGAAGGAATTGAAGGGACAGACAACAAACCAGATGGAACGCTATAGAGATCTTCTTATGTACGATATTTATTTAAGAGAGAATGCGAAAAGCCGTCCGACATTTGCCAGAAATTTAGGCCCTTATAAACATAAAATCCGTAAGTTCTTTGAAAAAGAGGAGCTGCGGCAAGTCGGTAAAATGGTTCATCTGGAGATTATGGGAGACGGAAGCATGGTTTTGTTTGATTACAGAGAGCGGAATCCTCTTACCTATAACGCGAAGGCGGTGAGAGTGGATGAGTGAACAGATTCCTCAGTCTTATGTAGCGATTGATCTGGAAACCACGGGACTGAATCCGAAAGAAGATAAAATCATTGAAATAGGCGGGATTTTGGTCAGGGACGGCGTGGTGGCGAAGGAAAAGGCCACGCTGGTGAATCCCAGAAAAATTTTAAGCGAACATATCAAAGAATTGACAGGAATTGAAGATTCTGAATTGGAACAGGCGCCTGGGATAGAGGAGATCATAGAAGAGTATCTAAACTTTTGTGAGGACCTGCCGCTCTTGGGACATAACATTATGTTTGATTATCGGTTCTTAAAAAGAGCAGCAGTGAACCACGGGTTTTTATTTGAGAAAGATGGAATTGACACTTTGACTTTAAGCCGAAAATTCATGCCAGAGGATTTGCCAAAGAATTTGGGAAGTTCATGCAGTTATTATCATATAAAAACTACCTCGGCACATCGGGCGCTGGCAGATGCTTATGGAGCTCACTATCTTTATCAAAGTATGGCAAAATTGTATGGAAAAGAGGCAGCCAGGGAGTTTTTTCCAAAAAAATTGATATATAAAGTAAAAAAAGAGCAGCCAGCGTCAAAAAGACAAAAAGAAGTCTTGCATGAACTGATAAAATATCATAAAATAGAAACAACTGTGCAGATAGAGTATTTATCCAGAAATGAAGTTTCCAGAATGACGGATAAGATTATCTCTCAGTACGGAAGAATAGTAAAGAGGTGAGTACAGTCATGATGGATTTTAATAATAAAAAGACAAGAAAGATCGTATCTTCTATTATTGTAATTCTGTTGGTGCTGGCTATGGTGGCGCCTATGGTTTTGGGCGCTATTACATTTTAGGTAGCAGTAGGAAGTTTGAGGTGTAAATGTGATGAAGGGAAAATGGTGGATGGGAAAGGTCTGTACTATGGCCGTTGGTCTGACCTTGTTTTTAGCGGCGGATGTTTGGGCTGAGACGATTCCGAAAGGCATCCATATAGAAGGACAAGATTTAAGCGGCATGGATACAGAGGAGGCCAAACAGAAAATAGAAACTTATGTATCTGATATGTCGAAACAATCTGTGGCATTGGAAGTGGCCGATACAAAGGTAGAGACCACAGCGAGCCAACTGGGTTTTTCTTGGGAGAATACTGGTGTGCTGGAGGATACCATTGCAGAGTATGGCAGTGGAAATATTATTGAGCGGTATTTGAAACAAAAGGATTTGGAAAACAACCCGGTAGATGTGGAACTGGAATTTAAGATAGATGGCGCGGCGGTATCACGATTTGTGGAAACAGAGTGTCAGCCTTTGATTAAGGAGGCGGTGGATGCGACCATTGTCAGAGAGAACGGACAATTTATTGTCACTCCTTCACAAAATGGCGTGGCCATTGATTTAGAGGCTACAATTAAGGAATTGAAGGAAGAATTAAGCGCAGGACTGGATGAGCCTGTTGTGGTGAAGGCGGCTGTGACAGAATCTGAGCCGGTTAAGACGACAGAACTTCTGTCCTCTATTCAGGATGTGCTGGGAACATTTTCTACAGACTTTTCCAGTAGTGGTGCAGCCAGGTCAAAAAATTTACAGGTTGGTTCCGGAAAAATTAACGGTTCTGTATTGATGCCCGGAGAGACCTTATCTGGCTATGAGTGTATGCACCCCTTCACGAAGGCAAACGGCTATGCAGCAGCTGGTTCTTATGAGAATGGTCAGGTCGTGGACAGTATCGGCGGAGGCGTGTGTCAGATTGCCACCACTTTGTATAATGCAGCGCTCTTGGCAGAGATGGAGATCACACAACGCCAGAATCATTCCATGATTGTCAGCTATGTGAAACCTTCTAATGATGCAGCCATAGCGGGAACGTATAAAGATATAAAGATTACGAATCCTTATGACACACCAGTTTATATAGAGGCAGGAACGTCTGGACGAACCCTGACGTTCACGATTTATGGAAAAGAAAGCAGACCGTCAAACCGTACAATTAAGTACGTATCGGAGACCCTAAGCGTGATTGATCCTGGCGAACCGATTACCAAGCTAGATCCCTCTTTACAGCCAGGCGCCAGAGTGCGGGTACAGTCCGGCCATAGAGGAATCCGTTCCAGACTGTGGAAATATGTTTATATTGACGGTGTGGAAACAGAAAAGACGATTCTTCACACAGATACCTATAATGCGTCAAAGGCGATTTATCGGGTTGGACCAGAAGCTTTGCCGCCGACAGAAGCAATACTGCCCGGAGTACCAGATCCAGGCGTTACAGATCCGAACGCTGGAGGAACTGGCGCCACAGAGCCGGCACAACCGACGACGCAGCCGTCGGGACCTATGGCGCCAACGGCGCCGGTACAACCGACGCCCACAGCACCGGCAGAGAGCACAGGCGGGGCAGGGCCGGTACAGCCGTCCGATAATCCTGGGGCAGGTGCATAGGCATGAGGCAGATTGTCAGAGAAAGCAGGGGATTCATGAAACCAGGCCAAGATTTGGTGGTTGCCGGATTTGTAGGGCTGGAAGGTGTAAGGCAGATTGCCAGAGCGCGGGAGAAAGAACTTTGTGGGTGGTTTTCTATCGAATATGTGAGACAAATGCAGACATGTAGCAATGTTGTATTGGACCAGAATCCAGAGTATTGGAAAGGATTAGGAGCAACTGAATGGGAAATGGCAGGAGAGGGCGGTATTTATACCGCCCTTTGGAATCTTTCAGGGGCATATATGGCAGGATTTCAAATAGATTTGTACCAGATCCCGGTAAAACAGGAGACGATTGAGCTTTGCGAACGATTTGACCTGGACCCATATCGCCTGTACTGTGGGAATTGTATGGTTTTGGCAACAGATAATGGCGGGCACATGGTGGAAGCTTTGGCACAGGAAGGAATTGTGTCATCCTGGATAGGGATAGTCAAACAGGGAGCGGCACGGGAGATTTGCTATGGTCAGGTTCACAGATTTATGGACAGACCAAGAGAAGATGAGCTATACAAAATCTTAAAGAAGGAGATTCAATGATGAGAGAGAAAATTCTGGCAGTTATGGAAAAAAACAGCAGAATAGACATTCGGGACCTGGCAGTTCTTTTAGGGGAAAGTGAGGTTTCGGTTGCAAATGAAATTGCTCAGATGGAAAAGGAGCATATTATCTGCGGCTACCATACTTTGATTAACTGGGATAATACTAGCGATGAAAAGGTGGTTGCTTTAATCGAGGTGAAAGTGACTCCTCAGAGAGGGATGGGGTTTGATAAGATTGCAGAGCGAATTTATCAGTACAATGAGGTAAATGCCGTTTACTTGATGTCAGGAGCTTACGATTTTACTGTGTTTATAGAAGGAAGGACCATGAGAGAAGTTGCTTTGTTTGTATCAGAAAAGTTATCCACTCTGGAATCGGTTTTAAGTACAGCCACCCATTTTGTCCTGAAAAAATACAAGGACCATGGGACTGTGCTTGTTCAGGAAGACCAGGATGAAAGGATGTTGATTACCCCATGAGAAATCCGTTATCAGATACCATCGTACAGATTGAGCCGTCAGGAATCCGAAAATTTTTTGACATTGTCAGTGAAATGAAAGACGCCATATCTCTGGGTGTGGGAGAGCCGGATTTTGATACTCCATGGCATGTCAGGGAAGAGGGAATCTATTCTCTTGAAAAGGGACGGACGTTTTATACATCCAATTCAGGACTTAAAAATTTGAGGGAGGAGATCTGCCGCTACCTTTCCCGAAGGTGTGGACTGACTTACAATCCAGACTCAGAGATTGTGGTTACTGTGGGAGGAAGCGAGGCTATCGACATTGCGCTTAGAGCCATGCTGAATTCTGGCGACGAGGTTTTGATTCCTCAGCCCTGTTTTGTCTCCTACGTTCCCTGCACGGTGCTCGCGGGTGGAACTCCGGTTGTGATTGAGCTGGAGGAGAAGGATCAGTTTCGGTTAACGCCAGAAAAGCTTTTAGAAAAGATTACAGATAAGACGAAAATTTTGATTATGCCTTTCCCCAACAATCCTACAGGAGCGGTTATGAGGAAAGAAGACTTGGAGCCAATCGCGAAAATTATAGAAGAAAAGGATTTATTTGTTCTGTCAGATGAGATTTACTGTGAACTGACTTATGGAGACAAACGCCATGTATCCATTGCTTCCCTGCCTGGGATGAGGGAGAGGACGGTTCTTATTAACGGATTTTCGAAAGCCTATGCAATGACTGGCTGGCGTTTGGGATATGCGGCTGCGCCTCATGTGATTTTGGAGCAGATGCTTAAGATTCATCAGTTTGCCATTATGTGCGCGCCAACTACCAGTCAGTATGCAGCTGTCAGCGCTATGCGGGACGGAGACAGTGATGTGGAGATGATGAGAGAGTCTTATGACCAGAGAAGACGGTTTGTACTCCATTCCTTTGAAGAGATGGGGCTTGAGTGTTTTGAGCCCAATGGAGCCTTTTATACCTTTCCAAGTATCAAGCGTTTAGGTATGACTTCTGATGAGTTTGCCAACAGGCTTTTAAAAGAAGAAAAGGTGGCAGTCGTTCCGGGTACGGCCTTCGGTGCTTGCGGGGAGGGCTATTTAAGGGTTTCTTATGCTTATTCCCTTAAGAATTTAAAAGAAGCTCTGGGACGCATGGAACGATTTGTAAAAAAGCTGGATACAGAGAGTGGAAATGGGAAATAATGATATATTGCTGGGAGGAACTATGAACATTGTGCTATTGGAACCAGAGATGCCAGCCAATACCGGTAATATTGGAAGAACGTGTGTTGCCACAAATACCAGGCTGCATCTGATTGAGCCTCTTGGATTCAGGCTGAATGAGAAGATGGTAAAACGGGCTGGATTGGATTATTGGGATAAACTGGATGTGACGGTTTATAGTGATTACCAGGACTTTTTAGAGAGGAATCCGGGGGCAGTCATCTATATGGCTAGCACGAAAGCCAGAAAGATGTATACCCAGGTTTCCTATGAACCTGATTGTTATCTGATGTTTGGCAAGGAAAGCGCAGGGATTCCAGAGGAAATTCTTCTGGAAAACCAGGAAAAGTGTGTCAGGATTCCCATGTGGGGAGATATCCGTTCTCTGAACCTCTCCAATTCTGTGTCGATTGTGTTATATGAAGCTTTGAGACAGAATGGATTTGAAGGGATGAGGGAACAGGGAGAACTGCATCGGCTGCACTGGGAAGATTTGAGATAGGAAGTTGGCGAAGACAAACGTTTTTCGCAATACACGATGTTAAATATTAGGAAGGAGGTGTGAAAAATGGCAGAATTGAAGAAGTATGTTTGCGGGCCCTGCGGGTATGTATATGACCCTGAAATTGGGGACCCGGATAACGGCGTTGCGCCGGGAACTCCGTTTGAGGAGATCCCAGAGGATTGGGTATGTCCAATCTGTGGGCTTGGCAAGGATGCGTTTGAGGAAGAATAGGATTCTTAGGCAGGAAAAGGGGATATCCTGATGAGGCTTAAATTTGCTTCATCAGGATATCCCTGATATTTCCGCCGTATTTTTCTTTTTGGGCTACTACATGATAGCCTTGCCGTAAAATGTTGTTGCGGCTATAATGGTTGTCAGGATGGACGGTACATAGGAGATAATGGATTCCCCGCTGCTTTAATTCCTGTTCTGCTTCTTGCATTAAATGGTATTGCAGCTTTTGGCCGCGATAAAGAGGGAGAATCGCTACAGAATCCATGTGAGCTGTTAGTAGAAGCTGTTCTCTGGAAAAGCCGATGTCATATCCAAGATTATCTTCTTCCAGGCCCGGAATCGTGGCCATGAAGGTTCCGGCAACTTTATTTGTGGTTATTTCAATCGCTTTATATCCGACTCCACGTCCGGAAGTTAACATCTTATAGGTATATTCGGCATTGTCTGCCATAAACCATTCTTTTTGGGGCATGCCTTCCCAAACTGATTGAATAATATCAGCAAAGAGCTGATAATCAGAGGGGAGGGCTTTTTCGATAATAAAATCCATAATAAAATCCCCTTTTGATTATAAGGTAATGAGATGATAAGGAAGCTGATTGGCAGTCAGCATCTGAGCCTCCCGCTGGTGGCAGGTAAACAAAAGGATTTGGCCTTTGTAGGTGGAGGACAGCCACTTTAAGGCATTTTTTAAGCGCTCATCGTCATAGAGCACAAAACTGTCATCGAAAACCAAAGGCAGGGAGTCTGTACGACTTCCTTGAATCAGTTTGGCAGAGGCCAGACGAAGAGCTAAATAAACCTGATCTGCAGTACCACCGCTGACCTGCTCCATGGGAACCAGTTTCGTTTTTGTATTCATAAACGCATTCAGATTTTCATCGATGCTCATACTGGTATAGATACCGCCTGTAAGGCCGTCAATCAAATCAGAGGCCGTCTTGTTCAGATGAAGACCAAAGGAGTTGCGGATCGAGGTGGATAATTCGGTCATGGTTTCCTGGGCCAAATCAATAGCCTCCAATTCCTGAGAAATTTTGTCATTCTCCGCAAGGGTGCTGCGAAGTGCTTCGGCCTGAGTCTTATAGTTGGAGAGAAGCTCCAGCTTTTTTTCCAGAGTCCATTGGTTTTTTTGCTGCTTTTCAATGTTCTGACTGAAATCATTTTGACGGATTTGAAGAGACGAAATCTCATCATTTAATCTTTGAATGGTTTCCTCTGACTGTTGAATTGTACTGCTTAGCCGTTTAAATTCAGCCATTCTCCCTCGGAAAGCTTCCATGGCCTCCTTGGTAACGCTGGGATCTCCAAGATGGCGGCCAAAGGCCTTTTGGAGTTCCTGGCTGCTTTGTTCCAGTTTTTTCTTAAGGCTTCTGCTGCTGAGAATCATAGACAGGCTAATCATGCATAACAGAAAGGCAACCCCTACTAAAAATGCCGAAACCAACAGAGGCGCTAAGTTAAGATAAAAACTGACAGGGTTTTGGCCTCCCAGGTAATAAAAGTAAACAGACAAAGCACAAAATACCGCTGCCAAAATAAAAGGTAAAATCGTCAAAGCCTTTCGCCCTTTATGGCTCAGAGTATCCTTTAACTCTTCATACTCCTGAAAGCTTTCGTCGGTCTGTTCTTCATAGGATTCAATGTCTTCAATGGTGGAAAAATGGTTTTCTGATAAAACCTGGTGTCCGCGTGCAGATTTTTGGAGAAGCTGTTCTTTTTCGGCCTGTATTGTTTCTACCTGAGACTGAGTCTCCGTTCGCATCTTCTGATAAGAAGGAATCAGATTTTCGTATTCCGGTGCCGCAATCTCCCGTTCCAGGGATTTGATTTCTCCCAGCAAAGAGGTATAGGACCTGGCGGCATCAGGAATCTGTCTGGCGCCGATTTCTTTTCGCCTGCTTTTTAAAAAGTCTGTGGCCTTGGTAATATTTAATGCCATATTGCCGGAAGTGTTCATGTTGGCAATATAATTTTTTAACTCGGATACCATGCCTTCGTCTGTGGCGCATTTTAACTGGCCGATGCTAATGGTATTGTTGTAAGCGGTTTCACTTAGGCCGCATAACAGCTCGTCCAACAGCCCTTTTCCATCCGCTACTTCTTTTCCAAGGGTTTCGTCGATGATTCGAAATTCTTTCTGATTTTTTTGAAAGCGCCGTTCAATCCTATAAATCGTTCCCTGATGCTCCAAGCGGAGAGATCCCTCATACGTTCCGCTGTTTTCCCACGGTTCATATTTGCTGTAAAGATCATTTTTGGAGGCTCGTCCTCTCTGAGGGTGAATACCAAAGAGCATACCACGGATAAAGGTATGCATAGTTGATTTTCCAGTCTCATTTTTTCCGTAAATTACATTGATACCATCTTCAAAAGAAATCGTCTGTTCCTGAAATTTTCCAAATCCTTTTATCTGAAGTTCAAGAAATTTCATGAATTAACTCCTTTCATCTGTGGTATGCAATAAAGCATGGATTCCATAATAAAGAGCCTTTTTTTCCACAGGGCTCATATCCGGTTTCTGGAGAGCCCGAATATAAAATCCAATCATGTCGCTGGGATGCTCGGCAAACAGTGCGCTGAAATCATATTGAGGTTCTGATTCGTCTACAATTTCACTGATTCGAAATTTGGATGTTAAATTTTCCAAATCAAATTCCGTCTCAGGGTCCCTCATTCCCCGAATGCGGAACCGGTAGATATTTTGCGGTCCCCGGCCTTTGATTACCTGAGAGATTTTAAGCTCCAGTTCTACATTGGTGGTGTGAGTTGTGATATTTACTGCCAGAGGGATGTACTGAGATTTGCACAAGGGCAGAAATTTTAAACTCTCTACCTTTTTCGTAAAGGGACTGATTTCCCCATAATAAACACCGTGCTCCCCCACTTCTGTCTTGTCCAGAGGTTCTGGAGAACCTGGATAGGCTGCCTTTGAATCAAGAAGCACCTCTGGTTTATGGATATGGCCTAAAGCAATATAAGAAAAACCAGAGGAGGCTAAAGCGCTTTTATCAAAAGGAAGATGAGAGCTGTCCCCACCGTGGGCCATCAGAACGTGAATCCGGTTATCGGCGGGAACCTCCAGATGATCAATTCGGTTTTCATAGATTTCTGGTGAATGGTAACTGAAACCGTGTACTTCCAAGTTGCAGTCATCAAAATACACAGATTCTAAATCTTCTTTCATAAAGTAGGTCACATTCGGGCACCAGGAAAAACTGTTTAATACTGAATTGCTTCGAATCCGGTCATGATTTCCTGCAATAATTACCACATGAACCGAGGGGATGGTGCTAAAAAGATAGTTCAGCTCTTTTAAATCTCTCTGCAAAGGCTGACGATGGAATAAGTCGCCTGCAATAAACAGGAAATCTACCTCTAAGTCCCTGGCTTTTGTGATGATTTGGGTAAAGGTATCCTTTATGGCCTGAGCACGTTCTCTGCTCCATGGTTTATTGCTGTCTGGCGTCATGCCCCAGTGGACATCGGCTGTGTGGATAAATTTCATGTCAGTTCCTCCTTTGTGTCGGCGCCTAACAATTATAGTTCACAATTATTGACAGTTCTTGGGAAAGGAATTACATCGCGAATATTGGACATACCAGTCAGGTACATTACGCAGCGTTCAAATCCTAATCCAAATCCAGAGTGGCGGGTAGAGCCGTACTTGCGCAGATCCAGATAGAACTGATAATCCTCTTCTTTCAGCCCAAGTTCTTTCATACGGGTCAAAAGTTTATCGTAGTTATCCTCACGCTGGCTTCCACCGATGATCTCGCCGATACCAGGAACAAGACAATCCATGGCGGCTACAGTCTTTTGATCATCATTCTGCTTCATATAAAAAGCTTTAATCTCTTTAGGATAGTCTGTAACAAAGATGGGTTTCTTAAATATCTGTTCAGTCAGATAACGCTCGTGCTCCGTCTGCAAATCACAGCCCCAGGATACTTTATAATCAAAGTTGTCATTATTCTTTTCCAGAATCTCAATGGCCTTTGTATAAGTGACATGGCCGAATTCGGAATTTAAAACTCCGTTAAGACGCTCCAGAAGTCCCTTGTCTACAAACTGATTAAAGAAATTCATCTCTTCCGGCGCATGGTCAAGAACATATTGAATCACATACTTTAACATCCCCTCTGCCAAAGCCATGTTGTCCTGTAAATCAGCAAAGGCCATTTCTGGCTCAATCATCCAAAATTCTGCCGCATGTCGGGTGGTGTTGGAATTCTCAGCACGAAACGTAGGACCAAAAGTGTAAATATTTCGAAATGCCATGGCATAAGTCTCGCCGTTTAGCTGTCCGCTTACCGTTAAGCTGGTTGGTTTGCCAAAGAAATCCTGACTATAATCTAAAGCTCCATCAGAAGTCTTGGGAAGATTGTTTAAATCCATCGTAGTCACCTGGAACATCTCTCCGGCTCCTTCACAGTCGCTGGCTGTGATTAAGGGCGTATGGACATAGACGAAATCCCTGTCCTGGAAATACTGGTGAATCGCATAAGCGATCAGAGATCTTACACGAAAGACAGCCTGGAAGGTATTGGTTCTGGGACGTAAATGAGAGATGGATCTTAAATATTCAAAGCTGTGGCGTTTCTTCTGAAGCGGGTAATCCGAAGCAGACGTTCCTTCCACACAGATCTGAATAGCCTGAATCTCAAACGGCTGTTTAGCCTGAGGAGTGGCTACCAGAGTACCTTTTACAAGAATGGCCGCTCCCACATTTAATTTGGAAATTTCGTCAAAATTCTCCATAGTGTCATGATAAACAATCTGAAGCGGTTCAAAATAGGAACCGTCTGACAAAACAATAAAACCAAAAGCTTTAGAATCCCGAATACTTCGAACCCAGCCGCCAACTTCAATTTCCTGGTCCAAATACGTTTGCCGGTTCCTATATATCTCTCTTACTGTTACCAGATTCATAATAAAAAATTCTCCTTTTTGACGCAATTTTATTGTCATTATACTGTATTTTGGAAACTGATTCAAGGCCATTTTCGGCCATACAAAGCCACTTTTTGAATTATTCACCAATGTGCTTCCATTTTCCGACAAAAAAATGGGAAAAGTCTTCTTGGCATAGAAAAAGTGTCGGAAAATGTACAAAAATCAAGAAAAATATTTCATAAATTTATTCACTATTTCCAAAGGATGTGATATAATATAGGAAAAACAACCTTAACAATAAAGAAACTACAGCAAGAGGTGATAGCGTGATTAAAAAAGAGATGATTGCTATGCTTTTAGCAGGCGGACAGGGCAGCCGCCTGGGTGTTTTGACTCAGAAAGTAGCAAAGCCCGCAGTATCGTTTGGTGGAAAATATCGAATTATAGATTTTCCCTTAAGCAACTGCATTAATTCCGGCGTAGACACCGTAGGCGTTCTGACCCAGTATCAGCCTTTACGTCTCAATACCCATATTGGAATCGGGATTCCCTGGGATTTAGACCGGAATGTAGGAGGGGTAACGATTCTGCCTCCTTATGAGAAGAGCAAAGGGAGCGACTGGTATACCGGCACTGCCAACGCCATTTTTCAGAATCTGGAGTTTATGGAGAATTATAATCCAGAGTATGTCCTGATTTTATCTGGCGATCATATTTATAAGATGGATTATGAGGTAATGCTGGAGTATCATAAAGCTAATAACGCCGACGTCACCATTGCTGCTATGCCGGTTCCCATTGAGGAGGCCAGCCGTTTTGGAATCCTGATTACAGATGAAACCAACCGGATTAGAGAATTTGAAGAAAAGCCGGCAAATCCAAGAAGCAACCTAGCCTCTATGGGTATATACATTTTTACCTGGAAAGCCTTAAGGGAAGCATTGGTAGAATTAAAGGATGTTCCGGGATGTGATTTTGGAAAACATATTATTCCCTTCTGTCATGAGAAGGAGGAACGCATTTTTGCATATGAGTATAACGGCTACTGGAAGGATGTGGGAACTTTAAGCTCCTACTGGGAAGCTAATATGGAATTGATCGACATTATTCCAGAGTTTAACTTATACGAGGAATATTGGAAAATTTATACAAAAAGCGATATTATCCCGCCCCAGTTTATTGCTGCAGAGGCCAAGGTGGAACGCAGCATTATCGGAGAGGGGGCAGAAATCTATGGACATGTTGTCAACTCTGTGATCGGAGCCGGAGTTATTGTTGAAAAGGGGGCCGCTGTACGGGATTCGATTGTGATGAGAGGCGGCGTTATCGGTAAAGGCACCAAGGTGACAAAGGCCATTATTGCTGAGGATGTAATCATTGGAGACAATGTGGAGATTGGAGTGGGAGAGTTTGCCAAGAGCAAATATGACTCGAAGGTGTATCAAGCAGATTTGGCAGTCATTGGAGAGCGCAGTGTGATTCCCGAAGGAGTAAAAATAGGAAGAAACACGGCCATTGCCGGAGTGACAATTCCTGAAGACTATCCAGACGGACTGCTGGCAAGCGGAGATTACATTATGAAGGCAGGTGGTGAACGATGAGAGCGATTGGAATCATTTTGGCAGGCGGTAACAGCAAACGGATGCGGGAGTTATCCAATAAGCGGGCTATCTCAGCCATGCCCATCGCAGGCAGTTATCGCAGCATCGATTTTTCATTAAGTAATATGTCCAATTCCCATGTTCAGAATGTGGCTGTGTTTACACAATATAATTCCCGCTCCTTAAATGAGCATTTAAGCTCTTCTAAATGGTGGGACTTTGGAAGAAAGCAAGGCGGGTTATTCCTTTTTACCCCGACTATTACAGCGGAGCATAATGACTGGTATAGAGGAACCGCAGATGCTCTGTATCAGAATCTGGCTTTTTTGAAAAACAGCCATGAACCCTATGTGGTGATTGCTTCTGGCGACTGCGTTTATAAACTGGATTATGCGAAGGTGCTGGAGTATCATATTGAAAAGAAGGCGGATATTACTATTGTGTGTAAGGACATGCCGCCGGAAGAAGATGTTACCCGTTACGGTGTGGTGAAGGTGAACGACGACGGCCGTGTGGCAGATTTTCAGGAAAAACCTATGGTGGCTGAGTCCAACACGATTTCCTGCGGAATTTACGTCATTAGACGGCGTCAACTCATTGAGCTTATTGAGCGCTGTGCTCAGGATGACAGATATGATTTTGTGAATGATATTTTGATTCGTTATAAAAATCTGAAGCGGATTTTTGCATACAGAATGGATACTTACTGGAGCAATATTGCCTCTGTGGAGTCTTACTATAAGACTAACATGGATTTTTTGAAACCAGAGGTAAGGGATTACTTCTTCCGCCAGTATCCAGAGATTTATACAAAAGTTGGGGATATGCCGCCGGCCAAATATAATCCGGGGGCAGATGTGAAAAACAGCCTGGTATCCAGCGGAAGCATTATCAACGGTGTGGTTGAAAATTCTCTGCTGTTTAGGCAGGCATATATTGGCAATAACTGTGTGATTAAGAATTCCATCATTCTGAATGACGTGTATATTGGAGATAATACAGTCATTGAGAATTGTATCGTGGAAAGCAGGGATACGATCCGCGCTAACACGACTTATATTGGTACACCGGATAACATTAAAATTGTGGTAGAGAAGAACGAACGGTATACCCTATAGGGGTGGAAGAAACCATAAGAAGTAGAAGTACAACAGGAGGGTTGCTTTATGCAGATCACAGATGTAAGAGTGAGACGAATTGAGAAAGATGGGAAAATGAAAGCCATTGTATCCATTACTTTGGACAATGAATTTGTAATTCATGATATCAAAGTGATTGAAGGAGAAAAAGGGTTATTCATTGCTATGCCCAGCCGCAAAGCTGCCGATGGCGAGTACCGCGATATCGCTCACCCAATTAATTCTGAAACCCGGGATATGATTCAGAAGGCGATCTTAGACAAGTATGAGACTACGGCGCTAGAGAATGAGACCATTTAGTTTTGATGAAAAGCAGCACCGCGAAAGATAGAGAAAATCTGTCTTCTGCGGTGCTTTTTTCATGAATGGCTCTTTTTTGCAATATTTCTTGCTACATACACACCACTGGCGGAGGCATGAGACAGGGAATGAGTGACGCCGCTCCCGTCGCCGATGATGTAAAGTCCCTTATACTTTGTCTCCAGGTTCTGATCCAGTTCTACTTCCATATTATAGAATTTCACTTCCACACCATAGAGAAGAGTATCGTCGTTTGCTGTACCTGGGGCGATTTTGTCCAGAGCATAAATCATTTCCATAATCCCATCCAGAATCCGTTTGGGCAGTACCAGACTTAAATCTCCAGGGGTAGCAGTCAGAGTGGGGGTTACCAGTCCCTCCCTGATCCGGCTGGCAGTGCTCCTTCTTCCACGAATCAGATCGCCGAAACGCTGGACAATCACACCGCCTCCCAGCATATTGGAGAGACGGGCGATGCTCTCGCCATAGCCATTGCTGTCTTTAAACGGTTCTGAAAAATGCTTGGCTACCAGAAGGGCAAAATTCGTATTTTCAGTCTGTTTGCTGGAATCTTCATAGCTGTGTCCATTAACCGTTACGATTCCGTTCGTGTTTTCATTTACCACAATTCCATAAGGATTCATACAGAAGGTGCGGACATTGTCCTCAAACTTTTCTGTTCGGTATACGATTTTGCTTTCATACAGCTCGTCTGTCAGATGGGAGAAAATGACAGCGGGGAGTTCTACCCGCACGCCGATGTCCACTCGATTCGACTTTGTTGGAATGTCCAGCTCTTTACAAATATGTTCCATCCATTTGCTTCCGCTTCTTCCCACAGAGATGATGCATTGTTTACAAACGGCGCTAAGATTGTCTCCATAATCCACCTGAAAACCATCTTCCAAAATTTTTATATGAGTAACTTGGGTTTGAAAGTAAAAAGTGATATGAGATTTCAATTCCTGATACAGGTTATTTAAGACAATGTAATTGATGTCGGTTCCTAGATGACGAACGGAGGCATCCAGAAGTTTTAACTTATTCTGCATACACAGCTTTTTAAATTTCGTGCCTGCTGTGGAATAAAGCTTTGTCTGTTGGCCGCCGTGAGTAATGTTAATATTATCGACATATTTCATCAGGTCAATGGCTTCATTTTTGCCGATATATTCGTATAATGTGCCGCCAAAATCATTGGTAATGTTGTACTTGCCGTCAGAAAAGGCGCCTGCTCCGCCAAATCCATTCATAATAGCGCATGTAGGGCAATGGATACAGGAGGTTATTTTTTGCCCGTCAATAGGGCAGCAGCGCTTTTTTAGAGGATTTCCGGATTCAAAAACCGCTATGTTTAAATCTGGTCTTTTTTGCATAAGCTCATAGGCGGAGAAAATACCACCTGGGCCTGCGCCGATGATGATCACATCAAATTGGGCAGAGTTCATAAAAATTGCTCCCTTCAGAATCTGTTTGGAAGCATCTTAACACAGGACGGCGCAATTTTCAATAAAGATTGACGCTTTACATTTTATGGGAGTGTAGGTTTACAATACATGTGTTACAACTGAATAATTAAAAAGACGGAAATACCG
>CAJTUV010000033.1 GCA_910579515.1 uncultured Hungatella sp.
CCCGAACTGTCATATTGTGTCCTCCTTATATTATGTATTATACGCCTTTTTTATGCGTATGTCAATAGTTTTTACGCATAAAATATGCGCATTTACAGAGCGGAGGATAGAAAGCAGACTGGCAGCAGTACACAAGGAATCCCCACAAATGGGGAAAGCGTAAAAGTTCGCTATCCTGCTTCCGTCTTGCTTTTTATCAGACGTTACCAAAACAAGGCAGAGCCGCTATTGTACGCAACCCGTACTTTTCGGTACGGTTTGAAATGTAACCTTGCAGAGCAGCCATTGCAGGAAGTTGCAATATACCCGTTAGTACCAGGAATTTTCCTGGAGCAGATTTAAGCCCAGACAAACACGGCCCTGGCTTTTCTTTTTTGGAATGAGCAAAGGGGGAGTCGATTCGCCCCTACCCTGAAATTATGAGGCGGATCGGCGGCAATTCCCCGATTTGAAATCGGTAAACTATGGGAAGATTAGTTACCCAGTTGAACATGGTCAAAAATCCTTACCTTGTCTCCGATTTAGCGGAGGTAACAACCTTTTGGTTGCCAGTGAGTGCAATCTTGCGTTTAGGTGCAGGAAATTTCCCACTCGACACAATGTCGAATCCCTGTGAATATTTTAGAACTCTTTGTCCGTGGTTAGACCCATTTGGGGCTTAGTAACGGCCACTTGCCTGCCAGGAGCGGGCTGCTCCGAAATGGAACACCCTCGCCAGGGGTCTCCCTAATGGGGATACCTTGGGACCCGTTGCAGGGAGTTGCAATATGCACCCCCTTGGTGAGGGCCATTCTCGATGTACCAAGCGCAATCTTACGCCCGACTCCTGGGAAACCCGTACCTGAAGGTACGCTTTCAACCTCTTCACGTGTGCCTACGGAGGTCTTCCTATTTGGGGGAGGGGTCCTGTGCCAGTTTGTCGGCATGATTCGTATTCCAGTACGGGCCAGACGCAAGATTGCATTGAGCGGCATATCCCTTGTGTGGTTATTGTTGATAGTAATGCAGTAACTACGGTACAGGGTATTTTCCCTTTACCTGATAAATAGATGTTGGGGAGTTGATGAATGAGAGGGAATTTAAATTTCACTTTCGCACTTTAAATAATAGTACATCACTAAGGTTTTGCGACAAACATTCCTTTTCGATATCTCCATCTGCATAGTAAGCATCGCATTTGAAATATTCCTTGTTGTGGTCATCTGACAGATTGACCTTGTAATCATCAATATTAACTGGGATAACAGCAATCTCCTTTTCTTCACCTTTTCGCAGTTTTATAAACAGGAATTTCATTGCGTTTTCAGGACTGTCCGCAAAATATACACGCCCATCAAATCCGGCTTTTAATCCGTTATGCAATATAGAAAAGACGTTTTCCTTTTCTGTTGCATGATAAAGCGTCATTAATTTATACCTCTCTTTCTTTGGTAGAACCCAACATTTTCCCCTGCCTGATAGGTAGTATTGGGGATTTTGTCCCCAGTCAGGCAACCTATAAAATGATTTTTCCTATCAGGAGCCGGAACCATTCCCCTGCTTATTACTTCTCCTTACTCACGCACTTTTCATAGAGGGGTGAGGAACTTGAGGGAGTAAAGAGAAAAGCCAGTAAAATCAAGGGCTGTGCTTTCTCCGCAGGGTGAGGGAGTAAAGGGCATTTTTCACCTGATAAGACGGAACTGTGACACTATTCCTTATCAGGTCCAGGAGTCGGGGAGGGGCTGTTGTCTGGTACATACTCCATTATATCTCCCGGCTGACAATTTAAAAAATCACAAATATTAGATATGACTTCGGTGGTTATAGTTTTTCCCTTTGATAATTTTGCGAGAGTCGGAGCAGATACAATTTTCAATAAATCCGTTTTTTTCATTTCTCTACGATTTAATAAGTCAAATAGCTTGTAATATTTAATTGACATAAAACACCTCCTTATAATTAGTGTAACATTTAAAAAAATAAAAGTCAACTAAGTTAAATTAGCGAAAGCGAAAAAATATATTGACACAAATAGCATTAAGTGTTAATATAATATTAGTGAAAACGAATATATATAAAATAATGCTAATGTCTATCACTGTTCTTGTGATAATACAGATTCATGTATGGCTATCTGACAGCCGAACAAACAAATTTTTAATGGAGAAAGGAATCAGCAACATGGGGTTGATGATTGAAGAACAAGAAACACATGTTAATTTTAATCGCAATGACGAAAGAGCAGTGATTTATACCTCTGACACCACTATGATGACAAAATTTAATAAGCTTGTTGAATTACAAGATACAGAATGGAAAATAGAATCGGTTTCCAAACTTAAAAATGGTGAGTTGATTGGAAAAACTTATTCTTGTCCAGTAAATTTTGTATCTTTCAGGAGAAAGAAAATTGAAAGGGAGTATTCAGAGGAAAGGAAAAAAGAAATTGCTGAAAGGCTTCATCAAAAATAAGTTTTACGCTTTGTAATTCAATATCCATAAACAATTTTTACTCTTAAAATTATTTTAGGCATAAAATATCGTTCTACAGTTCTATAAGGAATTTTGTTTAAGTATAAGAGAGTGAGAAAAGGCTGATGAAATACAGAGCCGTTACAAGAAAAATGCCCCTACCAGTACCGCAAATACCGATAGGGGCAAGTAACCCGACAATCTAGCAAATTGGGGGTATGCAGGTAGTATAACACGCCTGCTGCCCTCTGTAAAGAAAGTAGAGGAAATTATCTTGGATTGGTATTTGCAGTTCCTTAGAGAAGAAGGAGCAGGACTATATAAAGGGTACAAGTACCCAAACTTGATTGAAGTACAGAAACAAAGCTGTCTGTATGTTGGACAGTTTGCAAACGTGACAAATGAATTGGTACTGGCGGCATTCCGAAGCGAGGAAGAATTGACCGCTGACGAAATAAGGAAAGTAGCACGTTATAACGGCCTCCCTCTTTCAGTTCTGACTTGCCCGAAGGTGATTATGTTGGATACAGGAAGATGGAGGCACAGAAAGCTGGTTGCAGAAGTTGAAATATTGTATATCATGCTAGAGGAAATGGCAATGCAGGGTAATCAGAAAGCGGCTGAATATTTACATGGGGCAGAATGGGAGCTCCAGAAGTTTACTGAAGCAGTACATAACAATCAACTTTCATACATTCACTATTTGGGAGCGAAAAAACAGTTGTCTGATTATATTCTTTTTGCAACGCCTAAACCGACAAAGAGGGGAATTTCTGCCCGGAAAGGCGGTGCGTCATGACAGAATTAGATTTGTTTTCCCAGTTTGTGACAGATATAGCAGAAATTACCGTTGACTTACGGAAAAAGACACCAGAGCAGCAGGCGAGATTTAAACGTGAGTGCTTGGAGTATGCAAATGGCTTGGGCAGATTCGCACATGATTTTATCTGTAAAGTACTTATTGTAATTGATAAACACTTAAAGAAAGATGAAGGTACGGGAATGGTGGACCTTGATGAAATAAAGATTTATCCCTGCTTTGCGGCGCATGAGCCGAAGCCGGAGAAGATGGAGCAGAAAGAACAGTATTTTACAGAAACAGGAGCTTTACAGTCGCAGATTATCCTTGACAGCCAGGGAAATCTGATTGATGGTTACACAAGCTATTTACTGGCAAAGACGCATGGCATTCAGCGCGTTCCTATCAGGTATGGTAAAAGGCAGATTATAAGGGCAAGCCACAGACCTGGAGGCAAGATATACGCATGGGAACTGCCAGGATTTCTCATGGAACGGGTATATCCAGGGGATAAAGTGCTTGTACACACAGAACGGGGCGTTAAGATGGTCACAGTGGCAGCAGTTGAAGAATATGACGGAAATGAGCCAAAGCCGTTTAGAATGGCTATCAGGGTAAAGAGGAAAGGGGGTGCTACATAATGGCAAAGGGGACAGAGCGCACAGAGAACCTTGCAACGGAGATTATCAGCATGGCAAAAAGGAAGTTACGGCGGTGCAGGGTGGCGCTTATTATCTCGCTGGCCGACAATGTGGTTCAGGCGGCAATATGGTTTATCAGGTAACGAAGTTAAGGAAGTGGGCGGCGGCTTATATGTCTGCTGCCCTACTACACATTACAGAAAGGCGGTGCTTATTATGGCAACTGATAAAAGAGGGCGCAAGCTTCCAAAAGGGATACAACAACGATACAATGGATATGAAGCTAGACCTATGATAGATGGAAAAAGATATCTTATTCATGGAAAAACGATTGCAGAGGTCCAGAAACAAGTAACAGATTTAAAATATAAATTGGCTCATGGTTTATTTGTTGATAAGAAAAAGATTACATTTGGGGAATGGTTTAATACATGGATGAAAGAATATAAGGAGGGACGCATTAAGGCCGGGACGCTGGCGGCATATCAGAAATATTATAATGGCTGTATAAAAGAGCGGTTTGGAAACGTGTATATAAATGATATTCGCGGCGAGCATGTACAGAGATTGTATAATGATTTGGTAAAGGAGGAATATGCGGTATCAAGTATCAAAGTAGTATCTGCAGTATTAAATGGTTGTTTTTCTCAGGCAATGAAGAATGGGCTGATTGAGCGCAATCCAATTAATGCCGCAACACTTCCTCGTCAAACGGAAAAGAAAAGCCGTCAGGCATTGACCAAAGAGCAGCAGGAGTTATTCATGGAATATGCAAAGGAAAGCTATCTGTATAATATGTTTGCTATTATGTTACGCACTGGCATGAGAAGCGGAGAAGTGCGTGGCCTTAAATATATTGATATCGACAAAAAGAAAAATGTAATCCACGTACAGCGGACATTAAAATATTTGGAGCATAAGGGATTTTTCGAGGATACTCCCAAAACACACACAAGCAAGAGAGACATTCCACTAACAAAGGATACACTGGCAATATTGGAGGAACAGCGCTTATTTTGGAAATTTGATATTGTTAAATTAGATAGATATCTTTTTTGCAATGAGAATGGGGATCCATTAAGCCGGGAACGTGTGCAGGGAGAGATTGACCGGACTATAAGGAGGATTCATGGAGCTGGATATGAATTTGACCGCATAACATCCCATGTGTTCAGGCATACATTTGCAACAAGGGCTATTGAAGCAGGAATGCAACCACAAGTCCTAAAGACTATTTTGGGGCATAGTTCACTCGCCATGACAATGGATTTGTATAGTCATGTTATGGAGGATATAAAGGCAGATGAAATGGAAAAAATTGAAAGCGCATTTTAGTTTGAGGGGCATAGTTCACTCTTTTTAGCAGTACCAAAAAAGTACCAAATTGCATGAAAAAAGATAAATCAAGATAAAATCTAAAGCCTTGAAAATGTTGTATCTTCAAGGCTTCCTGAACATTGACGAATCATGATAAACTATGAATTAATAAAGTTTTGTTTTAGGTGAGGAAGGTCTCGAACTCACCGGTTTCGGGAGATACTATACCATGAATCTTACGAAAAATCAACAGCGTTTTCAAACACCTTCCGACCTGCCAAGTAAGTCGCACAAACTGGAATATCCTTAATCTTGTCCGGCTCCACTGTAAATGGATTTTGACCTAACACCACAAAATCCGCCATCATTCCTTTCTGAATACGCCCTTTTTTATCCTCCTCAAAGCTGGCCTTTGCGCCGCAGATCGTATAGCTGTCCAGAGCCTCCTGAACCGAAAACTGCTCTTCAGGCAGGTATGGCCCTATTTGGCCATGGAGTGTTGTTCTGGTTACTGCACACTGCATACTGGCTAAAGGATTCGGCGTTTCCACTGGGCAGTCCGTTCCATTGCTGACACATGCACCGCCCTTCATCAAAGATTTCCATCTGTAACTACTAAAAGCCAACTCCTTTCCTACTCTTTTTTCCACGATTTGAATATCATAATCCAGAAAGATTGTCTGTGCATATACATGCAGATTTAACTCGCAAATCTTTTTTAACTGTTCTGGACGAGTGATCTGACAGTGAACAATCCCATGTCTGTGATCCTTTTTGGGAAAATCTAAAAGAGCTTTTTCATAAGCCTTCAGAACTCTGTCTAAGCAGGCATCCCCGATTGCGTGAACCGCTGTCTGCATTCTATGAGAGTTGGCATAGGATACCATCTCATCTAAAGTTTCCTGACTGAACACAGGGATTCCACAAGTAGACGGGCAATCTGCATATTCCCTGCTTAAATAGGCAGTCCTTGCGCCTAAAGCACCGTCTCCCAGCAGTTTTAAAGGTCCTATTCGAAACAAGTCCGTGCCGGCTCCAGTGCGATTCCCTGCCTCTACAAACTCTTTTAGTTCTGATAAGTCCGTAAAATTACTCTGCTCATACACACGCACCGTTAATTCTCCAGCTTCCTCCAATTCCTGATATGCCTCGTTTATTTCCTTCCATGGCACCTTGCGAAACACACAGTAATCGTCCGACTGGCAGCTGGTGATTCCATAACTGTTTAATGCTCTGCAGCCTGCCAGAATCATCTGTTTCAATTCTTCTTTCTCTGGTGTCGGAATTGCTTTATATACCAAATCCATGGCATTATCAAAAAAGCGCCCGTCCAATATACCATTTTCAATTCCAATGCGTCCGCCCTCCGGCTGGTGTGTTTTTGTGGTCACACCAAGAATCTCCAGCGCCCTGGTATTCACTACCAGGCAATGCCCACAGCTTCGAATCACGCAGACAGGATTCTCGGCAGAAACCTGATCCAGATCAAATCGGTTCGGCATTCTGTCAGTATCAGAAAAATAGTCTTGGTTCCACCCTCTCCCCTGAATCCAGCCATCTTTTGTGTATGGATGGGAGGACTGAAACTCCCTTAAAGCATTCAGCATATCCGCCAGAGAATTTGTACGGTCTGCAAGCTGTGCTGTATTTAGCATACTTCCATATCCCAATAAGTGCATATGGCTGTCATTAAATCCACTGCATACAAAACGTCCTTTTAAATCTACAAATGAGTCTCCCTCTACGGCCATTGCCATGGCCTCTTTACTGCTTCCGGCAAAAAGAAACATGCAGTTCTCTACAACAAAAGCCTCTGCCAAAGGCAGGGCTCCTGTATAAACATCTCCATTATAATAAATCGTTTTCATAGTTTATTCCATTTCCGCCAAAGACGGATAGGAGGCAATCGCACCGTGCTTTGTCACACTTCTCCCACAGAATTTATTGGCAAATGTCAGGTACTGCGTCATCTTTTCTGAGCTTAAATCAGAAAGATCTTCTACTGTAACACCATCTCTGGCCATGCAGAATAAAAAGGCCCCGATAAAACCGTCTCCCGCCCCAGTCGTATCTACAGCAGTAACCTTTTCGGTTGGGGAGAAGGCAGAATGATGTTCTGTATAGCACTCTGCTCCATCTGCTCCTCTGGTATAAATCACTACCTTTGTGTTTCCCTGAAGAAGTTTTGGAAGCGCTGTCTTAATATCGGTTTCCCCTGTAATAAACTCCAGCTCCTCGTCAGAAATCTTCAGCACATGAGCCATAGGCGCAAATTCCCAGATTACATTTCGCAAAGCTTCCGGATTCTCCCAGAGAGCCAGCCGAATATTGGGATCAAAACTGATAACGGCTCTGCTTCGCAGTCCGCAGTCAATCGCCTTTTTATGGGCCTCCTTCATTGGAAAGTCTCCCAGAGAAACAGAGCAAAAGTGGAGTGCAAACACGTCTGTAAACCAAGAGTCCTCAATATCTTTAGCCTCCATCATCATATCCGCGCCAGGCTTACGATAAAAAGAAAACTCTCGATTTCCATCTTCCTTCAACGCCACAAAAGCAAGAGAGGTATTGGCCTTCTCAGTACGTTTTACATGGCTGCAGTCAATCCCGCATTCTGTAAATTCTTCAACAATTTTATCTCCAAAGGGGTCTGCACCTAACTGGGTAATTAAAGCACCCTCTCCCCCCAGTTTTACATAAGCCCCGCATACATTGGCCGGAGCGCCTCCTACTTTAGGCTGAAATCCGCTTACATACCGCAGTTCTTTTCCAGACTCTTCTGGAATAAAGTCAATTAACGCCTCTCCGATTGCAAATAACTTTTTCATAAATAACGCACCTCCATCTTAACCTTTCTCATTTTCTTTTTATTATTTTCCCTTCCAGCATAAAACGCAGTTCATCCACTGTCTCTCCAGTCGTTTTTCCGTCTTCCTCTATCGTAATGTCCGCATATCTCTCATAAAAGGGAATACGCTCACGGTATAGTTCCAAAGGCGTCATTCCATCCTTTATGGCCACGCCCCTGTCCTCCATATTTCTCAGCCGCTTTTTCAACTCGTCAAAACTCAGCTTTAAATAAACCACAAGGCTGATCTCTTTTAAATGCTTCATGGCTTGCTCTCCGTAAATCACACTTCCCCCAGGTGCAATCACAGACCTGAACGCCTCTAATTGAGCGTTGATCTGATTTTCGATTTCCAGAAATCGTTCCAGACCCTCTTCGGCGATAATCTCCTTTAAAAGCCTATTTTCACTTTCCTGAATGATCAGGTCTACATCAACAAAAGAAAAGCCCAGCCTCTTGGCCAAAAGCACTCCTACAGTACTTTTTCCTGATGCAGGCATACCGATCAGAGTAATATTTCGCACATACTTTTCCATTTCTTCTCTCCTCACCTTTGCCTTTTCTTCGCCACAGAATATCCGAACTTTCCCAATCTCTCGCCCAATTCAAAATATTCTCCATGAGAATATGCTACTAATCCGGCGTCATTTAGATGAAATTTTCCTTTTTCATCCATATAAGCCTCATCGGCCGTAACGCCTAAAATCTCTGCAAGAAATAAATCATGGCTTCCCAGAGGAATAGTCTGAGACACTCTGCATTCCAGGTTAAGCGGGCTCTCCATAATCCCTGGCGCTTTTATCCATTTGGAAGGCAGCATATTTAAGTTCATCTCGGCAAATTTGTCCACATCCCTGCCAGATTTCACACCACAATAGTCCAAAGCATAGACCAGTTTCTTTGTAGCCAGATTGATCACAAACTCTCCTGTTTCCTTTAAAATTTCATAAGAATATCGTTCCTTTCGAACCGATATAGAAACCATCGGCGGATCTGAACATACTGTCCCAGCCCAGGCCACAGTTATAATATTAGGCTTTTCTCCTTCTCTTTTACAGCTAACCATTACTGCCGGTACTGGGTACAGCATATTTCCACCACGCCAATATTGCTTTGTCATCTGCTGCCTCCCTTTAATCATTGTCTGGCAGCAGTTTTACCACAATCATCAACTGCCGTACAAAGCTTTTTTCATCAAGCTCCATATCTTCTACATGAGAAACCTCGGGAAGTTCTGGCTCCTCTTCTTCTAACTCCACGCAGATCCAATTATACGCCGCTTCCTTAGCGTTCTCTATCGCGTCCTCCAAATCTGGTCCGTCCGCCGTACAGTCTGCTAAATCTGGAAACTCTACATGGAATCCTTTTCCGTCTTTATGGGGCGTAAATACTGCCGGATAAATAAATGTCACCGTTTTTGTGCCTCCTTCTCATTCCTGAAGTGCAAGAACAATCATCGGAACGAGCTGCTTCTTTCTGGATACTACTCCAGGCAGCTCTATGACTCCCTCTGTATCACTTTTTTGGGACGCCTCCTCATTTTCCATATGGAAGGCTCCAAAAATCATCTGCTCTGCTCCCTGTCCTTCACACAAGAGAGTCGTAGACTCTGTCAAAATATTTGTCAGCATAAAGAACATCATATCCACACTGTGAGACTGATATGCCTTCTTTAAATATGATGTTAATTTGCCCTTTAACTGTTCCAGCTCCTGTCCGTTTAAAGAGCTGATCTGCCCTACTCCAAAAGAAATCTTCCCTGCTGTAAAACGCTTAAAATCCTGATAGAAAATTTCCTCTTCTGTTTTGTTCTTTAAGTTACTTCCCGCAGAAAACATGTCTACAGCATAATCCTCTGGCTTAATTCCTGCAATCTCCGCCAGCTTTAGGGCGGCTTTCTTATCCACCTGAGTGCAGGTAGGAGAACGGAATAACAGCGTGTCCGAGATAATTGCGCTGCATAATAGCCCTGCAATTTTCTTCTCCACAGGAATCCCTGCTTCCTGATACATCTGGTAAATAATCGTAGCCGTACATCCTAATGGCTGATTTCTGAAAAATACAGGGGCAATGGTTTCAATGGTTCCCAATCTGTGATGATCGATAATCTCCATGATTCTAGCGTTTTCCACACCGTTTACAGCCTGAGAGCGCTCGTTATGATCTACCAGAATCAAAGATTTCCCCCTTGCACCCAAAAGGTTTCGCCTGGAAATCATTCCCTTATACTTTCCGTCTCTGTCCAAAATGGGAAAATCTCTGTGTCTTTTACTGGCCATCACGTCCTTTATCTCATCAATCACATCGGTCTCGTCAAAGGTGATAAGGTTTTCCGTCTTCATAAAATAGCTGATAGGCATACTCTGATTTACCAGACGTGCGGCCGTATACGTGTCATAAGGAGTCGAAATTACCGTACACCCCCGCTCCTGAGCCAGCTTTCTGATCGTGAGAGATACTCCCGCGCCTTCACAAACAATAATGCAGGCTGCTTCCATCTCAATGGCGCATAGCTGGGATTCATAGCGGTTACCTAAAATGACTAAATCATTTTTATTGATATAAAACTCCATCATATCTGGATTTGCCGCTGCAATCAGTACCTTTCCTTTGTCAAAATAGGCGTTCTCATCTCCCACAACTAAAGCGCCTTCCAAAGTTTCTATCATATTAGAATACTGGGTGTTGGCCTTGGAAAGAATGCTGCTGTCATAAACATTCATATAAGACTGAGCAATATCACTTACCGTAATCAGTCCCTCCAGTACATTATCCTCTGTCACTGCCGGAAGGGTCACCGCGTTGGCCTCCTGCATAGTATTCCAGGCTTTCTTTAAGGATATGTTCCGATTTACTCCTTTTATTTTTCGGATCTCTATATCCCGCACCTCTGTTTTTACATGTTCAATCAACTGAGGCGCTTCCACGCCAAAATAATTGAGCACAAACTGAGTCTCTTCATTCACCTGTCCTGCCCGTCCTGGCTGAAATTCCTTTCCTGTAAGTGCTGCCTTGAGATTTGCATAGCAGATAGCAGAGCAGATAGAATCTGTATCTGGATTTTTATGACCAATCACTATCGTTTTTTCTTTATTATAATCGTCCATGTTCCAACTCCCTTTTTTCCTCCAAACAGGATTTTTATGTCTGTTGTCATCTGGGAATTCTTCCAATCACAGCAGCCAGCTCCTTTTCTGGTATGATAGGCGAGTAGTAAGATCCCATCTGCATAGTACATCCAAATTTATCCAGGAAATCCTTCTGCCTCTGGGTTTCTACTCCTTCCGCTATCACCTTTTTCTTCATCTTTTTTGCAATCTGCACAAGACCGCCAAACACCGGCGCATATCTAGCGCTGTTCTCCAGTTCTCCAACAAATGATCTGTTAAATTTCATCGTGTCCACAGGAAGATCAAAAATCCGGCTCAAGCCTGTGCTTCCAGATCCAAAGTTACTTAAAATCAACTCGATGCCCCGCCAGGACAGCCCCTCCAGCAAGGTAGTCAGGTTTGCATAATAGGAAACTGCCGTATATTCGTCTATCTCAATCGCCAGCTTTTTGGCCGGGATTCTATAATCCTCAATAACACGCAGTACTTCCTTTAATAAGTCTCCCTGCTGAAACAGCATAGAGGAAACTGGCAAAGCGATAGACTCAAATTCTCTCTGTTCCCTTAAAAGTCCGGCAACTGCCGCCGCCGCCCGATCCAGAGCATAGTATTCCACCTGACGGATTTGCCCGGTATCTTCCGCAATAGGCAGGTACTCTGCGCTGTCAACCATACCTAACTCCGGCACAAAAATCCTCATCTGAAATTCCGCCCGTGTAAAGCCTCTCATCTCTCTGTTATAAATGGGACGATAGCAAACCTCCACCTCATTTTTTAAAATAGCTGTGCTCAAATACTTGGCAATCTTCTGCCTTCTGATAAATTGCGTATGGAGTTCTTTGTCATAAACCACAGTCTGATTGCTGCCAATTTCTGCCCCATGAGCAACCGCCATATCCAGATACTTCAGAATTTCATTGACGCTGGTAGCATAGCCGGGGTAGGCGCACAACGCCATCTGTACTGTGCAAAAGCAGTCCGCTCCTCTTATGGTCCAGCTCTGGTTAAACCGTTCCATCAACTGTTCTACCATCCAGGCAGCATCTGCTATCGTTCTATTTTTCATGATGACAATAAACTCTACTCCCACGTACCGATAGACCACATTCCCTGTTTTCTGCTCCAGATAGTCCAGGATTGCCTCCAGCAGTTCGTCACAATATTCCATTCCAAACAAATCATTCATCCGTTTGAAATTCTCAATATATAGTTTCAATACAACCCCGTGACTGCGCATTGAAAACTGAGCTTCCAGATCCTTATAACAGGTTCTTCCATCATTCTGTTTCCTGACTTCTTTCGTTGTGACTTTTGTAAATGCTCCCATACGTCTTCTCCTCTAAAGTAATTGCCCTTAGTATACCACCTTTACTATAAATTGGACAGATGGAAATTTGCACAATTTCCCCACCTTACTTTTGCATACTTAAAATGGGCAGCCTCATCTTGGCCGCCCATTCCTTTTAGTTTAAAACCATCCTTGCCGCTCCATAAATCCCGGCATCGTTTCCCAGCTTTGCAAGACCAATCTTTGCTCTGTCCTGAGAAATAGCCACATAGGGCTTATAGTGCCTTTCAATAATATCAATCAAAAATTGTCCTGCTTTGGAGACTCCTCCGCCGATTACAAAAATATCCGGATCTACCGTTACTGCAATCTGAGAAAGAGCCACACCTAAATAATGGCCTACGGTTTCCATCACTTCTAATGCCAGCTTATCGCCTTCCTTGGCAGCGTCCAACACGTCCTTGGCAGTCAGCACCTCTTTCGCGGCACGAAGAACAGAGTGCTGGTCACAAGACGCCATTTTTCTTCTTGCCTCCCTTGCAATTCCTGTGGCAGAAGCCACCTGTTCCAGACAGCCCACACCGCCACAGTTGCAATGCTCGGTCTCCTCGTCCCGAATATGAATATGGCCAATCTCTCCGCCTAGTCCATGCCTTCCTGATAAAATCTTCTCGTCTAAAATCACGCCGCCGCCAACACCGGTTCCCAAGGTTACCATAACAATATCCGTATAGCCTTCGCCGCCGCCTTTCCACATCTCGCCCAAAGCCGCCACATTTGCATCATTACCGCAGAGAACCGGAATGTTGCCTAACAGATGACTTAATTCTTCGGACGGACGCCTGTCCTTCCACCCCAGGTTTACACACACTTCTACATAGCCGTCTTTTTTCACAGGCCCTGGCACTCCGAGTCCAGCACCGCATATCTGCTCCAATGAAATTTCCTCCTGCTTCAGAACCTCCAAAATAGAAGCAGCCACATCGTCTAATATGTATTTTCCCTGTTCCTCTTTTCTGGTAGGGATTTCCCACTTCTTTAACAACTCTCCGCTTACTTCAAACAGGCCGATTTTTACCGTAGTCCCGCCTACATCTACGCCGATGCACTTTTTCTCCATAACCTTTTCCTCTTTTCTTATGAATTTCTTAAATTTTATCCTTTGATTAATGCAGCTTAATTTCCTTTATTGCCTGAGGCCCAGTGACAATAATATGGTTGGGAAGGCGCCCTTTGGTTATTTTAGAAACCGTAAAGTCAAAGCTCCCCTCATACTTTAAAATCCCCAGACAATTATAAATTCTGCAGGAATCTTGATTATATAAAAAAATCATATCATCATCAATATCCACATGTTCGTATCCATAACTAAACTCCACGTCAAAGACCTTGTCCCCATTGGACTTATAAAGCTCCATACGGGAATCATATTCCCCTGAAGAAGCGGACATAATTACCCCCACATGGGTGTTGTCATAAAACACGCTTTTAATTTCCTCTTCGATTGGAACCTGAGTGATCAAAGCAGGCGACATCACATCCTTTGAAGAATAAAAGGACAAGCTGTTGTCTGCAAACGCCACAGAATATATATCATCCAGATATTGTACTCTTGGCACCATACTGTTTTCATATAGGTCATGGAAACCGCCTACAAACCGATTCAGCGCATTTTTTCCCACCTCTGAGAAGTTGTAAAATGCAACTCGGTTTTTCAAAGATCCGTCTTCAATAAAGGCATAAGAACCAACCAGCATCGTCCCGTCTGGAGACAAGCTGATATCCAGAGGATATCCGATATTCCCCCCCAAAACGCCTTTTATAAAAATCTTTATCTCTGTTCCGTCTTTTCGATAAAAATAGATATAGCTGGCTGTATTATCCTCCAAAATCGCCGCCGCAACTCCTTTTGCTGAGACGGTAACTTTCACAATCGGAAGTACTGTGGTAGCCACCCCCTGACATCCGTTTAAATCACAGATGTAAATATTGTTGCCCTGTTGATCCGCAATGGCTGCATAGTCTCCATTTACGGCAACAATCGGTGATTTCATTTCGTAACTCTGGACCCACACATCCTTTCCTTCTGCATTAATATAAGAAGCTCCGTCTTTTGAGTATCTGAGTAAATTGCTGCCAAATTTCTCATAAGCTGTAAAATTGCCTTCCCTGTCCAGCTGCCGTTCCCAGCCTATACTCATACTTTCATATTGATAATATCGCTGATACCAATAAAAACTGGCAGCAAGCCCAGACAATAAAATAAAAAGCAAAGCCAGCAGAATCAGGCGGCGTCTTTTCACCTTATGATGGACCTGTTGGGACTCCTCCTCCCTATCCTCTTGTGGGATTTGGTTCTGTGGTTTACCAGGTGTAATGACCCGACTTCGAAGCTGCCTTTTTTTCTGTTCACGACTCATATCACTCATCTTTGGTTCTCCCGCACGTCCTGTCTATACTAGTATTCTGATATAGTATAGCACAGAATGAGCCCCTACGGAAGAATCAAATTCTGCCCCGAAATAATCTTATTTTCATCATCTAATCCATTTAACTCACAGATTTCTTCTAACTTACTTCCACTTCCATATATTTTTAGGCAAATCCCGTACAGGGTTTCTCCTTCCTGAACTTCATAAAGCGTCTTTCCTGTCAATCCCTCACCAGAAGCAGCCACCGTAGCAGAATCCGCTGAATGGTCTGTTTCTGCAGAGCCTTCTGTTGGTGTTGTGCTTTCCACATCCTTAGCTTTCTCTGTCTGATTGTTGGATTCTGCAGCTGCCAGGCTTGTCCCTATACCAGTGCTCTCCTCAAGCACATTTGGATAGATGTTGGACATGGTCTCATGAGGAACCGTAGGATGTATATTTCCAGAAGCTTCCTCCACCCAAAGCTCATCTCCCGACATCATTTCCTCTTCCTGGGCAATCACTCCTTCTGGAAGGACAGAAGTCAATACTGCTTCCATATCTCTCATCTTTTCATAATTATTGACCATCACCACCCCGCCTGCCAAAACCACAACAGCCAAGGCGCTGCACAAGCTTCCCAATACGCGAATCGTTCCCCTGCGCGCCGTAACCTGGCTTTTATTGTCCTCCATTCTCTGGCGGAAATCCCGTATAACCGGATCACCGGTTCCAGCTTCCACTCTTCTTGCATCTTTACGCAGAATCATATAATCCTGCATCATCTGGTTTCGCTCATAATAAATGCTGTATCCACGAAGTTTATAAAAACCGTCCTCTGATGTGACATAGACTGCTTCCTCTCCCTCTAATCCAGAATTCAGATACATCAGCTGGTTTTTTCCTGAAAAGTATTGACCATGCTGCTTCCAGTAATTTAAAGGGCTTAATGTGGTTCCCTGATCCCCACAAAGAAACCATCCCAAGATAGAACGCTTTGGAAACATGTCTTCCATATTCTGATACGTCTTTTTCCAGGCGCTTTCTGTCAGAACCACTTTATCGCTTCCCTCTGCCACATCATCCATTTCAAGAGCGCCGTCTACAAATAAATATGGCGTTCCATCATGTTCCTCTGATGTTCCAAGCAGTACTCCAACGCGCAGATCTTGTCCTCCCTTTGGATACAGACGTCTTAAGTATGTGTTTACATAATCTTCTAAGTACAACCGCACAGACTGGTCTCGTTCTCCAATCTGCCGGATATTTTTTGGTAATTTCGGAAATGGATTATATAAGTCTCCCATAGGCTCACCCCGCTATATTCTATGAATTGTTCTAATATGCTACTGCCAATCATAGCACGGCTTGCCTGCAAATTCTGTCAAACCAGGGCCATAGATTCCCATAACTTTTCGACAAGGCATATGCTGTCACTGATGCATTCCGCCATTCTCATCACTGTGCTGAGGCGAATGCTTTGAAGCATTAAAGGGTCATAATTTCCACATCCGCTGACAATTCCCGTAATAAATAAATCTCCCACCGCCTGTAACTCTTTGCTGACGCCAAGTCCGGGCTTTAAAGAGCCTCTCCCCAGTGTGATACACCCAACATGGCTGCTCATTCCTACAGAGGCATCTACTGCAATGACCAGATAATCTGGGTATTCCTGCTCCAGAAGATAAAGGGTATCTTCCAGGTTCATGGCGTGAACCGGCCGATTCAATGTACCAACCACATGTATATGTTTTAATTCCTTCTGTCTCAGCTGATATCCTATTAAAGGCCCCAGACTGTCTCCTGTAGATCGGTCGGTTCCAATACATAAAACCAGCACCTTATCCTTTTTGCCCTTCTTCAATTCCTCTCTCATCATCATATATAGCCTGGCTGCCAATTCAGCCGCTTCAAATTCTCTTTTTGTGTCATAATAGTAAAGCTCCCTGCCATTGGAGGGAGCCTTTCTTTTCCAAATATCCATTTTGTCTCACCTGGTCCAAATTCTTACTGCTATTATAGACCAGTTTTTTTCGATTTATGCGTTTTTCTTATACTGCTGCATCGCTTCATTTAAGTTTGTAGCTGTACCGTCCTGCATAATTTTAGCCAATGCATCAAGTTTTTCTGGGTATAAAAACTCTCTGGATAAATATGAGGCATAGCAGTCCGTAATATGAAGATTCCGTAGCTGAATCGTCTCCCGCAGCTCTCGCAGCTGCTTTTCTTCCGATTCGCAAAGATCCGCCATATTGCTAATTTTCTCTTTTCTGGAATCCGTAATTTCATCCGCAATAATATTTTTTGTCACAGTCTCAAAGGTATTTAACGCGGCTTTTTTCTTTGCCGCTGTCTCTGACATGGCCTGTTCCATCTGAGCAATCTCATCATCAAATTTCTGAAGGTCATAAATAGCTTCATTCTTATCCCGCTTAATCGTATGGGTAATTACACGGATTCTCTTATTGTTGCCATGAATTTCATTCCGAAGGCTCCTTCCTTCCCGCAAAGCTTCTCCATGGCGCTCTCTGGAACGGTTGCCAATCAGCACATAGATTCCGCCAAACACCAAAATACAAGCAAAATAAATCAAAACCAAAAATAACACCGTCTGCTTTGGAAGCAGCAAATAGATTCCGTAAGGGATCAGCAGAAAGCAGAGCACGACTGCTAAAAGTAATTTTAAAAACTCCTTCGGCCATCTTGGAAAGTAGAGCGCGTAGTATAAATCTGTGTTGCAGTATTTAGGAACCGATTTCTGTTGGAACAATGTTGCAATATGAAGCTGAATCCTTCGATTATCATCCCGCAAATCCGAGGTCTCTTCCACAATTCGTTCCCGAATCCCCTGACTTTTTGCCTTCTCCCTCTTACTTCTGGCCTTTTTAAGCTGTTCCTGCCCTTTATTTAACTCTTTATCATAGCTGGAGACAATTTCTCCTAATCGTTTCTTTGTCGTCTGATTAATCGTGTCCTCTAAAAGTTTTTTCTCACTCTCTAAAGATTTCTGGTCCTGCTTTAATTTTCTGGACAGCCGCTCCTCCTGACGCTCCAGCTCTGCCAATTCCATCACCGCTGACTTTGCTTCCCTCAAAAATGTCCCGTAGTCTGTGATGACATTCATCATCTGTCCTCCTTAGCCCAATACAATGTAAGATTATTATAACTCCTGTTGATTTCCTTTACAATCCATTTTATGAATGGTTGTCAACTTCTTTACTTTCTTTTTTCATTCTGCTACACTAATACAGTAACCGTTTAGACGTGCTGACCATTACTATTAGGAGGATTTTACCATGTTTCGCATGTGGGGAAAGCTTATGAAGCATAACCGGCTTTTACAGGATACTACGATTTCCATTGGAGATTACAGCCTGACCAGAACGCAGATGGTTTTTCAGGCATTAGATACGATCTGTTATGAATTTGATTTAGAAAGACCCATGTGGTTATCCGCAAATATCCACGATTTCCAGATCCATGCGAAAACCCGTTTTGTACAGGACAATTTTATCGAATCCATAGATTTCGATTTTCTTGAGATTCAGGTCATCGAAGAATGAATCCGCATCAAAAACTTCCCAGCAAAGCAGCCTCGGCAAACTGCTCCACAGGGAAGTTTTTAGCTTTTTACAGCCTCTTCAGCAATTCTTCTCTTTCCTTCTCATATCCTGGTTTTCCGAGAAGAGCGAACATATTCTTCTTATAGCTTTCAACGCCAGGCTGGTTAAATGGATTTACTCCCAACAGATATCCGCTAATGCCACAGGCAAATTCGAAGAAGTAGAACAGCTGTCCCAGACAAAATGCATCCTGTACAGGGATATTGATTTTTAAGTTTGGAACTTGTCCATCTGTATGTGCCAGCATAGTACCATTCATAGCGCTCTTATTGACAAAATCCACATTCTTTCCAGCCAGATAATTCATGCCGTCTGTGTCAATTTCTTCCTCTTTCAGAACAACTTCAGCCTGAGACTCCTCTACATTAATAACCGTCTCAAACATAATTCTTGCGCCGTCCTGAATAAACTGCCCCATAGAATGTAAATCCGTGGTCAAATCCACAGCCGCCGGGAAAATTCCTTTCTGATCTTTTCCTTCACTCTCCCCGTATAACTGTTTCCACCATTCAGACACATAGTGAAGGCTTGGCTCATAATTTGCTACAATCTCCACATGTTTTCCTTTTCTCAGCAAAATGTTTCGAACTGCCGCATAAAGAAGAGCCGGATTCTCCTCATATGAGGTTTCTAATGCCTTTGTTCTGCCATAAGCTGCGCCTTCCATCAATTTGTCAATATCCGCGCCGCTAACAGCAATAGGAAGCAGACCTACAGCCGTCAAGACAGAGAAACGTCCGCCTACATCATCTGGAACCACAAAGCTTTCATAGCCTTCCTGATTAGCCAGACTCTTTAATGCGCCTCTAGCCTTGTCGGTAGTTGCATAGATCCTCTTATTAGCCTCTTCTTTTCCATATTTCTCAATCAGCATTTCCTTGAACACACGGAATGCAATGGCCGGCTCTGTGGTAGTGCCAGATTTTGAGATAATATTAATGGAAAAATCTTTTCCCTTCAAAACATCCTGAAGGTCTTTAATATACTTGCTGCTGATACTGTTTCCTACAAAATAAATCTCCGGTGCTTTCCTGTCTTCCTTGTTCAGCACATTGTAGAAACTATGGGTCAGAAACTCAATCGCCGCCCTTGCGCCAAGATAGGAACCGCCGATACCGATTACCAATAAAACGTCAGAATCTTTTTGAATCTTAGCTGCAGCTTTTTTTATTCTTGCAAACTCGTCTTTATCATAGTCTACTGGAAGATCAATCCATCCCAGAAAGTCATTGCCTGCGCCTGTTTTAGACAGCAATACCTCTTTGGCCCCCATAACAGCTCCTTTGATGTTCTGAAGCTCTTCTGTGGAAATAAATCCGCTAGTCTTAGAATAATCAAATGTTACTTCTCTTCCCATACCATTTCTCCTTTTCTCATGCTGTTCGTAATTTCCAGAAATTCCTGGATTTGTAAAACATTATATCACAAACTGCTAAGAATTGCGATACCATAAATATTGTTAAGACAGATATTGTTTTAAAATTTCGCCTACCAGCTCCAGCTCGTCCGACGACAAATCTTTAATCCAGTCCCCTTCCCCCTGATCTTTCTCTCTGCTGGCTGCGATTTGCTCTAAACTGCGCTTCAGATAATCCATGTCCTTTCCCTGTGCGCCCTTATTCTGTCCCATAGGAGAAACCGTTTCTTCCTGTTGAGCCTTTCTCGCCACACGGGTAGACTTTTTAACCTGCCGTTCTTGCTTTTCTTCTTCCATCCTTCCGTCCATCACAGCAGAGCTCCCATTTCTGGTTCGGTCTATTTTTGACCGTTCTCTCTGTGAAATGCTTCGAATCCCATCTCTTGACGGCGTCTCTTCCTCCTGTCCGCTGCGAGAACTCAAATCCTTAATATTTAAATCATGAATATTTAGTTCCCGAATGTTACTGTCCCGATTTCCTCTTTCTCTGCTTGCACTCTCCCGACCACTGTCCTCCATCACGGATGCATTTTCTCTGGCCAGACGATGAAACAGGGAATTTTCCATATAATCCTGCAACGCATTTAAAAGCTGCGCCCTTTTTTCAGAAAGGTTTACGCCACAATCCACGAACAAGGTGAGAAGCCCAGTCAAAATACCTACAGTCCCATAAAGCACTATGTAATAGTTATCACAGCGATACCAGTAAGAGGCAAACGCCGCTATCCCGCCGCACAGAAAGCATAAAACTGTAAATTGGCTTGACAGATTTCCCCATCCATTCAAGCTCAGTCCTAAGAAATGATAGCTTGTTAACTGTTTTTCCAAATATGCCTGTGTATTTTGTATTCCTTGATTGAGCCGATAGGCGTTTTCTGCTTTTTGTTTCAGCTCTCTCAAGTAGCGGTTCTTCGTTAGTGTCATATTATCTGTTTCTCTTATTAATCTTTTGTAACTGTTACGAGCCATCAGCCTGGTTAAAAGCCCTAATGCACAGACAGCCGCCAATACGTATAATGCTTTTCCTGTTTCTAAAAAATCCAACATCATAAAAAAGCTCCCCTTTCTTCTCCAGATAGTTTCCAGATGACCTATATTATAGCCTTGGATTCTTCATTTGGGAAGATAAGAGAGCCTAGAATCGTTCGTCAAATTCTTCTAAAAAACGATTCTCAAGTCAGTTCCTCTATAAGAGCTGTAACCAATTTTACACTGTGTTCTATGGCTTTCGCCTCAAATTCTGCGTAATCCATATGTGCGCTATCGTCTGCTTTATCTGAGATAGCCCTAATAATCAGAAATGGAATCTCATTTAAATAAGCTGTCTGCGCAATGGCTGCTCCTTCCATCTCTGTACAAAATCCCTGAAAGGTGTTAAGCAGCCAGTTCTTTTTCTCCTTATCGGAGATAAACTGATCTCCGCTGACAACACGTCCCACATGGACTCCCACTTCAGGAATCTCTCTTTTGCAGCAATCTTCTGCTGTTTGAATCATGTTCAGATCCCCTTTAAACACGGACTCCTCCATCTGTGGAATCTGGCCGACTTCATATCCAAATCCCGTAGCATCCATATCATGCTGAACGGTGTCTTTTGACAAAACAATATCACCGATGTTAATATGGTTTCTTAAGGAACCGGCAATTCCTGTGTTGATAATCCCATTCACACCGTATTTGTCCACTAAAATCTGACTGCATATTGCCGCATTTACCTTACCAATCCCAGACCGGACCACAACGACCTCTTTTCCACGAAGACACCCCTCATAAAAATCCATTCCGGCAATGGTACTAACTTTGATCTGTTCCATCTCTGCCTTTAAATTTGCCACTTCTTCAGCCATGGCGCCAATAATTCCCAGCATAACTACCTCCTGATAAACATTTTCAGACTCATATTCTACAAGCCCAGAATATCGGATACCACCTGCTTCATCTCAGGAATATCACACTCTGTATTGTGACGGATATTAGCACTGCGAATTTCTTCTACAGCCTGGGGAATACCAACGCCAGAGGTTTTATGGAGAAGCTCCATAGCCTCAAACTCGTCAATGTCCTCCATAGTACCTTTTAACGCTTCCATTACGCTTTTTGAAAATTTGTACGGACTGGCGGTAGAGGCAATAACCGTCTTCGTGTCATCTCCCTGCTCGTTTCGATATTGATGATAAACTGCACAAGCCACTCCTGTGTGAGTATCAATGACATAGCCAAAATCCTCATACAATTTGCGGATCGCCTGAGCATTTATCTCCTGAGAAGCAAAGCCGCCAATAAAGTCGGACATTCTGGCCTTCATTTCCTCGGTGATGGTGTACTCGCCCTTTGTGGAAAGCTCTTCCATAAACTGCGCTGTCTTTTCTGGATTGCAGTCTGTAGACAAGTAGATTAACCGCTCCAAATTGCTGGAAATCAGAATATCCATGGAAGGAGACGTGGTCAGTACAAAATCTCTCTTCCGGTCATAAGTACCGCTCTGGAAAAAATCGTACAATACTTTGTTGTCATTCGATGCGCAGATTAAGGTTTTGATGGGAACTCCCATCTGTTTGGCAAAATACGCCGCCAGAATATTTCCAAAATTCCCTGTAGGCACTGTCACATTAATAAGCTCTCCGTCCTCAATCTCTCCATTTGAAAGAAGCTGTGCATAAGCATAGACATAGTAGACCACCTGGGGAACCAGACGTCCGATGTTGATGGAATTTGCAGAGGAAAGCTGAAATCCCTTCTCTCCCAGCTCCGCAGCAAATTCCTTGTCGCCAAACATTTTCTTTACCCCTGTCTGAGCGTCGTCAAAATTTCCATGTATTGCCACCACGCTGGTATTCTCTCCCTTTTGCGTCACCATCTGCAGTTCTTGGACACGGCTGACGCCATTCTTCGGATAGAATACAATGATTCTGGTTCCTGGCACATCGGCAAAACCTGCCATAGCCGCCTTCCCTGTGTCCCCCGAGGTAGCGGTCAGAATGACAATCTCCTTATCCACATGATTCTTTTTGGCTGCTGTAGTCATAAGATAAGGAAGTATGGACAAAGCCATATCCTTAAACGCAATGGTATTCCCATGGAATAATTCCAGATAGTATGCGCCGCCAGCCTTTGCAAGGGGCGCGATCTCTTCTGTATCAAATTTATCGTCATAGGCGCAGCGGATACACTCTTTCAGTTCTTCCTCTGTGTAATCAGTAAGAAACAGTTTCATAACTTCATACGCTGTCTCACAGTAAGACTTTCCGGCCATCCATGCCATCGGCTGTTCCAGCTTCGGAATCTGAGTTGGCATAAACAGACCGCCGTCACTGGCAATTCCCTTTAATATGGCCTGTGACGCAGTCACACCATTTTCACCGCCACGGGTACTTTGGTAAAGTATGTTCATAATCTGATTTCCTTTCCGCTTTTATCTGTTTTTTCGCAAAATTTTTGAGTGAATTGTAGCATATTTTTTTCACAGGCGCAATGCCTATTCATAATTAACCGGAACTTTCTCATGAAGCGCAAATCCATCCTCCCTGACTATACAGTCATAGGCCAAAACTTTTAAACCTGAATCCGAAGCCTCCTTTAAGGTCTTAGCAAAGGCAGGGTGAGTATCCCAGTTGGGCCGAAAGCTTTTAACGCCTTTCATCTGAATCACAAATAAAAGATACGTCAAAAATCCATGCTTTCCCGCATCCATTAATTCCTGCAGATGCTTTACTCCCCGCTCGGTAGGCGCATCCGGAAACATGGCGATTCCCTTTTCCTCTAAAGTCACTCCCTTTACCTCCATAAACCCAGGTTTTCCCCCTGCCTCAAACGCCAAGTCAAACCGTGATTGGCCATAAGTCACCTCTCGTTCAAGCTTCTCCACCGAAAGGCCCGTCGCTGTGTAAAATCCTCCCGATTCTATCCACTCCTTTGCCGCCTGGTTGGGAGCCTGGGAATCCATATTTATGAGGACCCTTGACAAATATCCCTCTCTCTCCTTGTACACCGCAGTCACAGAATACTCGGTCTTACGTCCAAGAGCCTTTGCATCTGGATAGTATTCCAGCAAAACTTCAGCCCCAGGTACTAAAAGTTCTCGGCATCTCCCTGTGTTTTTTACATGAGATGTATGAATCTGGCCCTTTATTTCCACTTTAGCCAGAAATCGGTTGGGCCTTTCCAAAAAAATCCCATGGACAATCTGAGAGTACCTCATAGCTTCACATATCCTTTCTGGTTTACATATTATAATCATAAGTTTTCTTTTTATCGGTGTATCTTATGGTCCTTCCATTAAGTCAAATAGATGTAGGAAAAAAAGTAAAAGTGGTCTGGATCGCCAGCGAAGCAGGAATGGCCACCCGACTCTCTGATTTAGGCTTTATACCAGACGAAGAAGTCTCCTGCATACTCACCGGACGGCCTGGCGGAATGCGGGCCTATCTGGTGCGAAATGCGGTGATTGCTCTCAGGCAGCAAAACAGCAATGAAATATTCGTTGAAACTTAAAAGAAAAGGGGAAACTGCACTGTGGCAGTTCTCCCCTTTTTGATACTTTGGTTTTACTCTCCATCTACATCCATATTGGCGGCTACTGCAATAGATGAAGACACTGTCGCCATGGCTGAAATCACAGCAAACAAAATGATTAAAAGGGCTCCGCCCATCATAATCATGAGAAATGCTTCTTCATCGCCTCCCGTAGTCTCTGCAGTGGCTGTTCCCTCTGCCACCTGGGTTTCTGTTTGAGAGGCCGCATACGTTTCCATAGCTGGAACCGCTGCAAATGTCAAACACAGACACATAGCAATCATTGCCAACCCACGTTTTAAAGTTTGTATACCCTTCATGAATCCATCCTCCTGTTTCACTGGAGACTATTATAGCACAATTTTTCTAAATTGCAAATACTCCAAGCACTTTCTATGATTCCCATTCATACAGTAATCATAATGTAAAAATCGAACTATTGGTCTAAATGGAGGGTTTCCATGGAAAATAACAAATTTGTCATTGCCCTGGCCGGCAATCCTAATGTGGGCAAAAGTACTATTTTCAACGGTCTCACTGGCATGAGGCAGCATACTGGCAACTGGCCTGGTAAAACCGTCGCCACAGCCAGAGGAGAATTTCAGGTAGATGGTCAGAAGTATGAGCTGGTAGACTTGCCCGGTACATATTCTCTGGCCGCTCACTCAGAGGAAGAGGAGATTGCCAGAGACTTTCTGTGCAGCAAAAAAGCTGACGCCGTTATGGTAGTCTGTGATGCCACCTGCATGGAGCGGGGCCTCCACCTGTTAAAGCAGATTTTGGAGTTAGACTTTATACAAGACAATGGAACGCCTTTGATTCTGTGTGTCAATCTCTGCGACGAGGCCCAAAAAAAAGGAATCTGCATCGATTTTTCTTTACTTCAGGATGTACTACTGTTTCCCGTTCTGTCCTGCTGCGCCAGATGTCCTAAAGACTTAGAGCACATAAAGCGAACCATTCACGATTCTGTCTCCACCACCGGTCACTATGAGTGCCTGGATTTCTCCCCAAAAGAGCTTGCAAGAGAGACCGTTCTTTTTACCAAAATCAACTACAGACAAAGAGAACAGGCCATTGACCGTTTGGTAACTGGTCCCTTCACTGGCAAAATTGTCATGGTCCTTCTGCTTCTAGGTGTTTTCTGGCTGACTATGGCAGGCGCAAACTACCCTTCTGATCTGTTGTGGAGCCTTTTGTTTTCTCTGGAAGGAAAATTAGCCTCTGCCCTTCTCTGGTTCCATGTACCTCAGATTCTGGTACAGGTCTTGGTTTTTGGCGTTTATCGTGTTCTGGCATGGGTAGTATCTGTTATGCTGCCTCCAATGGCCATCTTCTTCCCACTTTTTACCATTTTAGAAGATCTAGGCTACCTTCCTCGAGTGGCCTTTAACATGGACCCTGCCTTCATGCGCTGTCGTGCCTGTGGAAAACAGTGTCTCACTATGGCTATGGGCTTCGGCTGCAACGCCGTAGGCGTCATGGGATGCCGTATTATAGATTCTCCACGGGAGCGCATGGTGGCGATTCTCACCAATTCCCTGGTCCCATGCAATGGAAGGTTTCCGACGCTGGTCACTCTGATCACCCTGTTTTTCCTAGCCGGTGTTTCTGGAGGCGCCGCAGGTTCCCTTTTGGCCGCTCTTCTTTTGACCTTGACCATCCTTCTTGGGATCGGAGCCACTTTGGGCTGTTCCTGGCTATTGTCCCACACCCTTTTAAAAGGCGTTCCCTCTTCGTTCACTCTGGAACTGCCCCCCTACCGCAGGCCCCAGTTTGGCAAGGTCATTGTTCGTTCCATCTTTGACCGCACTTTGTTTGTCTTAGGAAGAGCCGCCATGATTGCCGCTCCGGCCGGATTGGTTATCTGGATTCTGGCAAACATTCATCTGGGAAATCAAAGCCTTCTGTTCCATTTGACTGGATTTTTAGACCCTTTAGGCAGGTTTATGGGACTGGACGGCGTGATTCTGGCCGGATTTCTGTTAGGCTTCCCTGCCAATGAAATTGTGGTTCCCATAATCCTTATGGCCTATTTACAGACTGGTCAGCTCGTAGAGATGACGGATTCCACTGCCCTGTTTCAGCTCCTCATCAACCATGGATGGAACTGGAAAACCGCGCTGTGTATGCTGTTGTTCTGCCTGTTTCACTGGCCCTGCTCCACCACATGCCTGACCATAAAAAAGGAAACCGGCAGTTGGAAATGGACCGCTGTGGCAGTGATCCTTCCTACAATGCTTGGCTTCCTTCTATGTGTACTGGTAAATTTTATATTATAGAGTGATGTCTAAAACTTTCGGCTTCCGCCGCCATGAGTCCGCCCGCTGCTAGAATGATGGGTAGAACTTCTTCCAGCTGAAGAACTCCCGCCCAAACCGCCGCTTCCGCTTGTGTTGCGGGGAATTACCTGGGTGGTGACAAATTTATTGACAAAAACATCCTGTTGGTTCCGAAATGCAAAGTTACAGTCCCCACGATAAGCCATATTCAAATTTTTCAAATGCTTTGGGTCCTCCTCCATGGCATACTGGCGCTTTACAGTCAAACATGCGGCCACAGCCACAAATCCAGATACTCCCAGCGCCAGAAGAGCCTCATACCAGCGGATGCTTTTGTATGTGCTGATCTGGTGGGTTTCAGTATCATAATTATACTGTCCCGACGAAATCCCCTTTTCCCCATAATACTCCACATCCCTTAAAAATGCTCTGACGCTGTCTGCGAATTCGTCCTCTGAGGCCCTTTCGTAGACATCGTCTAACATACGCTCGATTCTCTCGTCTGTAAATATGCGAATCGCTTTCCCTTCTGTAGACAGCACCAGCTCCCGATTGTCCATATCAACCAGGAACAAGATGCCGTCATGACTGTCTCCATGCCCAAAGCCGGCAGCCTCATAGTTATAGTCTGCATAGTCCTGAGCATTTCTTCCTCCTGCATCCTCTATTGTTACCACCACAATATCAAATCCCAGGCTTTTGCGGGCGTTTTCAATGGCTGTCTCAAACTCTTCCTCTTCCTCTTTACTTAAAAGCTCCGCCATATCATAGACCCTCTGGCTGGAAGCACCGTCCAGCTCCATCATTTCTTCTGCATGCGCCTTCATCATTCCCATGCCAAGAATCAGGAGCACTGTCAAAAAGCATGGAATCCATCTTCTAAATCTTCCACTCATTTTTCATTCCTCCGTCCATTGTCTAAATGAAATACCCCGCAAGCAAAAGAACTGCCAGAAGTGGAAGAAAAATTTCCAGAAAGAATATCCCCAGCTTTGCAGAATCCACAGGAAGTTTTCCACAGATTTTCCCTGTCTGTCCGTTGCAGGCAAAATAATAAATGTGGTTGTCCCTTTTTCCCTTATACGTCAGAGTCCATACTGGAAGAAGGGCATAATTCCACCGAGTCTCTTTCAATCTGGCCGTCTGATTCATTACCGTCACGCTGTTATATCCGCTGATACTGCTTCTCAAGGTATCCTTCGCAAACACTTCCACCTCCTTTTCCACATCTCCCTGAAACTCCTGCTGTTCCATATCCCGCTTTTCTGCAAAAAATCCAGACAAAAATTCCATGGAAAACGGCTTCATCTGCTTCATATCAAAAGGAAGAACGCCTTCCACCAACTGTTTGTCCGCCTTTTTCAAGGCGTTTCGGGTCACATGATCTACCTGCATCTGCCCGTTGCGGCTTACATCATATTTCTGCGTCTCCGTATATTGAAGATTTCCGGCCCGCCACACCTTAAGCTTTACACCCTCGGCCTGGATTTCCCCTTCCACCTGACAGCTATACAGCCAGTATGGAAAATACACTCCTGTCAGTTTTTCAATCTGTTCTGGAGAATAAAAATCCTTTGGCACAAATCGTTTTTGTTTCAGCCACTGCAAAAAGATGTCTTTTGCCTTTTCCTTGTCAATGGCAAACGGCAGCACATAATCTGGTTTGTAACCACCTTCCAGCCGTCCCTTTAACACCACCGGATTATGGCAGTAAAAGCAAAAGGTGGCTGCTGTCGTCTCTTCTGTCACAATCTCCGCACCGCAGCTGGGACACAGATAGAGAACAAGTTCCTGCTCTTCTTGCTTTTGCTCTTCCCCTTTCTTTGGTGGAAGATCAGAAATCTGCTCCTTTGAAAATTCAGAAAGACAATATTCACATTTAAACTTTTGGGAGGACGGGTCAAGCAAAAGGCCACCTCCGCAATTTGGGCACTTCCACGTTACTGCTGCCATATCTTACTCCTTCTTCAATTCCCCAAATTCTTTCTTCTCAAACTCCTGAATAGAGATCGCCTTTTTATTGGGGTTCGCAAACACAAAGATCTTATCTACAGTCTCTAAGTAATTCTGCATCTTATCATTGGTGGCGCTGATAATAGCCTGAAAGCCCAGCCCACGTATAAGCTGAATACAGCTTGCAACCTTCTCTGCATCCATTTTGGAAAACGCCTCGTCCAACACCACAAGACGAAGGGTCGGATTCCGCTCTATGCCTGGCTTCCAGTCAATTTTATACGCCTGGGCAAAGCTTGCCAGAAGCGCCACATACAGAGGATTCTGTCCCTCTCCCCCAGAGTTTTTCTTGATCATCTTGCTCAAACGGATTTTAATAGTCTCGCCTTCTCCCTCGATCAGCTGCTGCATGTCAAAGGAGAGATAAGTGCGGTAATCCGCATATTTGTCCATATTCCGTTTGGCTTCCTCCAGCTCCCTTGCAGTCGCATCTTGAGGGGGTATAAAAATATTAATTAAGTCGTTAATCATTGCCCCATAGTGATTTTCATGCTCCTCGGTAAACAGATTCAGCTGGTGGTCCATTCCTATATCTAAATCAGACGGTTTGATCTCCAATGCCTCATCCATAAACATATCATAGTACCGCCCGTCTGTCCCCGTATTTTTTCCAATATAAAACTGGTATTTATCCTTTCCAAAATCAAGCTGGGAAATAATCCGGTTTAATTCATCCTTTCTTTGCAACGCTTCCTTGATGGCGCTTCGGATCTTATACATAAAATCATCTTTAAAATGCTCCACTGCAGTACGCGCCTGCCTGGAAGCACTTTTTCGGTACTCCTCCAGCTGGTCAAAGTTCAGGCTGTCGAACAGTTCTTGATACTCCTTGTTGTCTTCTGTTGTTGGAGAAAAATTCCGATTCGGATAATATCGCAGGTAAGCGCTTCTCTCCTCGATCAGCTTTTTCATCTCACTCTGCCGCTTTCCTTCCATCTCTTCCAGATTTTTGACAATCTCTGCCCTGACAGAGGAAAGAGACCTTCCCTTGACCAGACTGTCAAACTGCTTATCCTTGTCCTGATCACGCCTGAAATCCCTCTCCTTTTCTATCAGCCTTTCATTGAGCTCCACCAGCCTTTTTTTCTCTGATTCTGTATCCCGTTCCAATCCTACCATCGTCTTCTGCTTTTGCCTGACTCTCTCTTGCTCCTCCTGACAGTCAGCTAAAAGCTTCTGCCGCTCCTGCTCCCACTGCTCCACATTCTCATTTTTTATCCGTTCCAGCTTTTCCCCTAAACGCTTCTTCTCCCTTTCCTTCTCTTTGTAAGTCTCCATATCGCGCTTCCACTCTTCGTAGACAGAAAACTCCTGACTTAAATACTCCAATCCCAGAAGCCCTCGGGCTTTCTCAGCCTTCTGTCTCTCCGGTTCTGCTCTTTTTTCAATCCCAGTCAGCTCTTTTTCCAGAAGCTTCACTCTTTGCTTAAGACTGCTCTTTCCAATAAAGGCAGACTTCGTATAGTACAAAGGGTTTAAATGAGAAATCCCATATCCTCGGTACACTACGCATTCCCTGGTAATCCCAATTCGGCAATTTCTCAATTCCTCAACACTGTCGCACTTTACCACCTTTCCCAGCAGAAAGTCTATGTAAGCCCTCACATAATCTTTATTTGCCAAAACTTCCAAAGACAAAGCGTTCTCTAAGACCAAATGCTTCTCTACTGCCACCTTTTCTGTATCCAGCACGGATACCCGACAGTAAGTCTCTTTATCAAGTTCCTGATAAATCTCCATAGCAGCCCTGGCGTACTCAGGAGCCACAATCAGAGTCAACTTCTGGCTCCCCATATAACCTTCCACAGCGCTTCGCCATTCCTCATTTTTGATGTCCAAAAGGTCCGCTAAAACCTCTACTGCCACGCTTTTTCCAGTCCGCTGATACAGACGGTTCTGTAAAGTAATTCTGGCCTGTTCCAGTTCCTTTGGGTATGCTTTGCTTCCCGCCTTCAACTGTCCCAGCTCTTCCTCTGTCTGACTTTTTTGCTTCTGAAGCTGCCGCAGCTCTCCCTGGGCCTCCTGCTGCTGCCTAAGCGCATCCTTTCGCAGCTCTCTCAAATCTGTCTGGAGCCTCTTTATCCCGTCTCCATCAATCCCCCTCTTCTCAAAAGCCTCTATATCCCAAAGGGTTCTGTTGGACACGCAGTCCTCCTCTTCCCATTTCTTCAAAGCCACAGCCGTCTGCTCCCAACGGGCCTGGCTGCTTGCCAAACGCTCCACCAAAGCGTTCAGAGCGAAAAACTGTTCCTTCAACTGATCATATCCGGTCATGGAAATTCGTTTCAAAAGCTCCTCGCTCTGTTCTGTCATTTTCTGGATCTTGTGGTTCTGTTCTTCCAGATCCTGAGACAATTTATCCTGATTCTCTTTAAAAATACGAATTTTCTCCTGGCTCTCTTCCAGTAATAGGTGTTCCTGAAGAATCTCCAGCCTGGCAATTTCATACCGTAAAACCTGTATCTGCTCTTTGATCTGTTCCACAACTTTATATTGACTGCAAATTTCGTTTAACTGCTTCAGTTCCAGGCAGGTGTCTTCAATCTTCTTTCGCATACGCCCATACTCTATGACGCATAACTGCATATCCTCTATATGAATATCCTGCTCCATGCAGATATATTCCTTTACAAACTCTTCCAGTTTTATATTCATACGGAAGGGAATGGCACGTTTAAACAAAAGGGGAAATTTCTCCCCGTCCAGTCCTCCCAAATAAATATCATAAAGCTGCTTACGAAAACGCTCATTGTGAGAGCCAAAATAACAGTCTTCTTTCCCAAACTCAGAAAGCAGCCAGCCCTTCACCTCATCTGTGGACATGGCCCTCATCTTCTTCTCGCGGTCTGTACAGTACCGATTTTCAGGAAGCGGCCCCTTATGCCAGAAAAACATACGAGAAATATCACTGGCGGCCGTATCCACATCAAATACCACGCCCACACACTGGCGCTCCTCTGTGTCCGTTCGTTTCAGCTCCAGGACAATGGTACTGGAAAAATTCTGATTCCGCAAATAGGAGAAGTGGTTATCCTCTCCAATATTCACCATACCCCGCAGATATTCCATCAAATTTCTGTCAGAATCATCAGCTGCCGCTTTGTTGAAAAATCCTCTTCCGTCTGTATTGGCATACAGTACAATCTGCATGGCATCAATCACCGTAGACTTTCCGCTTCCCGAATGTCCTGTAAAAAAGTTGATACCCTCATGAAACGAAAGAGTTTTATGTTGTATGTAGTGCCAGTTATTCAGACAAATTCTGGACAAAGCCCTAAATCTCGGATTCGTCATCTTCTGCATCTCCTTCACGAAACGTCTGCAACAGCTCCCGCGCATCATCTCCCAAAAGCACCACCTGAATGGCCGGATAAATTACCATGCGGCTGAAACCGTCCAACTCTTCCAGCACATCCAAAGGCTCCACAATCTGATACCGTTTCAAAAGAGCCAGGCTTCTTCGTATTTCTGTCACAGAAGGCTGCTTCTTCAAAAGATGATACATACCCAACTTCTCATGAATTTCTGTCAAGGTGGTCATGGCATTCATGGAAGTAGAGACCGCTGACATCTGCTCATCATAGATGAGCTTCAAAATCAAGATATAGAGGGTCGCCAGCTTTGGCAGTTTCTCTCCAACCACCTGCTCTCCCCGCAGATAGATGACCCCCATCTGACTGTTTTCCAATACCTCAATATCCATAATAGAAAAGTAGCTCCGAATAAACTCCAGATATTTATTGCATTTGTAAAACTCCTGATTCATCTGATATCGTCCGCTTCTTCGGTCATATTTCCGTTCCAGCAAAAAAGTCTGTCTGTACAACAGTTGAATCGACTCCTTTACCTTCTGCTGCTCCTCCGCGGAAAGCTGTTCAAAATAGTCAATCATGTGCCGTTCCTTTCCCGCTCCCCCTGTCTTCTCTCAAACACCAAATTGGGATAACAGAAACTTCCATTGTCAATCATCTTTATCCCCTGCTCGCTTATCTGGTAAGGGCTGGTCTTTCTCGTAGAATAGTCGTAGGCTAACACCAGCTTCTCAAACTCCTCCTCAGAAGTCACCGTCTCCTGGTCAACCTCGAATCTTCCTTTTTCCATTCTCTCCAACACAAATTCCTCAATCTGCCTTCTGCTGTATCGGTTGTTGGTCTTGTTCCAGTTTAAAACCGCCTCTTTTGACAGCTCTTCATACTCTTCCTGAGCCTGAAGGCTCTCTGTAAAATCCTGCTTTGACCTGCGGCGCTTGTACAGAGATTTCTCCGAGATGACCGTAAACTGAGACAAATTCATCAGGTTTCCAATTTTTGTCAAGTCCTGTTCCCGATGATTCCCCTCTTCCTCTGACAAATGGTTTAAGAGGCCAATAATCAGCCCCTTCATGTTGTCCTCCTGATTTAACAAATAATTCAGCCTCATCACTGTTGCCCGAATATACTTGGTGTGCTCCTTATCCATATTCATAATCCGGTGCTCCATATCGTCAAAGCCCCGTTCAATCAAATCCAGCTGCCTTGCCAGTTCCTCTGTCCCAATCTCCACGCCTCGCAGCTTTTTATTCTTCTGGCATACCTGCTCCAGCCATGGCAGATTGTAGCGCATTTCCTTCAGCCATGCCTTGATATCCGTTTTATACAGATAAAAATTATCTGAGGTCTTTAACATGTGATATTTTTTTCGGACAATTTCCTCCACATACCCTTCCAGGTGTTCCTTCAACAAATCCCCATAAAACTGCTTCTCTAAAAGGCTGGAAAAAAACTTATCCATATTGTGAAGCATATCCTGCAAACTTTTATTCAGTCTCCGAGTATTCACAAGAGCTGCCTTCAAAAGAGAAATATTAGACCTGGGATCATTTTTAAAGGCAAATAAAATGGCATAAATATTCTGAATATAGACTTGAGCCTCATCTTCCTCATCACTGGACAGACGAATAAACGCTTCAATAAAAACGGCCGCATAATCAGGAATCACAATATTTGTGGTCAAAGTACTATAGTCCTCCACCTTTCGCAGCCAGCGTGTCCGCAAGAGCCAGTTTAATATCCTGGCAGCCAGAGGTTCCAGCATATCAAAATCATCCTCCAGCTCTTCCTGCTCCATGGTTACTTTCTGTTTTGCAAAATAGTCGCTTAAGGTTTGGATGCAGACCTCTTTGCTCAGAAAATAATTGCTATACTGATACTCCTCATTAATTTGTAAAAGGGCCTCGATATAAATTTTCCTGTTTCCAGAGCGGAAGAGACTCCAGAAGGAATCTGGAATCTCCCAAAGCTGATTCGACATGGCTATGCCTCATCTTTCTGTTTTGTATGGTTTTCTGTCATGGCAGCATGCTCTTTTCTCAGCTCTCCATACAGCTCGTAAAAAGTCCATTGACTGTTCTGCTCTGTGATGACAGCCTTTAACGCAATCCTTGGCACCCCTGCGTTTCTCAAATTTGCAAGCAAGTCATCCACCCTGCGGCTGGTAAAATTTTTCATAACCAGCATCTCTTCTTTTATAGGCAAAATCTCTCCAGTCTCCGACTCCGCCTCAAAGCCTGGCATTCCGGCCAGATGCCCGACCTTCTGTCCTGTCTGGTCCGGGCTGATATTTTTAATCCGCACTCCCATACGTACCAAAACCCCTTTTAACTTTGATACATAGGGCATTGGCTGCGGCGCGTAATATAATACCATTTCTCTTATCATGAATCCTCATTCCTTCCAAGATGCAGCCGGATATTGTCCAGCACTTTTTTACTCAGCAATACAAATGCCTGCTTTGTTCTGCCTACAGAGGTTTTCATGCAAATCACATTCTCCTGCTTCACAAGCTCCCCTGACGGATCGCCCAAAGCCGCCTCTGTATCACAGCAATACAAATTTTCCGCTGATTCCAGCCAATTTCTTAATGCCCCTGTATCTGATGCGGTCCCGATAGAAGTGTTCATCAGAATCTTCTTTGTCCCCAAACAGGAAAATTGTTCTTCCTTCAACAGAATCACATTTTTATTCAAACAGGTAATCACCACTTGATTTTCCTCTAATAAGTCATTCAAAGGCCGATACGTCATGCCAGCCTGTTCCTTCTCTGGCTTTCTGGTACGGCTGTAATAAGAAACCCTGGCGCCCATCATCAAAAGGGCATCCCCAATCATTCCCCCTGACACACCTAATCCCACGATTCCAACCTTCAAATCTGTCAACTCTAATGGCTCCTTTTCCCACATAGGATAGTCAAAACCATGAAAAATCCGAACCAGCTGATACAAAACGTATTCTACCACACCTCTGTCGCCATAGTCCCTAATGCCTAATACCTGAATCCCATGCTCTCTGGCACAGGCGATATCCACATTAGCGCTTTCTTCCGAATACAGGCTGCAGCACATGCCGATATAACGGATATTGGGACATTGTTCTATCACCTGGCGGCGTATTTGAGAGGTATAGCTGACCAGAACAGCCTCCGCATCCCCTATACGCCTTACAATCTCTTCCTCGTCTGCAGGAATATCTTCATATAATATTACCTGGTCTGCATATTGCTTTAGCTCCTCTTGTGCAGAAGGAATCAGACTTACAGGTTCAATCGCAACCAGCTTTTGAAACTTTTTCTCCATTTGAGCCATCTCTTTTCTTCTCCTTTGATCTCTTTAGAACATAATCGGTGACACCAGATTCTGAAGCAAAGCCACCACACTCCATCCTGCAATATCCGAAACTCTGGAATACACATCCACTGTGGCCTTCAGCCCGTCGCCCTCTGCTGTAATCTTGTGATCGTCTCCTGTCATGTTCGGAACACTGAAAATGTGGAAATCCAAGTGTTCTGTCCCAGATGTGGCCAGGGAAGCCGCTACAGAAACATTGACATGCGTGGGAAGAATAGCAATAGCATCTTTGGTGCTTCCTGAAAATACTTCCGCCAGCTCCTCGTCTGTCATCAGACTTTCACGAAACAGAGGGGAATGCTTCAGAGAGCCAGGTCCCTTCTCTGTTACCATCTTTGCCCGTACCAGCCTGCCATTGACCGACTCCATAAGAGAAATCGTCCGAAGCACATCAAAACCGCCTACGGCCCCAGAAGCAATATGTACCCTGGTTTTATGGCTTCTGGCAGTTTTTTGTACCTTTTCATAGAACTCCTTATCCGCGAAGGCGCCAATCGAAAGAACCACCAGATTAGCTCCATGACTTAATACCATTTCCGCCATGTTCTTTACCATTTGAACCGAGGCCATCTCCGCCACATAGTCCGGTTTGGTATCCAAAAGTTCTTCCAGACTATGGCAAACCTGACAGCCGCCTTTTTCTGCCATAAGTCTGGCATGTTCTTCGTCCCGCCCCAGAACGCCTACCAGCTCATACTCTGGCAGCAGCCCCTGGCAAATTGCATCTGTTACAATATTTCCCAAGTGTCCACATCCTACAATCCCCAAACGTTTCTTTTCCATCATTTTTCCTCGTCTTTTTCTAGTCCAGTTCTTGATCTCATTTCGCGCTGATTTTCACAGTACTGATTTTCACAGTATTGGTTTCTTAGTCCTGATTTTCACCTATCTTAGCATGGATTATCTCTAAAGACCTATTTATGCCAGGGCATTTCCTCTGACAGAACTGCCTCGCCATGACGGCCTGCCGCTTCCTGAATCAGTGTAAACATATAAGCATCCTCCAAAGAATCTGCCAAGGGATATACTTCCCTTCCTGTTTCTAAATATTCTCTCATATCAAACATCATGGTAGCAATGGCATATTCGTCCTGAACCGCCTCCAATGCCAAAACCGGATTCCAGCGGCTGCAAATCTGTTTTAATTCTTCGGTCTCCAGCTCTTTATACCTGGGATTCAAATAGGGCGTCATTTCTTCCACCACAGGCAAATGATCCTCTTTTACATATCTGAGAATCGTATCATTCCACTCCCCGTCTCTTCCCCTGACATTTACATGCCTGGAACGAATAAATGAGCGATACTGAATGCCGGAAAAATCATAAAACGCCACCTTGCCAGACTCAAACTCTATAGTCGTATGAGTCCTATTCTGTTCCTTGACACTGCCATCCGTAATGGGACCATAGCGAGAGTCTGTCTCTGTGACAAAAAACTGATAACAGCTGCCCCTCAAAGTCATCTTCTCAAATCTTGTCATATGGAGCATTTTCCGAATCAGGCTTGCGCCATGATAATCATGTGCCACCGACAAGGTGACTGCATAAGGCTCCTTTAACCTTCCCTGTTCCACAGCCCTGATTCCCGCCGCCAAGACAGGATACCGATGATACTGCTCTGCAACCTGAATTTTGGCTCCACATTTCTCTTTAAGCTCCCACAATTCCTTTAACTCCTCCACCGTTTCGCCAGCTGGAGTCTCTAAAAGAACGGGAAAACCTCTTTCAATCCATTCCTTAGCTACTGAGCAGATACTTCCCCTGCTGACTGCAACCACCACAAAGTCAGGAGCCGACTCCCTGCACTGCTCCCATGACGTTGTTGTAGGAATCTCCTCCTCCTGGGCCAATCGGTTCGCTTTTTCCTCTGTGCGGCATAAGAGATAGTTTAAATGAAACAGCTCTGGATACCTCTTTGCAATTCTTGCAAAAAACAAAGAACGGAACCCAGAACCTATAATGATAAAGGATAATGGATTCATGTGTTTCCCTCCTGATATTTAATTTTCTCCAAAAGCGTTTCACAGCCCTCTTTCACATCTGCATAAGTAGTCTCAAAATCTCCCGTATACCATGGGTCTGCAATATCTCTTGGATGGTCTGTAAAATCCAACAGGCGGCAAATTTTGTGTTCTGGGTCTCCTCCTGTTATTCGTAGCATGTTCTGAATATTCCACTGATCCATGCCGATCAGGTAATCGTACTTCCTATAGTCAGCCTTTGTCATCTGTCTGGCTCTCTTTCCTGACGTGTCAATTCCATAGCGCCGTAAAATATTCCTGGTTCCATGGTGAACCGGATTTCCGATTTCCTCTGTGCTTGTGGCGGCTGAATCAATGGAAACATCTAAAAGAGGTGGAGAGGTTTTCTGCGATTGTTTTAATTTTTGTACCATGTCCCTGAAAACAAACTCGGCCATGGGGCTACGGCAGATGTTGCCGTGGCAGACGAATAGTATTTTTATCATGTCTTCAAAACCCTCGAAAATGCTGTATTTACGCGTTTGTTAGCACTTTCCTATTCTTTCTGTTTTCTTGATTTTTTGCATATTTCTGCATAAATTTGCATAGTTTGGAATGAATTTGAGTTATAAATTGAGTTAAATTTAAAATTCGTAACTCAAGGCAAATGCCCGTAAAATAAACGGATACAGCTACATGGCAGAGTTTCGCTTTGATTTTAACTCACATATCTCACTCATTTCTTTCTTTGCGTCCTCATACTGTACATGGGTGTATGTATTGAGTGTTACCCCTATATCGCTATGCTCCATGATGTATTGCAGCGTTTTGGGGTTCATTCCAGACTTTGCCATATTGCTGCAGAATGTATGGCGGCAGACATGAGGGGTTACTTTCGGCATTTGCACTTTATAAACACTGTTGTATTTTTCCCTGATATGTTGAAAGTATTTCTCCCAGTGCAGAGCAACCATAGGCATACCATTTTTGTCGAGGTATAAAAAACCGGTTTTACCGTCAATTATCGGTTCGACCTTTGGTTTCTTCCTGTTTTGAATGATGGTTTTAAGACATTCCTACGTACCATACTGCTCCTTTCTATGCAAAAAGAGCATTGCAAGCAGAGTAAATATACCACAAGCAACACCCTTTTTCAATCAAAATGCAAAACTATGCAATGATATGCAACTATATTGCGTCCACGCTCTCTAAATATTTTTCAAACAACCTTCTTTTAATCAGCGTCTTTGTGCCGTTTTTGAGAATAAAATCGTAGTTTCCATCCGCCAAACGGCTTCGTAATACTCTTTCGCTTATGCCACTATATGCCGCTGCTTCTTCTACGGTCAAATTCAATTTATCCTTTATCTCTACCTTTATTTCTCTCATTTCCCTTGTGCCTCCTTGCGCCCTGATTCGCTTGCTTTGTCTGCTCCCTTCCAAAATCAGCTACCTTTATCCGGTCATACTGTGGCTGTAAATCATTCTGTTTGCAGAAATCGTTATAAATTTTGTTTTGCCGTGTCATTTTATATGCTAATTTGTCATAATCACTTTGCAAAATCTCTTTTACATCGGTTTCTGCCACACTATCTATTTGCAACTGCTTTTCAATCAAACTGCGCTTTGTCGCTTTGATTGCACGTTCATAATACCGCTGTTTCTGTTGGAGTTGACAGTATCATTTTCATTTTATCTATTAGCAGCAACCATCAAATCAAGCCAAAATCCTCCCATTAATTCATCATCATTTGGCATAGCTGTATTCTGCATAATTGTACGATAATTGTCTGTATTATCAAGAAATTTATGATATATCATTTGATATTCGCTACCATCATTACTTACAATGTGCATATCTTTTAACAGTTTCTTAAAAATAACAATCTCTTTTGAAGTTCCTTGCAAAGAACAATTTACCGCCTGTGCTATCTCATATATCCGCAATGTAACATACTTTACTGATATATCATCATGCAATTCATCATCGTCAACGGAAAACAAAAACACATTCATCTTACTGTCAAAACGGTTATAACTTTTCCTAAATTCTAAATTACAGCTATCAATCTCCTGTTCAATCCTTATAATGTCTTTATTACTAACAATCGAAAACGCACCTATTTACACACCATGCCTTTTCAATAAAGCATCCAACTGTTCCCCATCTATCAACTCAATAGGTTTATCTTCAGCAAAAGCAATAGCACTTTTGGTAAAATATCCTGTAGTCATAAGAATGCCTTTATTTGCTCTTTCAGAGGTAATAACACCATATAAATCCCTGATAATCGGTTCTCCAACACTACCAGAATAACGCTTACACTGAATAACTCAAACTTCCCACATTAAAAATGGGATTTGCTCCTTGAAAAATCAATACTATAGATCATAAAATAGCAATCAAGCAGCCGCTGAACCATACTCCAATGCTTTTTGCATGTACTTTGGCAGTCTCTGAACAAAGCTGGCGGTCAATTTCTCCAGCTGTTGTTCTGTGATGTGGAAATATTCCATAACGACACCCATTAGTGCATCTATGATAATCCTCATTGACTGACTGAAAGTGATGTCATCCAGTTCATCCATGAGACGGAAAAATAGTTCACAAATCGTTTTGTCATCGGTATTGCACCGCTGTGTAACTGCAAGC
>CAJTUV010000034.1 GCA_910579515.1 uncultured Hungatella sp.
TTAAATCTGCACCAATCGGGATTACTATTGCTTCTGCTAAAGAATAGTAAGTCCCCATATCACTATTTAATTGGGTGACCATATCGGTAAGAGTCTTTCCATATGCAGCGTCCAGAAAGAACTTCCCAGGCTCCGTACACAGCCCATGATTAACCAGTAATCCCCTCATCTCTCCAAGCGTCACCAGGCCCATCAGAGCCGCCTTTACATTTGACAAGATAACTTTTAATTTCGTTTTGGACTTTATATTTGCAATAGCCTCTCGCGCGTCTGGCACTTTCACACCTTCAGAAGAATAATCTTCAAACTCTGGTATTTCAATATCTATAATCTCCTGCCTGACATCCAATATATCCTGCAAAGTCGCTACTCCTGCCGGATTAACCAGCAACGTAATCTGAGAAGCATTCCTCACCGCAAATTGAATATTATAAATAAACGCCGATGGCGAGACCTCGCTTTGAACCGGCATTTCATCCGGCGTTACTGCCTGAATTACAGCAAATAAAATCTCCTGCCCCTCTTCCGGCTGCGCATATACTCCAATCGTATTAATCCGATACTGCTGGGTCACTCCATCATTATCAAATCTCACGCTTACCTGCACAGCAGTATCATTCAATACCTTGGAACTAGAAATCTGAGCACTCTGCATAATGTCCTGCAATCCAGTCAATGCAGTTATATTTGTTCCTACAGGATAGATATGTTCTGAAGTTTTAGCACTGGTAAAAGCCAATGTTTTATCTCCTGCCAGCGCCTGTGCAATAAGGTTTTGACCTCCTTGTGTCACAATGGCTGCTTTATATGCTCCCATAACTCACTCTCCTTATATTTTTTTGATTACAGTTCCTGACATTCCTCCAGATGTATGAGCTTTTCCTTCAATGTCTGTTACTGTATATTCATAAATCGTCTGTTCAAATGCAGATGATATTCCTCCAGCCACATTAAAAAATCCTGGAACTGTATTTACAGTCTCTTGGTTTGCTATGATTTTCATGTGTGCCGGAACCACATCCCATAAAAGATCATATAGAAGATCAATGGCTCCGTATCTGTCCGATGTGACCTTAATCCGCAAAATACTTTCCACCGAATCAACATCTAGGGTATATCCGTCCGTTCCATATAACATCCCTAATTTTGCCTTAAGAAATCCAATCGAAAACGGTACAACCGTATTGAATTTTTGAAGCAGTCTTTCTTTTCGGAAATCCAAAGTATCTCCCAGGCGGACTCTCAGCCCAAATAAATTCTCGTAGTAGGCTACTGTTTCCTCATCACAGGTAGAAAGATAAAAATTTTCCTGCAGCCGCGTCATGACATCACAGATTCCACTCAAACCATATCCATGAGCCTTTAAAATCTCCTGAAACTCTATAACCGGCCTGAAATACCTGGGAAGCTGTCCCGTCAAAACCTCAACTGGATTTTGAGAAATACTTTTATCCACCCTGAATCACCACCGTTTCCAAAACTGGTATCTGCTGCACTTCTGCTGTTTCAATCAAGTGCAAATCACTCCCAGAGCCGTTTATTAAAACGTTAGTTACATTTACTACTTCTGAGATTGTCAATATCGAATAAATAATTCTGGATACATATACCGTCATCTCATATTTTATAGTGTGGCCTTTTAGCGGCGTTCCCCATGTTTTTGTAACTTCATCCAGATACCCCTGAATCCTTTTCCTAATTTCTTCCTGATACAATTCCCCTCCATTCTGAATACCGCTCAAAAACTCAATCTCACAGGTAATGTTAAGTGCCATTGTGGAAGCTGTCACTATCGTAGCCTCTGCACCTATAGGAGCCATACCATACCCATTGCCTGAAGGAACGCTCTCATGTTCGTTTGACGGACAGATGATGTTTTGTACTGTCTGTACCACAGAAGGAAGAGCCGGCTTAAAGTCATCGCCCAAAATGCTGCACAGCACCGTCCCTCCTCCTCTCCATGCCGGATATACCTGAACTGCGCCAACTCCTTCTATCTCTAAGATCGCTTTACGGTATGCCTGGATATTTCCTCCAAAGGGTTCTATATTAAACGTATCAAAGTAGCGCATACGTAGCGCCCCATCCGTCTCCTCATCCGTCCCTGCCTTCTTTATGTCTCCAAGTTTTGCAGAAGTTAACCCTGGCACAGACGTAATGGGAAGAAGATTTCCGATATAGTTGTTTCCAATCTGTCCAGACTCCCTGCATATCATTTCATAGACATAGTTATCTTCTGAACTGGAAATCAGACTGCCTGATATGAAAATTACCGAAGCAGCGCCATTAATCGTCTTGAATTGGGATCCAGATACTACAGGCACATTAAACGTCCCTTTTCTGACTGCTGCTGTAGCCTTTTTTCTCACCAGCCCGCGCCCCCAGACAATCCGGTCAAGATATTCTCCAACGGCTGTCTCTGCATACGCATTATCCTGCATCTTCCCCAGGAGCATGTATGTCCCCTCTAAATACCAGGCTGCAGGCCCTACTGCGGTCTGTATCATGCTCCCCTCTCTTGTGTCAATATCTGCCGGAACCTGGGAAAGCATATCTCTTTCTATGGATTTGGCCGTATACTTAGAAAAATCAATCATAATACCACCTCCTCGCCAAATGTGCCAAAAACCGTCACAACATCAAAACTACACTTTATGGAATTTCCCTCCTGCCTGGAAAAAGAAAAATTTTCCACTGACAGGATCCTGCTGTCTGTAGAAAACGCCTCTTCTATCCTTCTGGGAATTTCACTTATGATGTAATCATATTCTTCCCCGATTAATGATTCCAGTTCACAGCCAAAATCAGAGGAATAAATCTGCCATTCAAAGCGCTCATTTTCAAGCATAATCTCAACCGCCTGACGCATGGCAGCAAGACCGGAATCCATACCAGACACCTGCCTAGAAACCCAATCAATCAAAAATGTATTCGTAGGCTTATCCACATAATTTACAGGCGCACTAAGCCCAACTCCTTCTGGAAGCGTAGCCATAATTCCTCCTATGTTATTCTTGACAATATAATATACTGCTGTCCATTCTGCACTTTCAGCATAAGCACTCTGTCCCCTTCTTTTAATCCTTCTCTGATAGTCACCGTTCCCTCTCCCCCCTGCACAGGAACAACCCGTTCCCTTACGGTATCTGTTAATAGCAGCGCTGCTGAAGGAACTGATTGAATACTGGAATCTATCTTTACTCTTAAAGGCGAAACCGACTCCACAGTTCCTGTGGCCTTATCAGCCATCTTCATGGCTTCTATTGTATTCTGGACTATCTGCTGAATGACTCCAACCAATTCAGACAATGGATACGCCTCCTAACTGTTCAAAAGATTTCACTTCAATATTCATGGTATGTATTTCCCCATCAAAGCTGTGGGTCACTTTTTCAGCTAATAAAAGCCTTGAGAGTTTCAAGTCCTGGATGTCCTCAAAACGGACAGGGATGATAGAGCCTGCATGAATGTCTGGTACTCCTAAAGCTTCTATCGTAAGAGTCTGCAGCACACGGTTATAATATTTAAGGTAACATTGGCACATTTCGTCAATCTGTGCTTCATTCAGGTTTTCATCCACTTGACTGTAGTATTGCAGGACTCCCCACTTTTTTATAGTTTCTGTATCCTCATGAAGATACACGTCTGTGCGTCCGGTCTGCTCGTTTTTCTTTACCAGTTTAATCCGGTTGTAAGTATCGGAATCAATATCCCGTTTATAGGTATAATCAACAGCCAGGCTCCCTTCTCCTATCAGGGTGCGGATAAATAAATCTTTTGCCTCCACAAGCGTCAGGGCTCCTGCATGATCATAAAACAAAAATATCTTTCCTGTCTGGATGATCGTCTGGGACAATGCCTCAAAAATAATATCCAGACAGCCTTCATCCTCTTTTATCAGGCAGGGGAATACATACCCTGTATCTGCAAGCGTTCCTACTGTAAGCCCAAAATCTGCAGCTATGCGCTGAATTATCTGAGCCAGAGACATATTCTCAAAAATATAGCTGGCATTCACTTTCAGATACCGTAATTGATCATAAGCTGTATATGTGGTTTCGCCATCACAGCCCCTCTCTATCACAAACACATAACCTTTGAATAGTATTAAACTGTCTATGCTAAACTCTACAGAACTTCCCTCAGGAATACCAATGCCTCCCTGTTCCATACATGTAAATGTCATTTTTCCAGGAGTATCCATACGGTTTGTGGTGATTTCCACATCTTTTGTTATATCCGAATAGTCCATAAAAACCGTTTGTTCTATCCCCTCAGGTGTAGGCTTTGCAATCTGTACCATTAACATTTTTCCCATAGATTTCACCCTGTTATCTGAAGCTGGCTCTCCTGAACCCATCCATAGTGGCCTATATGAATGGGATACGGATTGCCAGACACGATCCTGGTAACTGTAGTACTTAAACTATTGGCAGTTCCATAAGGCCTGCCTCCGTAGCTGTCGTAATAGTAACGCCCATTTGCCACCACAGAAGCGCCTACACGCATAACCGGTGTCTCCATCGGCCTGGCCGTTTCTGCCTGTGCTGAAGCAGTGGAGGCAGCCGTATTTGTAATAACGGTTACCACCTTGGGACTATATGATTTAAACTCTTGAAGCTCTACAGAATAATAAATATCGTCTGGCTCCCCTCCCTTATCAGTCGTTTCAAAATTAGATACAATACATTTCATATTTGTATCGTACAGACTGGAACGGGAAATGATCAGACGGCAAGTCTGCTTTTCTTTGAGAGCCTTCTCAAAGCGCCTGACGTAAGACTGAGGATTTCCTGCGCCGCTGTTTACATAGGAAGCATTCCGATCCCCTGGAAAAAGCCCCTCCCATGAAACGGTTTTCAGGGCAGGCTTTTTGGGAACCACAATCTGCCCCATGCCCACAATTTCATAAGTCTGATGATCTGTTGGATACTGAATCTGGATCTCCTCTGGATTCACAGGGATTTTGACTTTCTTTCCGCTAAACACAACATAAATCGAACATTTACTTTCCACTTTTGCCATTTAACCAGCTCCTATCCATGGGCTACCGCAGTATGAGAGTTCATCTGCTCAATCAGTATTTTCTTGATATGGTTGGCTACATCATCAGCAGACAGATTTCCTGCGGCATCTTTTGGCAGGGAAACATAGATATTGGGAGCCAGTGTTTTCAGCTCCACCTGGTTTAAATAACGCCGCTCTGCCAGGTCACGGTATAGTTTCAAATCCTCATCAGACAGATGGATTTCAGCCTCTACATTCTTCACATTCCCTACACTTCCAACCTTTCCGATATTCAAATCTCCAGCATTAAAACCTGAAAAGTCCAGTCCGCCTTTAAAATTACCAGCAAGGTCTTCAAAGTTAAAATTCAGGTCGTCAAGCTTTTTTCCAAATTCTCTTCCTTTTCGGCTTGACTCAGTAATGTTTCCAAGAATATCCGTCGGTTCCATCCGTTTTATCTGTTTCTCATTTTCTCCATATTTAGAAGATACCCAGTTACTGATATTATCACGGAAGCCAGACACCGCCCCTGACAGATTGCTTCCCAAAAGAGCGTCAATGGCTTTGGCTGCTGTCTCAACGATATCCATAATGTTATCAAACAAATCAAGGAACAGATTGGCAACCGCTGTTACCGGATCGTCAAATACATTTGCAAAAAATTCTGTAAATGTAGCTGTAAGATTCCACCAGCGTGCAATAACTGTATAAAAGACCGAATAAAGAGCCCCAAAGACAGCGCCTATGACTCCCCCCATCTCTTCAAAGGACACTCCTGCCTGATTTAAAAGAAACACTAAAAGCGCTACCCCAGCCCCAATCGCCAGGATTATAAGAGTGATCGGACTCCAGGCCGCCATGGTTGCAAGACCGGAAACCATTCCAGCCACTCCAGCCGCCGCAAAGCCTGCAGCGACACTGATCAAAATCGGATAGACCAGGTCCCAGTTATCCGCTACCCAGCCGGCCCCGTCTGTCAACAAATCAATCGTTCCTGAAGCAGCACGGGACAGAAGATGGATTCCTCCAATGATTCCATTTATCACCTTTTTCCCAGTGGGGCTGTTTAAAAAGTTGTTTAGCTTGTCAGATACTTCATCCAGAGCGTTGACTCCAGCGTTTTTTATCATGGTCCAGGCTTCTTCATAGGTCATTGGAAGTTTTTCAAACTTTGAGTTCGTCTCATCAGCCGCTGAAAACATTGCCGCCTTTATAAGATCCGCTGTAATCCGTCCCTCTGCCGCCAGGTCTTTAAGCTGGCCTTTGGTCACTCCCATATAGTCCGCAATCGTTTGGATGATATTAGGAGCCTGTTCCAAAATGCTGTTATATTCTTCTCCTCTGAGCACCCCAGCGCCCATGGCCTGTGTTAACTGTAACATAGCCGCCTGAATCCCCATTGTATCAGTTCCAGCAATCTTAAACTGCTTATTGATCTGCTCCATAAACGCAACGATTTCCTCTGAACTTCCAAAGGCATCACCTGCCATGAGCCCCAGTTTAGAAACCGCACTGGCAGTTTCCAGATAAGAACCTCTGGTACGGTTGGCGGACTGATAAATCATATCCTGCAGATCCTTCACATCACCCAGACCGGAATCCACCTCTTTGATCACCATGCCAAGCCTAGCCTGCGTCTGGGCCATGGTATCAGAAAGATGGATAAGTCCAGAAGCGATCTTGATTCCCCCAAAAGCAGCGGCGATCCGTCCGGCGATAGACAGCAGACGTTTCGCAGAATCACCAGTCCGGTCTGTAGATTTTGCCAGGTTTTTCTGTGCTGAATCTGCCAGCTTTGTATTCCTTGCCACTTCCTTCATGGTCTGGTTAATCTCATTAAGACCCTGTATCATTACATAACGGGAAGCGTCTCCCATTTCACGCATACCATCTGACGCTGTGTGAATGCTTTGGTTGATCTGGGCCATGCCGCTCAGAAGCATGTATGTGGAATCTATTCCAGCAGAACGAAGCGTATGGTCCAGTTTCTCCATATTTCCTGCCGCCTGCTCTCCATAAGATATAAACTTTGAAAATGAAGAAGTAAACCTATCAGCCAATACCAATTCTTCACGTATCTCTCCCATACACTACTGCCCCCTTTTCATCTCCTTAGCTGCTCTTTCCATCATAGCAAGCATTAACAGCTTTTCTCTTTCTGTCCTGGACTCAAAGTCTGAAGGGAAGATGCCAAAAGAGACAAAGGCAAAAAAAGCTGCCTCTGTCTCCCAGTCACCCTCCCTTAAGAGTTTTTTGCCTCATCCAATGTCTCCTGCTCCATCCACAAATCATTGATTTCCATGATGGCATCTGAAATAATATTCTTTTCCCCAATGGAAAACATTCTTCCGGGAACCATATTAGGGTCCATGACGCCATAAAACTGGCAAAGCTCCGAATCCCTTAAATCCGGTTCCGCCATGCAGGCTACAATAAGCTGGTTGCTATATTCCGCTTTATCCAGATTGCCTTTTTTGTCTTTGCACTTCCTGGCAATCCGTTCGCTTTCCTCTGGAGTAATGCTCTTTATTACAAATGGAACAATCTGTCCATTTTCATCCGTAAAACGCGCTAAATGTACTTCCTTTGTTTTTCCTGCCGGTGACGGCTTTAAAAATGCGCTTAACTTGCTCATATCAATACCCTCCGCTTCCTAATTGTGATGGCGTTCCGAATCCTTTCAACACTTCATAATCTGTAAAATTAAATGGGATTTCTTCCTGCAGGTAATCCGCCGAATCATCCAGTATGGCAATAGGTATTTTTGTCAAAATGACCCCATAGATTGCCACGACCTGACTTCCCACTGAAGAGCCCTTATCCTGATTGATCACTTGGAAATTGATCTCAGGAAATCTCCCGTTTCTTTTGTATTCAGATAAAACGTCAAGAAATTCCGGTGTCCCATAATAAACCGTAAGAGTGCCGGAATACTTGATCCCTTTCACTTTTGTCTGATTTATCAGAGAACCCACAACCGGAAATTCTGACGTTTCAACTTCCGCATTGGTTTCATATTTCTTAAGTCCAAACAATTCAATGTTTCGCCCGTTCTTAACCATGAAGGCACTTCCTGCCTTGCCGTTAATCCCATCATTGGCTAATAAAAACCCCATGATCGCACCTCCTATTCCGTGCTGTTATTTACAGACACTGTCACAGTCATGTAAATCTTCTCAATCGCATCCACAGGCTGTAAGGCCACATTGACCAGCACGGCATCCACTGTATTTCCAGGCGAAACTGTTACATCATCTGGGACAAAATTCTGGATACCATTATTGGCCTGCATTTCATTGAGATAGCCCACAATCCATCCCTTCAACAGATTCCGGCCTGCCTCATTATTATCTGTCTTGCCTATGTAGTACAGACTGAACTGCCGGTATACATCATTGCAGAACTGGTTCAAGGTCCGCATGACGCGGTTTTTGGAATATTCCGGCCCCTTATCCACAGTAAAGGAAGTAAGGGTATTGATATCCGTACATACCTTGACTGTGCCAAAATTATCAATGAAGACTATTTCTCCCTCTTTAATCGCCTGCGTGACCTGGGTATCTGTCAGTTTTGGCTCCACCTCTACAGCGTTTGGATACTGAGCATAAGTCAGAGAATCGTTGTATAACGCTCCTGCCTGTGCGCCCCCAACCCACCAGGTGCACTGCTGGGCCGTAAGAGTTGTTCCGTCTGATAATTTTACGCCATTATTTACGGAGATTACCCATTCACTGTTGCTCTCTCCTGCTTCTGCCATGACTGCCTGGCATTTCCGACCAACATTCTCAGATATCCGTTTAACAAACAGTGAAACTGCCTGAATCACTGCGCTGTCCATACCATCATATACGAGAATATCAAAGGAATAGGGCTCTAAAACCTGAAGGAAATTTGCATAATCTGCTGGTGTAATCGCAGGGTCTTTACCGCCTGTCAACGGAACCCCTGCTGTCTCCTCAAAATCTCCCGTGCCGGAAAACTTAACCCAGTCATTTTCCTTTAAGCCGGAAATCTCTGTCACAGACTGCTCTTCTATAACAGCTCCATCAATCACAGTAGACACGTCATAAGCCCCAGCAGTGTCTGGATTTTCCTGGACAATCATTGTGATGTCGTTTCCCCTTATGCCGTCATATAAGGCTGTAGCTGTCAAACCTCCAATCGTTACTGCTGCCTTAGCTCCGCCAGTACCAGCAGGCCGATACAACAGAATTTTAATTGGACCTGGCGTGGTATCGCTCCCCTTCATCATCTCACGAAGGAATACAGCTTTGGGGCTTGTAATGTCATATCCAATATAAGGTCTCAAATCCTCTCCAGGAATGATTTCCTGTATAGTCCCTGACGGACCCCAGGATAACGGTTCAGGAATTGCCACCACTCCTTTTTCCCCCACACTAATAGGAAGATTTCCTTTGGATTTGGTGTTGATATATACTCCAGGCGGTATTTTATTCTGGCTGGTCCATGTTCCTCCTGCCATAGTCATTCTCCTCCTTTTAACGTTTTATTTAAAACTTTTTTAGCCTCTGATACAGAATACTCCGGTTCCTGCAAAATCGCTTTTGCAAAGTCTGGCTGGTACTCTGCCAAATGCCGGCTTTTTAAAAGTTTTTGTGTCGGATATTTTTTATTCCTTCCTGCTTTTGATAAAGGCATGATTCTCCTCCATTTCTTCCATTAGATTCATATCTCTTGGAATTGCCACTCTATGTTTTATATGGAATTGATAATGCAGCTCCATGTCTTCATTCTGCCACTGCCGCTCATAGGTGCGGATGAAAGTTTCCTCTCCGCTCCCGTCCGTATATGGAAACAATTCAAGACTTTCATCCAGATATCCTGCTATTTCAAGAATTTCTGCATTCCCATTTACGATATTACGCTGCTGTACAAAAATAATGTCTACCCCTAAATCCTGCTGAAACCGTTCATCTATCTGGCTGTCACTCTTGGAAGGCATAAAGAAAATAAAAAAGCACGGAAATTCTGTGCCCTGCTGGTTTGGACTGTCATATACTGGATAATCTGGATATTTTTTACACAATACCCCAGCCAGGCTGTCTACAATATTTTCCAAGGTAAAAATCATTTGAAGACCTCCCTCACCCTTTTGTCCAATTCAGTACGCACTACCGTTTTATATCTCCCAATCGCTTTTTGTTTCATGTATTTCCCTTCAACATAGGTCTTATCTACACCTACCATAATCCCTGTCGCGCCGGCCCACTCACCATCTAAACGTTCCAGCAGTTCTCCGTTGACAATCAGGTCAGGGACAAAATGTTTGTCTACTCTGTGTCCGTCATTTACATAGGAAGCATACTGCATGTTATTGGCAAGTATTGTCCGAAACATATGGCCTCCGGAAAGCGCTCCACCCATAGGCGTTGTCTGGCTGTCCGTTGCCCAATGCTGCGCCATTTCGCCGCTCCTCATGTTGGTCCCTGCAATGGACGCACCGCCATTAGGCGGCGTGTTTTCGGTTGCCACGCGTACTGCTTCTATCGTCGCTCCCTCGGCCACATCCCCCATAATCTGCGCCACGTTCTCTCCAGCTCTGCGCAGCTCTTCGATTCGTTTTCGCATTTGGCTTCCGAAACTTGACATTCCTGTCACCTCCCAATAATATTGTCCTTCAACAGCCCTACTTCTTTATGCTGCAGCCCAGTCAGGGCGCCGCCGACCGGATCATAATAATCTGCTGGTTCTCCTGCAAAATACCGCTCTGGTTTATTCTTATGTCCAAGAGCGCCGCCGCGAATAATCAACAGCTCATCACCTGCCTGTATGTCCACAGATAAGTCACAGGACATCTTCTCTGAGGACTGCTCTCTGGCCGCGTTGCCCTTCATGGATGGACCTCTCTTTTCCAGATGATACACCCTGCATGGAATCGGCCTGGAGTTTATCTGTTTCCGCTCCTGACTGCTTACATTTCCCTTTTTTACAGATACCACACGGTAAATATCTGCTATATCTGTATACCATGTGCTGAAAATAGGATTATTAAAAATCATCCTGCCCACAAACCTCCCATCCCTGCCATTCTAGCCATAGTCACAAGCTGAGAGCCGTATTGCGTAGAATTCCAGGAACCCCATTTTTCACTTCCGGCTGTAATGGCGCTGTTGTCATAACTGATCGAGGTATCTCCCATAACTGCGGATTTAATGACTCCCGTCTGCTCTGCGCTCCCAGCAGCCTGTACCGCGCTGCTGGAGCCAGACGAATACGTTTTAAGATAAAGAGCCGCAAAATGAGCCGTATAAAGCCCTGCGGCATACCGCCACATGCTGCCCCACCTGGAAGGAAGAACACTATCATTGGCCTGACTGATAAAGATTTCCAGCATTTTTTTTGGTATCAGTAATTCTGTTGCTGTCTTTTCTCCCTCCTCAGGACCAGCTCTTGTAAACTGTGGAAAATCTTCCTGAAACAGTTCTGCTGTGTAATCCCCATGCTCTCCAGGGTAAGGCATATTAGCTGCAGATGCCCTGGCCATTGAAAAATATGGTCCTGCCATGCTTATTCCCCATTGCCGCATGTTCCCTCACCTGTACCTTCAGTCTTCTCATCCCCGGACTCTTCCTTTGCGTCCAGCCGTTTGTCATTTTTAGCCGCTTTTTTCTTTCCTGCCTCCTCTGCCTGTTCCAACTGTTTGTCCCTTTTCCCTTGAGGCACCAAAATCCCGCCGCCTCGGATGGCTCTCTGGACCAGGCTGCTCTTGGCAATTTCTTTCGGAATCTCACCGACAAAATCCTTTTTTATATCAAAAAAAGAGCCGTCAGCCCTTCTTACTCTATAATTATGTTTTGACATAATAAACATCTTCTGTCCTCCTCAAATCCCATCCATATAGGTGATAGTCTGATCATAAAACACTTCCACTTCAGATATATTTCCAGCATAAGCCGTATCATAGCAGAAATCATTGGTGTTAGTGCTGGTCATGGCCCTGGTAAGGGGCACCAGCTCATCCATGGCAAGATACCGTTCTTTATTACAGTATACAGCCATCCTGTCTGCCTTATCTTCCCCTGCACCCTTACACCAGGATGTAGCCCCGATAAACAAATCCGAACCATTCTTTTTGGCCACATTGTTTTCCAGCAGGAAGGTCAGAATCGTCTTTTCAGCAAGGTCTGTTACTTTTGTCGTTGCAATGTAATTATACTGCTCATACGGCATAATGATATGGTTTGGCACTGCCTCCAAATCATACTCACACCGTTCCCACCCTGCCAGTATTGCGTCATTTACGTCCTGTAAAATCTGATCCGGCGTTTTATCCTTCCAGGCAGTGCTGGAATCTGCTGCTTTGTTTGAGGAAGCCTCCATAATAGTTACATCTGGATTATTTAACAATCCGGTCGTTCCATATCTGGCAATGCCGACATAGGCATTCGCCTCCATGTGTTTGTCATAAGTCATACGCAGGCCGTCTCTAAGAAGGCTGTCCATATTCCGTCCTGTCATATTTCCCCTCTGCATGTCAATCCACATTACCCTTGTGCCTGTGGCAATCATGTGAGTTTTAAACAATCCTTTTGAAAAGTCTGCCTGTACCATGGGGATTCCATTGGCCCCACCAGAATGAACAATTCCGTCTTCCGATCCCCCGGTAATTCCAAATCCCACCTGCATGGCAGATATAAATTCAGCCCAGCCGCCGCCGACACGAATCGGAATATCCCGTGAGTAAGTAAGACTGGTGAGCGGAGTTCTGACCAGCATATCCCTTTTTTCCAGCTCTGAAGTCAAAAATGCTTCACCGGAAGCAATTCCGGCCGCATCCATGTTAAAAACTGCCGCATTTCCTGTTCTTGCAGACTGGGTGGCTGCCTTTCCCAAATCAAATGTTCCAACGTTTTTAAATGCCATCTTATTTTCCCTCCTATGCGTTAAGCATTGTTAAAATCCGAAGTTCTGCCACGCCGTTTCCATCTGCTGTGCCGCGCCACTGGGCATTTGTAAGCTTCACATTCTTCCCAGTGTCCTCTGCAGCTTCAAAACCGCCGACCACAGCATTCGGTTTTGCCTGGTCTGCTGCTGTCCTGATATATACATTTCCTCCCAATACAGGGGTTCCCATCTGGCAGACAACATTGACACAGCCGCGCTTCATTACAGATACTGCCTCACCTGGGCGGTATAGTCCTTTGTTTTGATTCGTATAATCCAGAGCGGATTTTACCTCACGTACCGCAACGCCCCAGAAATCAGCCGATGCAGAATCTGCTGCCCACGGATGGGCGGCTCCGTCAGTTCCGATTGCTACCGGTGCGCCAAATGGAAGCTCTTCCATTCCTGCCAGGGGAACTGTATCCACAATCATATCCGGCTGTCTGGAATAGCTTCCTGCATATCCGTGAAACATGTTTTTACCAATAATCTGTCCTTTCATAATTATTTGGTCTCCTTTCTTCTGTGCGGGTTCAAATTATCATACATTGCCTGGATCGTCTCGGTGTCCATAGCCACAGTATTCTTATCTGCCGCCTTCTGGGCATTTCTTTGACTGGCTTGAAGGATTGCAGCAATATCATCCCTCTCATCTTTAGCAGTTACCAGATTAATCAGAGCATCCGACACTGCTTTCCGCTGCGCTTCGTCTTTTATTGCTGCCACAGTGGGCCTCATGGCTTTCAAAATCCCTAAAGCCAGCGCCCTGTCCATTGCGCCTTTCTTTTCTGTTTCCTCTGCTGAAATAACACGGGAAGCCTGTCCATCTACAGGAGCGCCATCTGCTGTCAGTTTTTCAATAGCTGAATCAAGGGAATCCTTTGCTGTATTCTTTTCCTTTTCTGCTTCTTTCGCGGCAAGTCTGGCCATTACTTTGTCAACAATCCCGTCAATGACCGCTTCATCCTTAGTCTCCTTATCTTTTGTTTCTTTTTCCTCTTTGGCTTCTTTCGGATCCCCCTCTGCCTCTTCAAAGGCTTCCGCCGCATCCATTGCCATCTGCTCAATCTCCTCTGGACTTTTATCTTTAACCGCCTGTCCAAAGAGTTTAAAAAACAGCCCTCTTTTCTTCATTTCTTTCCTTTCCGGCCTCTTTCCGGCCTGCTTTTTTATAGTATCTGAATCTAAAATAGCAGCACGTTTTCCCGCTCTGCCACGGCCAACGACTGCCACATGATTACCTCTGATATTCTTTTGGTTGTAAGTGCCGTCTTCATTCACTGTATATTCACATTCATACCCACAGGAAATCTCTCTCTTGCCTCCCTGGACGGCGTCTATTAGCTCTCGGTTATGAATATGAAGGTCTGCCAGAAGATAATCCCTCCATTCTTCCGTTCCTCTGCGGATATTCTGCGCATGACCCTTTTCATAAATTTCCACATCGTCTGGCCCAATCAAATCAGGCGGATGGCCGTTTGTGACTGGCTTTCCCTCAAAAGAAGCCATTGCCGCTTCTGAAAATACTTCTTCCTCAGAACGGTGCACAGTCACGATCCTGTCCGCTTCACTGCCTGACAGGTTGATTTCTCTGCCCAGATATTTCTGGCTTCCTGTCCTGGCAATCGGTACGTTTCTACAAATCAAAAAGCCCTCGCCAGTTTCTACCTGGTTAGGGCTTACGGTGTATCCGTAATAGACAAGCATTATATCCTCCTAGTCTCTGCTGGTATGCAATACCTTTTCAATGTCATTGATGGTGAGGCTTATAGTTTCCCAATCTTTTGGAGAGCTTCCCACATCAGCAATAAATACTTTGTTTTCAAAGGCTTCCACAATAGCCGCTTCTCTTCCGTCTTTTAAAAGTACTGTGTCATACTGTTTCACCCTTAACATCATTTCACCTCTTTAATATACGCACTAGACAAGGAAACACTTCCGTCAGGACGTTGATTCCAACCTATTACTACATTTGCAGGCGTTCCATATTTCCCGTAGATAATTATTTTTTGCTCATATCGCTGCCCATATTGATCCCTATCCTTTGGAATAACTGGATAAGCTCCTGCTTTTCCCCTGATTTCTTTTTGAAATTCTCTCCAATTACCCTTATCATATCCTAACCTGCTTGTTATCGCCCTCCCCTTTGCCAGACCTTTTTGATTCATGCCATCAAACAAATACTTTGTGAACTTACCTTCTGGAAGGATAACATTTTCTGCATTTGGCAGTCTCAGCTCTGGATGCCTGATCAGGTCATTCCGCCTCTGATAATCCAGCCTCACAAAACCAAACTTCTCAGGATCATTATACTTCAACTTCTGAAACATTGCAAAGTCTTTTGGAATATCATCTCCTAATAAATCCCTGTACTCTTTATGCTGCCGCTTATCCCTCAAAAGCCGCTGCCGCTGTCGTTCTTTTTTTCTGTATGCCTGAATCTGTTTCTTGGTTCGTGGGTCACGATCTAACGGATTAAGGTCAGGGTTAGAAAAATCCTTGTCTTTTTGAATCTGTTTCTCCGTCTTACCAATGGTGGTGTATTTCACCAGAGAATGGAGACAGTTTGGATGAATATTAAGATAAGTATTTGTCAGTTCGTCTGTACCTTCTGGGTCTACTTTTCCAAACGCAAGGGAGAGAGGGGGATAATCAGAGTTCGTGCCGCTCTTACTGTATACCCGTCCTTCCAGCGCCGCACAGACCGGACAAGTGCTCCCAATCTTTACAATCTGCCACAGGTCATGATCATCCATTGTCAGCATTGCAGAGACCTCTGCCTGTCTAGCCGTTGTCCTCACGGCCATGTTCCCATAGCTCTGCAGGCTCCAGCGCCTTCCCGATTTGTCCACAAATGCAGGAATCCCTTTATTTTGTATCTCCTGCACCATCTTTGCGCTGGATGTTGCCCATCCGCTCCCAGAAGCCTGCTGGTTTAATACCTGCTTTAATGCCACCTGGCGGAATGGATCGGATTCCAGACGGCCGACTGCATAAAATGTCTGTACGCTTTTATATGCAGTCTCTGACGCTTCCATGATTTCTCCAAGCAGGTTGTTGCTCAACTGCTGGACAATGGCTGTCTGGGTTGTTGTCAGCGCTCTGGCATTGCGGTAACCCGAAAAGTCTTTCTCTGAATGATAAAAGATATTTTCAATCATTTCAGGGACATACTTCCAAGAATCATCCACCATATTCTGTAAGATTCTCTGAACACGCTCCAAAGAAGCTGCCTCTGCATAGTCTACAAATCCAGCCTTGCGCTTTCTGGTTATCTCATGAACCAGTTCCTGCTCCGTGTGAAGAAACAGTTTTCGCAAAAACATGGTAGAATCTCGATTCTCTGGAGGTTTGATTTTTTTATATCTCATCCTCTCCCTCCACATCTGGTTCCTTTAAGAGCTCCAGTCCAGCCATTGGATCCGCCATCATGCGGCTATTGGTATAGGTTCTTCCCTTTCCTGCTTTTATGCTTTCATCAGAGATTTTTCTATACATCCCTGTCTCATCTGACATAGCCTGCAGTTCCTGCTGGGCTGTAGCAGAATCAATCAGATCGTTCTGGTAAACAGCTAAGATGGCATTTGTCTTCTGGTCTGCAATCTCTGCAACCTCTTTCGCGTCTGGAGTCTGCATTGGCGGGAAATCAATATCCATATCATCCGGTATTTCTCCCCAGGCAGACAGAGCCATGATAGGAAGAATCCGTTCAATGATTCCACGCAGTTCCGTCTCTCTAAGGCCGTCGATATAGTCATAATAATTTCTCATATCTGACTCACCGGTCGCATTCAGTCCTGAAGGCGAACGCCCAAACAGCTTCGTTACTGGTGTCCGTGCTGCTCCAGCTACATCCATCATAATGCAGTCATAAACATCTGACAGCCCTGTAAAAGTATACTGAGTATTATGTATGGCGTCTCCTTTGTTAATGATACGGGTGCCAAAATTATTTTCCATAATGGACTGTGCCGCCATTAAATTCCAGAATCGGCGCTGCATTTCTGTATTAGCAGTTCCCAGCAGCTGGTCAAGGCCTTCGGCTTCCATATAGTTAATATTAGCCCTGAAAGTCAGAGCGGCAATATTGCCTGCCACATTATCCCTGCGGACCACCTCATTATAAATGGCCTCAATCTCGGATTCCCCCCAGTACATCTCTGTGACCTGCTCCATCCATGGAAGCTCCCGTCCAATAAAGCGTACAATCCGACTGTGATGCACCCTTGTCATCAGACCGCCAGATAAATCATCCTGAATCGTATAATATGCAGGAAGACCAAAATCCTGTTCTTCTGGATCCGTAACCAATTCACTTTCTGGGTAAATGCCGTTCCAGCGGTCAAGTATCTGCAGGCCCAAAAAACTCCCAGGCATGACGGTTTCAGGGTCTAAAGGCTGGCTTAAATCCCTGTGTCCTTTAATCAGAATGATTCCTGCTGCCCCTCCATACAGCCTTCCCCAGTACATGCCAAGAAGCAGCTTTTTCCTGATTTGGGTCTGCCGCTCTAAGCGTGTCATCTGCTTCAAATATTCCGGCTCCAGACTGGTTTTGAGCTCATACCACTTTCGGATCATGTCATTAGGAATGGTGGCAATAATATTCTGCACGATCCAGTTATCGCGGTAAAGACTGGTTAAGAGCTGGTAATTCTGGCTCAGCCGTGTCATAGGATATTCTGTGGCCTGAAGAAGGTCCATAGTCCCCCAGCCAATGCGCGCTGCCGGATTAGAAAAGGCGTCCATCGTTTGAACGGGTGCCTGCTTGTTTTTATTTGTATCCGCTCTTGTGCGGTGAGTGGTTCGTTTTCTGCTCATATAATCCCTGTCCTCCAACTTGGCAATATCGTCTTTACATAATATCTAAGCGCATCTGGTCCATGGTCTCTCTGCTTCACTGGCTTTTCTTCTCCTCGCTCCTCTGCTGCCTTCTCGTCCCACGCATAAGACTGCATTTCTGATTTTAAGCCTTTACAACTACAATTAATCATAATATGGCGCTGGGCCAGTAAAGAAGCTACTGCCCTAATGCCATCCAACACCTCATTATCTGCCGGTTTTACATAAAAGCCACGATTCCTAAGTTCTACAATAAAAGACGCAGCCGAAGGATCGACTACAATCGTACACTGTTCCTCCGGCATCTTACCCATAAACTCTATCATATCGTCTGCATACTGGGCATCAGTTTTCTGGGGATTTTTTGATCTCCTGGCTTCTTCTGAACGGCTGTCCCAGCGATACTCCCGATCCACCCAGATTGTCTCCCCATCATCCCATATCTCCAGGAATACACAAGGATTCGTTGTGCCATAATCTACAGCAATATATTTTTGAGCTATGGACTTTAATGCTGCAGGCCTCTCTTTTTCTGTGTAATAATTTTCATCTGTACACATAGTATAAATTAAACCTTCAGCAACCGCCCATAATCCCTGTATATACCGCTTGAAAAACACACCAGCATACTGGCTCATGTATCTGGCCTTAATTTTTTCTGTCAGGCTCAGATTGTCTTCCATTGTAAAATGCAGATAAAGAAGGTTCTTATCCTTCTTTTTGTCAATCCACTCTGTTTTGAACCAGTGCATAGGGCCTGCCGGATTGCAGTTAAACCAATACTTGCTGCCATCAACGGAACAGCGTCCGGTTGCCTGATTGACAAAGGATTCCGGCATTAATGCTACCTCATCAAAAAAGGCCCCTGCTGCCGTAATGCCCTGTACTAAATCCTGGGAACCTTCATCTTTACCACCGAAAATAAAGAAATAGTTTGTTTTGCCTTTATAGGATACCTCCAACATATTGGGCAGGTCACCGGAAACATGATAGATCCATTGGTATCCCCGGCTGGTAAGCATTAATTTTAAATTTTGAAGAACATTGCGCTTAAAAGAACTGATTGTCTTTCCGGCCATTATAAAATTTTGTCCGTCAAAGGACTCCATAGCCCAAAAGACAAAGCCTAATGACATAGCTATCGTCTTGCCAGAGCGGATTGCACCATCCGCAATAATCCCATCAAAATCCTTTACCGGACTTTCTGACAGCCACCAGTTCATAACCTGCCGCTGCTTTTTGGAGAAGGACTGAAATTTAAATATCGGTTTTTTCTTCTTCATCTGCATTCTCCCAGTCCGTCCAATCTGTCTCTGCAGTGCCCTTTAAAGCCTCCATAAAACCGTCATCTGGAATCTCTTCTTCCTCTGCCATTCCACTGGATTTCGCTGCTATTTCAAGCTTTTTCATTTCAATCTGTAACTGTGCTTCATCAACTCCAAACCTATGCAGGGCTTCTATTGCCCTCTGCTTCCGTGCCTGTACACGGGTCAAGGCTTCTTCTATATTCTGAATCTGCCCCAGCTTACCTTGATATTCCTTTAAGTCAGTCTCTTTATCTTTCTCCGTGCCATACTTACGGCTTACCAGTGTCATGCCTTCTAGTGCTTCTCCATTTGGCAGCTCATCTGCAGTTCCCTTTATAGCTTCTATCCTCTTTAGCATACGCCGTTCCCTAACCGTCAGGAGCTGTATTTCCTGCATTAAAAGACGCTGTTTATCTTCTGGAACTGAATATGCGAGACATTTTTCCTCGTCATCCAGGCAATCAAAAAGGAGAGCTTCGAACTCTCCAGTCGTAATAGCATTCTTATTTCCTGGCGGTCCAGTACCACCATGTCCTACTGCATTGCGGTTTCCAGGCTGCGCACCTCTATTTCTTTTAGTAACGTTACCTTTTCGATTTGGTAACGTTACTTTATCCCATTTGTCCAGACTCTTCCATTTGCGAACCTGCTCTTCTGAAACTTGTAATTCGACCGCAATATCCTTTAACTGCCGTTTTCTCCCACTTTCTAACCACATCTGGAAAGCCTTATCTCTATTTGGGCTTCTTGACCTAGACAAACATCACCACCTCTCATTCGTTTCGTTTTTGTTTTATTTTTTTTAATATATTCTTCCAAACAAAAACCAGCCGCCAAGCTTTCACCTGGCGACTGCTATGAGGAAGGGGTATAGGAGAGCCATGGGCAACTTGCCTTCGGCTTCTGATTTTATTATAAAACGATATTTCCGATATAAACGATATTTTTACCTTATGCCACATTTTTTTAAATACTTATCCCTAATATATAGCCTTGGATAATCCTCATTGCCTTGATAGCCAATCTTTTTGGCTATTTGTACCCAAGTCATACCTTCTATGTAAAACATGCGAAAGACACATCTTGTCTGTCCATCCTCAATACTGTCAATCCACGTTCTTATTGCCTCTGCCTCTTCCTTTTTCCTTACCAGAATTTCTTTTCTATGTTCAAATAAATCCCACTCGAAACCAACAACCGCTTCTGGTTTAGGCGGCCAATAAAAGCCATTCAGGATTGTACTGTGCCCAATACCTTTGCTGCCCTTCAGCATTTCATCCAGTTCATATTCTAATACCGCTATTTCTTGCATAAGTTTTCTGTAGTTTTTCAGCCGCTTTCTCGTAATCCCTGCGCTCAATATAATCTCCTCCCTGTCAATCACTTTGCCTTCTGCTTATACACACGTTCTCCGAAAAGATATTCCTCCTCCTTCCTCTGCCGTCCTAAAAGCTGCTTCATTTTGTTTAAGGTGTCCCTGTGAGGCTTCTCTTCAAAGAACCTCACCACCTGCTCATTCAGCTTTACAATATCCTTATTCCGTCGACGTTCTTTCCTGCTTCTCTGTAGCCTGGTGGCGACTTTATTCCGTTCGGCCTTATTTGAGGCAAACTCCATTTCGTGAAGCAGATCCTGAAGCCGCTTGTCTTCTTCATTCAGCGCTTCACTGGCTATTTGATACTCTGTATGGCACTGGTTGATAAAGTTTAAAAACTCTGATAATTGTTCCGCTGGTGTCTTCTTGTTCTGCATAGTTTACCGTCTCCTTTGTTTTATGCTAACCTCTCCCTTACATAACGTAGCGTGGCCGGTGTTGATTGGGCATAATACTGGGCCGTTACTGCTGGGTTGGAATGGCCCATGATTTCCTGGATAATCCCTAAGTCTACACCTTTATTTTTAAGAGACATGCCAAGAGTTTTTCGCATTTTATGTGGATATACGCGGACCTCCATTTTTGCCCTTTTGCCGATTCCGTGAAATACTCCGTATATGCCATTGATAGTCATCACGCTGTGCGGACTTTGACTCCTGGGGAAGAGATAGGGACTATCAAAGCCCCTGTTCTTTATATATTCGTACAGGTAATATCTCGCGTCTTCATCCAGATATATCGTCCTATACTTATCGTTTTTTTCACCTAAAATCAGTGCGTCCCCTGTCTCCCAATCTATCTGGTCCGTGGTAATATGCACCAGCTCCCCTGCTCTGGCTCCTGTACTCCGTAATACCTCCAGCAATGCACGCTCTTTTCTATTTTTACATGCCTCACGCAACCGAATGATTTCCTGGCCGCTAAAGTAATCAATCGGCTTTTGAACCACCCTTTTTGGCTCAATCGCGTCCACCGGATTATCGCTAATCATTTTCTCTTTTCGCATCCACGTAAAAAATGCGGAAAGATTACGACGTGCGTTGTTGTATGTAGACGCTTGTACACCAGGTCTTTTCTCGTACCAGTGTAAATAGTATGATATGTCCGCCTCATCCATTTTGGTTAAGGGTTTGTGTATCAGTGTCAGTAAACTTTTTACTGTAAACAGATAAGCTTTTTTTGTGCTGTCCTTAATCCTCTTTTTGTAGATATAAAGCTTTATAATATCCTGGTTTTTATCATCTGTATCGTCTATCAAAGCCGGAAGCGTGGGTATGCTGTCCATATTTACCTTGACAAGCTCAGCGGTAATTGACTGCTCCAAAATCTGTAAAATGTCCCTGTCCACACAATCAGACATCTGGATAATGATGTTATTTAAAAACTCCTTTTTTGCATTATTCCCCATATTTCCTTCTCCTTTTTGATTGCTTAAGGACTAAAAATATGGTATACTATCCTTAAGCAGAAAGACTAAGCGGCGGAGTTATCTTGGCGGATGACCGCCGCTTGTTAATTTGTTTTTAAACTATACTTCTTTTTCTTTGCTGTTTTCTTCCTCTTTCTGGGTTTTTATATTTTCCATAACATTTTTTAGTACCATTTCAAATGGATTGAACATTGGTTGTTCCGTCTTCGATTCTGTTTTTGCTATTACAAAAACAATATTTGCAGCTATTTGATTCGCAAAATCAGAATTTCGAATTTCTTTCATGGCCAAATTATAGGAATGGATGTAGGCCATCGTAAGGCTCTCTGCTTTTTCCTTGATTATCATCTTATTTCTCCTTTAAAGTTGTATTTAATTGACATAACCCTCTCACTATGCGAACTATTTCTATTTTGGAAACTGTTCAATCCTTATAAGCTCTTCTGTATAATTGCATAAATTCCTTTCACAATTATTTCAGTTTAATTGTGTAAATCTGTCCATAAAATTATTTTTCCAGCGGCTTTCTGCTCCCCCTGTTTCCTGTAAAATATCAACTTCCTGATACTCACAGTACCCCTCATTTTTTGTACATATGTCAACACTATATGTATTGTTTTGATGAGGACATGGGCTTTCCATAGTGCACATTAAATTCATCCGTTTTCTCCTCTAACTCTCATTATCTTTTACTTTAACTCCGCCAATAAACCATTCCAGGTTAAAATCTCCCGCTGGCAGATCCATAAGCAATGCTGAAGAATAGCTACAATCGCATTTCTCATATCTAAAATTCCAGTCCGGCAATTCCTCCCATTCGTTTACCTTTGTCATTCCGACAAGCCAGCAGCCATTGTTCATTGAAACATTGCTGTACTGACCTACAACAAGCACTCTGCCCCGCTCTCCGCAATCTACCACGCATTGGATAGGCTTGCCATTTGAGCAGTTATCACAATCCTGATTTGTTATCCCATACTCTCCAAAAGTATCATCACTGTATCCATGAAAGATCAATGTTCTCATTTTTCTATTCCTCTCCACTAAACCCTAATTTAGTGCTCTCAATATGACCTCATCTCAATCTGTCCTTATATTTATCAAGCACTCTAATGGCATCTTTAATTGCTTCATTGTATTTACGCGTTCCTTCGTACTCAGAACTCTCCTTGATACCTTTCATGCTTGTATCCATAAATCTCATCTTCATAAAGAGCTCCTTTTTTATTTCCGTGTATAAATCCAATACCATATTCCTCCAACTCCATTCGTCTCACAGCCTTCTCATTTTCTCTGATTAAGCTCTTCTACCAGACTAAGAATTGTTTCTTTCATAAAAGGATAACTCTCTCTCAGTTTTGCCGACAAATCCACAATCTGATCCCACTCCTGGGAATCCTTTTGCGGAACATTATTTTTGTACTTATTCCAAAACTGGTTATATACTTCATTAAATCCATCCCTCACCTGCTCATTTGTCATAACATCACCTTAGTCAAAAACAAGCTCTTCCTCATCACTTACTTTGGCAAACCCATCCCCCAACCTGTCCCATCCATAATCCACCCACAAATCGTCCCCTTCTCCATAAATCCTCTTAGATTTTTCGTCATAATCCAGGACATAGCCACCTGTTTCAACCCTGCCGAATAGACGGTTTTTAGAAACTTTAAGCCTCCTCTGCCCAGGAGTAAGCTCCTTATCCTTTTCATATGCGATTGTGACAGTAGCCAGATTAGAGATATCCCCGCTTCCGCTTATCTCATCATTTTCATTTGTGGTAAAATTGTTTTTTCGTTTATGGGCCACCAGAAGGATAAGCACATTATATTTCAGCGCCAGCCTGGCCAGCTTTTTTACAAACAGACTCTGTTTTTCATATTTATCATTAGCCCTTCCAGGCTCCAGATCTAATGCCGTCATAAGATTATCCAGCAGCACAACATCCACCCCATACTGCATGATTACGTTCTCAGTAATCATTAAAAGACTTTCCTTTTCCTCTCCGTCAACACTCTGATTGTCATAAAGAAAACACTTCCCTCTGTACCAGTCCGCAATCAGATTCCGGTTGGTGTCGGATATAGTATAATTCCTGTCTCCCCATTTATTCTGATATTCTGTTATATGACTCCCTCCGGCTATCTGGAAATCTATCCATGACCGGAAAAGGTAGTTGGGCAGCTCTCCGCTGTATGCAAAACACTTGTGCTCCTGATATACTGCATTCACAAGTATCTGGCTGGCCAGGGTGGATTTCCCCTCCCCCGGCTTTCCTGATACCAGCACCACGCCTCCGAATGGCAGGCCCCCGTAAAGCAGGCGGTCAAGCTGTTTTATCCCTGTTTTCAGCTTAGGCAGCTTAAAAATATCCACATTGGCCACATCTGATAACTCAATCACGCTCTTTAAAGGCACAAGCACCGCACGTTCCACACAGGTCCTTACCTGGTCCGGTCCGCACTTCTTCAGGATTTCATTGGCGTCCTTACAGCCTTTGTAGTCCTCTTCCCTGACATGCTTTATGGTGCATTTAAACCGTGATGATACCTCCTCAAGAAGGGTAATCCGGCCCTTTTCATAATCGCCGAAAACCACGATCTCAGAAAATTTATTGACCCAGTCCCAGCAGTAGGGCACCCAGGTAAATCCTTTTGCTCCAGTCGGCACAGATACGGCATTTTCGATTCCTGACTCTGCCACGGACAGACTGTCTATCTGCCCCTCTGTAATAACCAGCCTGTCAAAGACGCCGCTGCATTGGGCCATTCCAAACAGGATTGGCTTTCCGTCTGCCTCGCACCATTCCTTGTTTTTGTCCTTCTCTCTGTCAAAGTCCGTTTTCCGGTATTTTACAAACTGCATTCTTCCGGCATCATCTAAAAATGGGAATACCAGGATGTTGGTGTGCTCCGTCTGGACGGTTATCTGGTATTTTTTAATGACCTTTTCAGAAATTCCACGGCTGGTTAAATATGCAACCGCTTCCGGTTTTGGCTTTATCGGCTCTGGCGGCATTTTCATTCTGCGGAACCGGCGCCTGGGGCTGTAATACTCATCCGCCTCATTTCCCAGGGAAAAGTCAAAGTCCCGGGAAAGGGTTATCATGTTGCCGCTCACGCCGCAGGTTGAACGCAGACACTTAAACTGGCCTGTCGCTAAGTTTATCGAAAACGAGTTTAAGTTGTCCCTTGTCGGCTTGGGATTACAGTATGGGCACAGCCTGAATTTCAGTTCCCCGTTACGCTCCAGGGTCTGGGCCTGCACATGTCTCGCAAAACGGAACGCGTCCTGCTCCCTGAACTCATACACGCCTACTCCTCCTCTCCATTCGGGCCGTACCTCCACCATTCCTCATCCCTGCCAGTCAATTCCTCTTCTGGTTCCAGTACAGAGGCCTCTTTTTCTGGTGTTTCCAGAGGTTTCTTACTCAGGTAATCCTGAAAAATGCACTTTTCCAGGAAATTGTTGGGCAGGCATACTCTGCTGCTCCCTGACTGCTCTATGTAAGCCGCATAATTTTTTGCAGCTTCTACAAGCTCCGCCTCCGTAACCGTTCCAGACAGAACCAGGTCACAGTACGCCGTCTGAGCCAGATAACGGCGCTGCCTGATTGGATACAGCTCCCAGAACTCCTCAAACCTTGCAGCGGGGGATACAGGGGGAGTTTCTTTTTGTTTTGTTTTAGTTTTGTTTTGTTTATATATGTCTGCGCTTTGTACTACTGGATATACTACGCTTTCTACTACTGGATATACTGCGCTTTTTACTTCGCTTTGTACTACGCTTTTGAAAGTGTTTTCCGTTTTTACTACGCTTTCTACTTCGTTTTTGAAAGTGTTTTTTTCTGCAAGAGACAGGATGTGGTAACGGTTCGGACTTCCTTTCTTTCCTTTTTGGTATTCGATTAACCCTGCTTTGATGAGTTCGTCTCTCGCCTTTATTAAGGTAGCTTCACGGCTCATTTGCATGGCTGCCATCAAACGCAGGTTATCTACTGTCACCCATTCACTCCACCCGGATCTATTACAAAGGTTCATTAGTTTATACCAAAGTAATTGTGGCGAGATTGGCAAATAGTGGGTTTCGAGCCATTGTTCAAAGGCTATAATCTCTAACATATAGTTCACACGATTACCTCTCTTGTCTTATCCTGATAAGACTGGCTTGATTTTTCAATGAGTCTCCAGCAGGCCGGAAAGGGGGCCAGCCTGCTGGAAAACTATTTATGAAATTACGGTGTACTGTGGGAAGTCCTTCAGCCCTTCCTGCAAATATCTCTTAACCTCAAGCATTGCTGCATTCCTCCATGCTCCTCCGTCTGCTTCAAATATGGCGCACTCTACTTCCCTTCCCTCTCCCTGACGCATACGGAAGATAAAACTGCTCTCAGGCTGCATTACCTCGGTAAAGGTGCGGTACGGCCGGAGGGTGACCGGATTGGGTACAACGGCTTCGCCCACTGTGGTTATCCCCGTTTTAATCGTGGCCTTCTGGCTGATCCCATTGTCGCCGTATTCTGCTATGGTCTCATCTTTTACGGTTCCGGCAAACTTAAGAAGCAGCTCCCTGTCTTCGTTTGGAAGGAACACAGCCTGGAGTGCGATAATAAACTTTTCTTTTCCCATATAACGGCCGTAATCAAAGTCTGGCAGCTCTGCACGGGTAACCGCCAGCTCCTCCCGTTTCCGGTCCATATCAAGCCTTGACAGCGCCCGTACACACGTCGGAGATTCCACCTGTACAATCATCTTCTCCGGCATGGTGTCTACATCCGCCTTCAGGTAATCCAGAAGGCTGGTAAGGGTGCTCATTTTAACCGGATCCGCTCTCAAAGCCTGATTCACCCTGTAGACCTGCTTGTCTGTATAGTTCTCACCATTAATATTGATGACTTCCGCTCCTCCAAGCTCAACCATATATTTTAATGCTTCTCTTGTTAAATCCATGATTTTCCTCCTTTACGCCTCTCTTGCGGCTCTAAAATCCAATACTTTTTCTGTTTCAACGATTTCTCCGGTAAGCACATCAACAGCCGCACCGTCAATTTTTAACTCGGATCCTTTTGCTGGGTCCGGCATAAATGACATCTGGCCCCTGATCTGGCTGCCGTATTCGTGTGCATATACCTCCCCTGTCTCCAGGTCCTTCCCAATAGCCATCCGCGTGGCAATCGGTTTGACAGGCGCGGTTTTTGTATCCACGGAAATATCCACCTCCGTGTCATCCCTGTCCTCATTCTGCGAAAATACCAGTTTGATAGTGATGGACCGCTTGTTTTTCCAGGGCGTGTTTGGATCCTGCATGTTCCTGAGCACAGTATCCATGGCACACTGGAACTTCTCCTGCAGCGCGCCGCCTGTCAGTTCGTTTAATCCTATCCTTTCCATGCTTCTCCTTTCCAGGGTTTCCCTTTTATCATTATCTTAAATGGCAGTACTGTGACATATCGGCCATAAAGATTCGGTTTACAGATAATTCCTCCCGTACCGCTTAACAAACTGCTCTCTTGTCCCGTACTTCTCTTCCCAGGCTTTCTGTGCTTCTGCCTTTAAACGGTCAGACACTTGTTTATTTTTATGTACCGCCCCTGCCCCATTTCGGTGGCAGCGGCTTCCGCACAGGCACACCTTTAATCCGTCTTTTTCTGACAGCTTCCGGTTGGCGCCGCCAAAGACGTGATGTTCCTCCAGAGGATCGCGGCTTCCGTTCCGTCCGCAGAAATAGCAGATTGTCCGGTCCTCCTGCATAATGCTTTTCCCCATGTTTACTCCCTCCTGTCCGCTATGCAGGCAATGTTCTCCTGCATTTTCCGGTATGTCTCATTCGCCATCAGAACCTGCAGGATATTGTCTGAGAGCATTTGACGCGTGGAAGAATCAAACATCTCCTTAATCCTGGCATTAATGCTGTCCCTTATTCTCCTGATTTCCATGTCAATATCTTTTTGTATGGCAGAGAACTCGATCCTGCTGTTGATATATTCCTCAATGGATACCTCTTTTGATACCACATCACCCCAGCTGTCCTTTTTCTTTGTGATGAATTTTCCATCCTTAAACGAATCCCTGATCTGGTTCAAAAGGTACTGTTTGATGGAAATCTCCTGCTTTTCCTGTCCCCAGCCGCCAAGGATGATCGTTTCATTTTCGTAGACCTCACGCACGATCTCCTCTGATATGGCGGCGACATTCTCCCTGATGTCATCTTTTAACCCGTCCAGCACATCTTTTTTCATCTCAGAAATAATCTCTGTTTTTAAGGTCTTCTTAACCTCATTCGCGATACCCCTTGCAAAGTTTTCAACATCAAAATTAATCTGAAGGTTCTTAAAATCAAAGTCAACAGCCGTGTCTTCTTCAGCTCCTGCCTCTTCCATTTCTTCCTCTGTTGGCTCGTAATCATATTCCATTTAGTCTGTCCTCCTCATACTTTTATTATGGTTTTGTTCATATACCGCCATCATCCGTTCCAGCTCTCTGGGAGGGAGGGTTTCTATCCCTAATTCCCTGCACTCTCCCACGAGGCCGTCTATCAGATAGGACATTTCTTTTGTATCATAGGTGCTTGATCCTCTAAGCATTTTATAAGTGCGGAATAAAGTCCCATCTGCTCCCTTCTGGACCTGGCTGGTGGGCTTAATGTGATACGTCTCAGCCTCCAGCGCCTTTTCTGCTCCATCAGGCGTATCCGGCACGACCACATACACCAGATGTCCATCATATTCCTCCATCTGCCCATAACGGGAAAGCATGATATTATGGGCGCGGTTTTTTGATATGCCGTTGGCCTCTGCAAGCTTTGACAGCAGCTGCCAGTAATAGGCATTTGCGTCCAGGCTCCTACGTTTCCTATATTTTTTTATCGTAATAGAAAGAGCCTTATCCGCGATCTCCCAGACTGTATGAGTAATGTCTTCCTGTATTTCAAAAGTGACTTCCCATTTATGGGTTATCCAGTTTTTCGATATGCTCTTAAGCGTCCCGCTGCAGTTCATGCTTTCTATTTCTCCGGCACACTCCAGGGAAGACCTCCGTCATCCATATCTGCTGCCATACCATGATTCTGAGGACTTTGAAGCCTGTCTGTTGTCGCTTTAAGCCTTCCCATCAATCCTTCATATAAAGCTGGTGTCAATTTTCGAAAATCATCAACATGGGCAGCTTTGAGGAGCGTCTCTTTTGAGACATTTGCCCTCTCCATTTCCATGAATAGTGCATTCATCTGCTGCTCATCTATAAGCGGCTTCCCTTGACCCTCCGGGGAACTCTTACTCTTTGAGCTTTTAGCAGTCTTCTTATTACTATCCTGCGTATTCTTTTCTCCGCCTTTTACATCATCAGGAAAACAATCCATATCCTTTGTGTCATCAATGCAGAACAGGCCGTTCAGAGCATATTTCCGTGCGTAGCTGCTGGTGCTTCCTGTAATCTGAGAAGCGTCCATGCCTTTCTTCTCTGCCTCTTCTCTGGCATAGGCTGTATTCTCTATGGCTTCCCCACTCTCCATATCCATTAATCTGGCGGTTGCCTTTATATAGTACCTGTCTCCAATCAAAACAAGCTCATCACCAATAATAAGCACGGTACTCATTTCGTTCATAAGGGGTTTCAAGGCTTCCTGTATATCCTCACAGTTTCTATAGTTATAGCCTCCGAATTTGTTGTACTGGTTTTTGGGGGCCTTTAAATTAAGCTGGATATAAGACAGTTTTTGATAGATATTCCTTTTAGCCTCTGACGTGTCCATCACATCAACTCCCACTCAATCCCTACACTGTCCATATACATCTCCAGTTTTCCTTTTGCTCCCTCAGAGAGGGAAATGCGGTACTCATACAGTTTCGTATTATCATCCAGATCAGGAATAAGGTTCTCTATCGCCTCCTTCCTGGCCTCTTCTCTTGCCCTCTCCACTTCCACAGCCTTTACTTCTTCCGCCCTTCTTAAGGCTTCCGTCCTCTCTTCTTCCGCCCTCCTCAGCGCTTCCTGTTTTTCTGCCTCTGCCTGACGGATGGCAGCTTTTTTCTCCTCCTCTGCCCTCTGTTCTGCAAGCAGCCTCTCACGCTCTGCGCGGCGGATACGCTCCTCTTCTGCGCGGCGGATACGTTCCTCCTCTCTTGCGGCAATCTCCTTTTTCTGGCTCTCATAATGATGGATATATTCCACTGCTGAGGACAGGTTTAAATCCTTCTTATACAGCTCCAGCGCCCGCAAAACTGCCTCTGAATCCATAAGCTGTATGGTATGAATGTCCGCCTGGATACGGACAGACGCTTCCGATAATGCCTTTCGGATCTCCTTTTCTTTTACGGTTGTGTTCTCCCACTTCCTGTCATAAATACGGGACAGCGGCGCATACTCTTTTATGCTGTCCTCAACCGTCTCCTCATACAGCTGGGTGATGAGCTGCTTCTTTTTTGCAATGCGTTCCTCCTCAAACGCCTGGAGCTGTCCGCTAATGACATTAATTGGTTCATCATAAATGGAGATAAGCGCCTTGGCCTGAACCTCAAACCGCTCCCATGGTTCCATATATCTTTTCTTCTCGGCTGTAAGCTTGTCCTGAAGGCCCTTTTTCTCCTTACGCAGGGAGGCAACATCCTTTTTCGCGTATGCCTTGCTCTCCTCAGTAAAGGTAATGCCTTCATACTCTGCCAGCCGTTCTTTGATGGCCTCCTTCACCTGGTCGAAGTTACAGGTGATCTCCGCGCTTTTCTGTGTAATTACTGTTTCGATATGGTTCATCTCTTTCTCCTTTATCCCGTTTCTATGATACTTCTGCTTCCGGTTCATCCAGTGATTCGGAAACGGTGCTTAAAAACCGCTTTGCTGCGTTTTCTCTATGCTGTAGCTTACTGCGGCATTCGTCACACCGGAATCCCTCATTGGGGTCCAGATAACATCCGCAGATATCACAGTGATACCAGTTCGTTCTCATTTTTCGTCTCCATCATCACTTTTCGTCTCTGAAAGTTTAAAGTTCAAATACCTGGCACAGTCTTCTCTGTTAATCCGGAATTCGCTGGCTCTGACATAGTCCGAAAAAACCGCTATCCTTATCTGCGCTTCAATAAGTTCCTTGTATTCTTTTGTAGAAATTGTAATCTCACCCATTGATTTTTCTCCTCTCTTCTGCTACACTTTTAGTATCCTTTATTTCTTTTGCCCTCAATGGGAGTTCCCGCTCCCTGAGGGCGTTTCTATGTATATAAGTAGAAGGCCGCACACGTAAGGCAGAAGACAACCAGGTAGATTGTGATTATTATGCTGTTTCTTCTGTTGATTTCTTTCCGGTACTGCCTGCGCAGCTCTGGGAAGGGGATTACCTTATATGGCTTCATCCATGTGCTCCCCTTTTTATAAATTCCACGTTATAGCCGCTCATTTCTGCTATTTTCATAACGTCACAGAATCTCATGGATGGGAGCCTGCCATTGTTGCGGTTATTCCGCAGCGATTCCGCTTTTATCCCATTTTCTCCCACCAGCTTTCCCACTTCCTCATCTGTCCATTTTTTTCTGACTTTAAGTTCACTGATAAGTGCGGCTATGTTCTCATGTGCTTTCTGATATGAAGTCTTCTTTCCCATCTATCTTCACCTCCTGCCTTACTGTTCCATCACGGGAAAAATACTCTTCTGCTTCAGAAAATCATACAGGAATAATCTTCCCTTCTGCGTCCAGTAAGCATGTTCCTTTGAATGCTGTGTTCCTGTCGTATCCGCATAATTATGGGTTTTCGCTTTCAGATAGCCTTGTCCCTGATATTTGGCATACAAAACCCAGATATCTCCTTGTTTGAACTGTACGCCCATGTCATGAAGCATTGCATTAAACTTCTTTGCTGACATTCCGTAGTCCTTCGCAATGGTAGTTGTAGCAATGAGGTCTTTACATTGAAGAATCATGTCATAATAGGAAGCCTTTGGTTGAAGCTCTTCAATTACCTTCTGCTGCTCCACAACTTGTCCGCCAAGGAACTTACAGCGTTCCTTTAGGCTGTCAACCACCTTATCGGCCATATGCAAGGCTCTTGCGAAAACCTGTTCCGGAGAATTCCAGGCTTTTTCTAATTCCAGAAAATATTCTCTGTACTGTTTGCCTTTATCTGTCCTCTGAATCATGCAGATTTGTTTTGCCATGTCTACAGTAATTTCGTAATCAATAGATGGTCTTCCTCCCTTATCAGAGGTTTTACTCATTTTTGAGTAAAAGTCTTTCCCCTCTAAAAATCCATATTCTGCCATTCTGGGAAACCAGTCATTAAAACGTGTACTGATTTCTAATCCCTCATGCAAATCTCTGGCCGATACTGTTGGCTGTTCTGTGCCATAATTAACTTTGATTAAATCTCCCAAATAGTTACCTCCTGATTTTATATTCTGTTTTCATAGTTCTGCGCTTACATCCTTCCCAGCTTTTATCTAGTACTTACTCCTTCCATGTGCTATACTGTCCATACAGGCCACGCCAGGCCGAGTACGTAAGAAAGGAGAACAAACTATGAGTCCTGCTGCATTAGAGTTACTGAGTAAAGCATACGAATACTATTTAAAAAGCTATGACTGCCATTTCTCTTATCTATGTAAAAATGGTAATGATTTGTATTATTCTATAAATGGCGCCCAGCAGTTAGATAGGGATGGATATATAGATAATGTATCTGACAATGTTTATTCTTATCAAATCAGTATCTCCCCTCCAGAGCCCATTACGTTTGACCTAACTGATAAGGGAATCCATTATATGCGTTCTCAGCGGAAACTTTAAAACAATACGTGTCCCAGGTTCGATTGTGTCAAAAACACATTCCAAAAGGTAGGGTGCCAAATCCCTGCCTTTTATGCTTCTTAAGTCCTCCAGCAACGCATCACACATGATTTCCTTTTGCTTCATAATGGGCAAGCTCTGGTCAATGGAACTTGCTAGTTCTACAAAATCCCTCACTTCTCCCTCACCTCCTCTCTTCACTATCCCCTATCTCACCTTCTCCATGCCGATTTTGCTCTTCAATAATTTCCGCCATTCCGAGCAATCGCCCCCGTTGGAAGTCTGACAGTTTAGGGATAGCTTTAAAAATAGTTTCTAAAGCTTCCTTTCCTTTTTCTGACATGAAATTCCTCCTTTTTATTTTTGTTGCTTACGAGCCTATTTTATATCACATACGAACTTTTGTCAATAGCTTTTTGTTCGTTTGCAACTTTTTGTTGACTATGCAACAAATATGCGTTATAATCATTTTTAGAAAGGTGGTGATAAATTGAAAGACCGAATCAAAAAACTAAGAAAGGAATTAGGTCTGACTCAGCAAGAATTTGCTGATAAATTAGGTGTAGCTAGAAACAATATTGCTGGATACGAAGCAGGGAATCGCAATCCCAGCGACGCTGCAATTTCCCTAATATGCACCAAATGCAACGTTAACGAAAGCTGGCTCCGAACTGGAGAAGGAAATATATTCCCTCCTATTGACCGTCAAACTGAAATTGCAAGGTTGACCAAGCAATTACTAAATGAGGATGAAGATTCTTTCAAAAATCGCCTCATTTCAGTTTTAGCAAATCTATCAGAAGACCAATGGTCACTATTAGCAGAAATTGCTGAAAAGCTTACAAAAGAAAAGGACTAAGGCTTTAACCTCAGTCCAAAAACGTCTTGATTAGTTTATAGAGATACATAAGATAGTTTTCATTCTCTATTCTATCAAGCAATTCAATAATAAGTCTTTTGTAATCCATATACTCATCTCCCAATACGAACGTTTGTTCTATTTGTTATTTATATAGTATCAAACATTTGTTCTTCTGTCAATATTATGAGCGACGGTGAATTATGGAAATACTGTAAGTTGAGTATGAAAAATAAAAGACGTGCAAAGGAAAAGATAATATGAATATTATTAGGAATATTTTTCTTATTGTTTGGACATTATTTTGGTTTTCTGATATTTATGAGCATATTTCGCAATATACTATTTACCAGTGGATAATAATCTTGCTTGTTATGCCCGTTCCATATATAATTGCATGGCTGACATCAGAAAAACGAGACTTTTCTTGGCTTTTTAATAAAAAAAATCAAAAAAATACTAAACTACCAGCTTCAGAAGAGGATAATCCTCCTATAGATGATGATTCTAAAGAAAATAGGCTTCCGCCCAATACTGATTTTATAAAAACTATATTTTTAAGTCAGTTTGAAAAGCACCCATATAAAGAAGATGATTCTTTTCCTGAGTACTTTTACTATGAGTATGGAATTATTAATATATCACGGTTTTTTAATGAACTCAAAAATGAAGGATTAATTTGCCCATCCCCTCCCGAAGATATATTAGGTATGATGAAAGTAGTCGATTTAAAAGACATTCTAACTGAACATAATCTAAAGAAAACAGGAAATAAACCTGTTTTAATTGAACGAATACTTTCTAATCTGGATATATCAAAAATCCCTTTGGCTAATGAACCATACTATTCTTTATCTTATAAAGGGAAAAAATTTGTAACGGATCATTATGATTACATAAAGTTAAAGCAAAATCCCGAATGGGGCATAAGCTTTTGGCAGTATCAAAATGAAAAAGAAAAAAGCAGCGGAACTGTTAGTTTTAACGATATTATTCTATCACTTTTAAATGTCAATATTTTGAAGCTTAAAAAAACAAGCTCTGAAATAGGGCAATTTGAATATTTTAAGTTACAAGATTTATATATCAGTGCGTATGAATTACTATTGGAAAAAGAAGAATATGAACTTGCTTTGAAGGCACTTTTAAAATGTGTTCTACTGGCTCTTAGTGGATGTAAAAATAACTGGCTTATTGGTTATAAAAGGGGATTACAATTAAAAAATGATGAGGTAATGAAAAATTACGCCCCAGTAGAAATTGACAGCTATATCGCCTCCTCTATATGTAAATTGCAGGAATATTATAGCGAGGATATATCTAAAAAATCGTATCAAGAGTTTATTGGGCCATTTAATCTTTGTACTTATGAAATGTTCTGTGAAGTTATGGAATTAATTTTTAATTCGTCGATCTTAGACTTATCTAAATACAATTTGATTATAAAAAAATTATTTATAAAAAAACTAAAATAAAAATGTAAAAACCGCCCCTGCACCATAGCGAATTTTATGTATATCAAATGCTGGATTTTAAAAAGGGGAATTCTACAACACTAAAAAAGAAGTTGAACCTTTCCTCCCAGGTGAGCTTCACAGCATTTTACACCCTGCCACGTATTCGCAACATTCAACTTCTTATAAACATTATATTTTATTTCAATCTTATTATACATAATCTTTTAAGTTTTGTCAAATGTAAAAACCGCCCCTGCGCCAACAGGAACGGCATTACATAAATTGTATCTTGGACATTATGTCAGAGATGATACAACCATATCCCAAAGATATTGTATCATCTCCGGCACCAACTGTCAAAGGTATGGTGTATTTTTTATGCTCAAATTTCAGGAAAAAGGAGAATGATACTATGGCAAAGAAGAAAAAGAATCAGCTACCCTCAGGAAACATCCGTATCCAGGTCTACGATTATACCGACGTGGATGGTAAAAAACATTATAAATCCTTTACCGCTCCAACAAGACAGGAAGCCAAATTTCTGGCCGCACAATGGAAGGCAGGAAAAGCCAGTAAGAAACCCAGCCGCATTACCGTTTATGAGGCCGTAAGCCGCTACATAGAAGCCAAGGAAGGCGTTCTGTCCCCCAGCACCATAAGAAGCTATATAGGTATGCAGGAATACCGTATGAGAGATATCGGAAGGATCTATCTGGATGAAATAAACAGCACAGATATACAGATATGGATAAGCAGCCTCTCAAAGAATGGCCTGTCTGCTAAGACGGTACGAAACCACTACGGGCTTCTGGCGGCGGCCCTCGATATGTTTGCTCCTGATCTGGTCATCAAAGTCACTCTTCCTGAAAAAGAGCGCCCAGAATTATACTGTCCATCTGATGAAGATGTAAAGCAGCTTCTTAAGGTTGTTGAAGGCACTGAGCTGGAAATTGCCGTCCTGCTGGCAGCGTTCGGTCCTATGAGGCGCGGCGAGATTTGTGCCCTGGAAGCCTCAGATATTAAAGGAAACAAAGTATCTGTAACAAAAAGCATGGTTCTGGGCCCTGGCCAGATATACTACATTAAGCAGCCAAAGACCTATGGATCCTACCGGACTATCGAATACCCTGACTTTGTTATCAAAAAAATAAAGGGAAGGACCGGAAGGATTATCGAAAAAAATCCTAACGCCCTTACCCATGCTTTTGAAAAAGCTGTAAAAAATGCAGGAGTTCCCCATTTCCGCTTCCACGATTTGAGGCACTATGCTGCCTCTATCATGCACGCGATTGGAGTTCCTGACCAATATATCCTTCAGAGAGGCGGCTGGTCCAGTGACAACGTAATGAAGACCGTTTATAGAAACGCCATTGATATTGAAACAGTACGCCAAACTAAAAAAATCAACGAACATTTTCAGAAAATCACTTCTGAAATCGTGTGATATTTCGTGTGATACTTGACACCCTACAAATGTTATATCTATCACTTTGATTATTATGTTTATAACATTAAAAGGCTCTTAAAACCATTGATTTTACAGGATTCTTTCAAGAAACCCTGTATTTTCAATGACAATAAAAAAGAGCGCGAGACGGGACTCGAACCCGCGGCCTCGACCTTGGCAAGGTCGC